>SYJV01000215.1 GCA_005798335.1 Planctomycetaceae bacterium | reverse complement strand
TCCACGGCGAGTGGAACTACTCGCTCACGCCTCGAGTCCGAAAGTTGTAAAAGTTATTTGTTCACAGGCCCTTAGTATCTGGACTACTGAGTTTTGCTGTAGCAAACATCTCCCTATTCGCAATACTGATCATCGCTAACGCTTTGCGGAACTCATTTGCGGGGGACCCACAGGAGTATTATGAATCTAAGGTCGCGCGGTTCGTGGATGCTCACGCTGGTTGGAGTGTGACGGTATATCGAACACCTGGCGGGCTGCGCGTACTGGCGACTCACCAGACATTTGATCCACTGGCACCCGAAGTCGAACAGTTCTTTGCCGCTCTCAAAGTTGATCCGATTTTTCGAAAGATGTGCAAGAATCAACGGTGCTTTAGAGCGCGAGTGAGTCCCAAGCCATGGCGTATTGGCATCCACGATCATCTCAAACCCAGGCCTGGCATATGGCCAATTGCTCCGGAGAAAATGCCCGCGCGTCGAGCTTGGATTGAGCGCTACGATCATCGTTCGTTATCGTTCGCAGCGTGTCGTTTGTTGCGCGATCTTGGCCCAAATTCAGTTCACAAAGATGTTCTCCCCGTCAAATCATTGCACGACGATCTGTGCCGAGCATGCAGCGAGCTGCCCATCGCATGAATCATTAATTCCGCGAGTACGATAGGTGTTCAGATTCTTAATTCGTGAATCTAAATCTGGGAAAATTCTTGACCAATCGTCAAACATAGCGCCCTGAACTGGAACTAAAAAATTGAGGTTGGCGTAATGACTTCGCAGCGCGATTCATCGACCTCACGCGACGATCGCTTGAATCACTTGTCCGCCGACGTCGGTCAAGCGGAATTGACGTCCGTTATATTTGTAGGTCAAACGCTTGTGATCCATGCCTAACAAATGAAGGATCGTAGCGTGCAAGTCGTTGACATGGACTCGATCAACCGCAGCCTTGTAACCGACTTCGTCGGACGCACCGTAGCTGACACCACCCCTGATACCGCCTCCCGCCAGCCAGGCGGTGAAGCAATGCGGATTATGATCGCGACCCGGTTTTTCTCCTGTTTGAGCGATCGGCAATCGACCAAACTCGCCGCACCAAATCACTAGAGTCTCGTCGAGCAGGCCGCGTTGTTCCAGATCTGTCAGCAATCCCGCTACAGGACGATCCGTTTCTCCAGCGAACTGAGAATGGTTCCCTTGAATATCCGAGTGACCATCCCACGAACGTTGGTTCTCCATACCACCGGAATAGATCTGTACGAACCGCACGCCGCGCTCCACCAATCGCCGCGCGATCATGCATTGCCGCGCAAAATGATCGCACTCAGATCGATCGACGCCGTACAAACTGCGCAGCGTTTCTGGCTCGTCGTCCAAACTCAGCGCTTCTGGCGCGGCCATCTGCATGCGGTACGCTAATTCAAAGCTCTCGATCCTCGCAGTCAATTCTGCTTCGCCGGGCCGTTCCGCCAATCCGAGCTGATTAAGCTGCTTCAGCAAGTCGAGCTGATCGCGTTGAGCGCGATCGGACATCCCAGCCGGCCGGGCCAAGTTCTCGATGGGCGGCCCAGACGGCTTGGCGTGCGTCCCTTGGTAAACACCGGGCAGAAAACCTGAACTCCAATTGGCCGCGTGCCCTTTCGGTAGGCCGCGTCCTTTCGGATCGCTCATCACTACGAACCCAGGAAGGTTGTCGCTCTCGCTGCCCAATCCATAAGTGACCCACGATCCCAAACAAGGAAATCCCATGCGTGGAAAACCACAGTTCATCATAAACAGAGCAGGAGAATGGTTGTTCGATTCGCTGAAACCCGAGTGAACAAAAGCCATCTTGTCGACATGCTCTCCCAAGTGCGGAAAGATCTCCGAGACCATCTTGCCACATTGGCCACGCGGCGCAAATTTGAAAGGCGATTGCATCAGGTTGCCGACCGAATTCTTGAAGAACCCAGTCGTGTCCTCAAAACCACCATCGAACTCGCGCATCGACTTGCCGTTCCATTTCGTCAAGCCAGGCTTATAGTCCCAGGTGTCGACTTGGCTGGGACCTCCGTTGACAAAGATCCAAATTACTTTCTTCGCTCGCGCCGGAAAATGGCTGGCACGAGGCGCCAGTGGATTGAGCGAACGTACCGACTCTAGTTCGTCGCCAATCGCCAGCCGATCGCCGCGCGCAACCAACATGCCTGCCAATCCCAACAAGCCGAATCCGCATCCCGCGCGGCTCAACCAATCGCGACGGCTCCAATTTCTCGGCTCATCCGTCCCGATCGTCGGCATCGGTTGCAAAGGACTCCTTCGATCTGGGTGGCTCATGCGATTCGCCCTTCAATCCACGTAGATTAATTCGTTCATGGCCAAGAGCGTATGACAGAAGTCAACCGCCGCCTTTTCACTAGCTTGGTCGGCAAAGTGGCCCAGCGAACGCCAAACCTTGGCTTGCTCCTCAAGAAATCGTTCCGCCAATTCGGCTTCGGCAAGCGTAGGCTTGCGCGCGAGCGCCAATTCGTACGCTCTTCGTACAATCGTGGGCCTATCCGTAACAAAAACGCGTTTGGCAAATGCTTCCGCGTATTGACGGCACTGTGGACTGTTCATCAGCGCCAGCGCTTGCGGAGCCACAGTGGTCGTGACGCGTTGGCCAATCGCTACTTGATGTTCGGGCCAATCAAACAGGACCATCATGGGAATCAGTTGGCTGCGCTTAATAAAGAAGTACACGCTGCGCCGACGCATGTTCGAATCCAACGCTCCGGGCCCAAACATGGTTGGATCCAATTCGCCCGACACGGCCAGCAAGGTATCGCGCACCGCCTCGGCTTCCAATCGTCGAGGTGGAAACCGCCATAGCCATCGATTCTCGCGATCCGTCTTGGAGCGAGCATCATCCTCGGCGCTCGATTGCATGTAAGCCGCGCTGGTCATGATTATTTTGTGCAATCGCTTCAGTTTCCATCCATGTTGCACCAAATCCACTGCCAGCCACTCGAGCAATTCTGGATGCGATGGCCGATCGCCTTGCGACCCAAAATCGTTGGGAGTGGCCACGATTCCGCGTCCAAAATGATGCTGCCATAAGCGATTGACAATCACCCGAGCCGCAAGCGCTCCGGCCCCACCATCTACATCGGTTAACCAGTTGGCCAATCCCGCGCGACGAAAACTCGTTCGCGTCCAGCCTGGCGGCGGTTTGATCGCCCAAGCCAACGTGTCACGATCCGGCGCCTGTAGGACCTCGACAAATCCAGGCTGCGCCACGTCTTTCTTCTGCGCTACGTCGCCGCGTGACAAATGATGCACATTGGGATAGAAGTGGGGAAACCCTCGTCCATCGGCGTGATGCGACATCGGTGCAAGTCCCTCGGTTGTCACCATTACTTTGGTCATCCGCGCCGACGGACAAGCACTCTCCAACTGCGCAACGACATCCAATAACTGGCGATATGGCGCGTGCGACTTGGCGAACCAGACGTTTGCCAGTGCATGGTCGGGACCGTTCGATTCCCATTTCATCTTCAATCGCGACAGCGCGGCGTATAAAGGCTCACTCACGCCTGACAGACCAACGCTGGGCACCAGTCCGCTCGCACTAGCACTCGACAGCCGAACGCGTCCCGGCGTATGCTTGCCATTGGGATGTTGGCACACCAACTCAATCTTGAGACTGCCTCCCGCGCTCGTAGCCAGCGGTTTCTCAAGTTCAAAAACGGCCGCTTGATCCGCGCCGATTCCGCCTCCATCCACGGCCCAGCCCGTCGCGGCGTCTCGATCCAACGATGCAGCGACCGACAAAGCTGACTCATCTTGTTGATGGGTCGCGCGAGCGGCAATCAGCTTGACAGGCTCGTACGACCGGCCATCTTTCGCCCGCCACGAAACCCGAAAGTGACCGAGAACGAAGTTACCGTTATCGGCTCGTCCCGGTCCCAGTTTGGGTAACGATGCATCCGTCAGGGTTTCAAGTCGAATCGCGGCAATCGCGGCGACATCGGTGCGCATCGTGCAACTGATAATCTCCTTGCCTGGCGCCGAACCTTCGGCCAACCATGAATCGTCCGACTGGCGCACGAATTTGGTCTTGGCGTTGGATTGGACCTGCTCCACGTTCATCAGTGTCCAGTCGTTGATCACCTGCCGCGTATCGAATCGTGCGATCGCTTCCTTCAGATCGCTCTCCAATCGATCGGACTGGTATTCCGCCACGGCCGCCGCCAATCGCTCCTCGTGCGTTCGACGCGAGCGCTGGTTTTCCTCGGCATGTAGATCGAGTTCAATCTCGCTGCGAATGGCGGTTGCAAAGTTCGCTGCCATGCGATAATAGTCGCTGGACGAAATCGGATCGAACTTATGCGCATGACAGCGAGCGCAACCGATCGATAGGCCCAGCATCGACGAACCGATTGTCGAAACCATGTCGTCCAGTTCGTCGTAGCGGCTGGATTCAAATTCCTTTTCCGTCAACTGAGTCGGAAAGACGCCCGCTCCCAAAAAACCAGTTGCCATCAAAGCCAATGGATCTTCCGGCGCCAACTCATCGCCTGCTAGTTGCCATCGCAAGAATTGGTCGTAGGGCATGTCTTGATTGAGCGCCTTGATCAGAAAATCGCGATAGTGGTACGCGTGGGGCCGATCGTAATCCTGTTCGTAACCGTGCGATTCGCCAAACCGAGCGATATCCATCCAATGCCGAGCCCAGCGTTTGCCGTAATGTGGCGACTGCAGCAATTCGTCCAGCAGTTTTTCGTAGGCCAGTGGATCGGGGTCGTTCAAGAACTGCTCGGCTTTGTCAACCGGAGGCGGCAACCCAATCAAATCGAAGTAAGCTCGCCTCAAGAGCCGTCGCCTATCGGCCAAGTCGTTTGGCCGAAGCCCATGCTCGTTTAGTCCTCGAGCAATAAAATAATCGATCGGCGTGCGCATCCAAGACTCATTAGGGAACAGCGGCGGCGCGACCGGCGCCAGCGGACGAAACGCCCAGTACCGCCGATCCTCAGGCGTAATAAAACTGTTCTTGACGCTACTCTCCAGCGCTGGCGACGCGAGGTCGGCGTCGTACGCGGCGCCCAATTCAAGCCACCGGCGAATGTGATTTAGCTCGGTCGTCGACAATTTTTCAGCGTCTTTGGGCATGTGAGGTTCGGCCTGATGAGTAATCAATTGCATCAGGTGGCTAGATGAGACATCCTTGAGATCCACCATCCCACTATTTGCCAACGACTGGCGCGTGGCCAAATTGAACTCACCCTTGATCGACTCGCCGCCATGGCACTTCAGGCATTTGTCACGTAGGATCGCTCGTACATGTTGCTTGAACAAATCCATCGACTGTCGCATCTGAGCCGGATGATCCGCACGCGCTGCCTCGATCAACTGTGCCCGCCCTGTATTCGCCCTAAAAAAACAGATCAGACCTGTAACGAGTATCAGCGCGGCAAACGTTCTAAGGCTAAACAGTAGATGGAGTGCTCGAAATCGCATTTGCGAATAAGTCCACTAGTGGGCAAGCATTGAAGACGGACGCAGGTACAAACGAGCCAGCGCATAAAAATGTCGAAGTCGAATTCGACGGCAATTTCCATACTCGTGCTGATCGTACTCGATGGCATCTCTATAGTAACCAAAGCGACTGGAACTAGCCGCAGGCCTCGCACTGCGATTATCGACAAGCGGGTCGGCACTTGAGATGCACTTCACATGGTCTGTCATTCGCAAGAATCGCAATACTCCTGGACTGCTGAGTAAGCCAGCAATTCGTCCAGCAACAAGAACGCAAGTATTTCCAGTCTCGTTGCGTTATCGTCTTCCAACCATCAACACACTCGTTATAAGCAATCAGAATACACATTGAGGATATTGTCAGTTCACAGCTTGGCTGTTAAATTGTTTTGATTGAATGTTTGGAAAACCAACCCACAATGAACAGCCTCAAGGCTACCAAACCCGCACAGTGAGGTTGAGCGAAACCAGTGAACATAACCTGATTCTAGAGCCGTGGCGAGCAATAGATTCTAAACACTGCGGAGAAAGCAACCCAACGTAGGCGGAAATTGGATATTCTGCACAAGAAACAAGCAAGCACCCGTGGCGCAACTGGACAGCGCATCGGTCTTCGGAACCGAGGGTTGCAGGTTCGAATCCTGCCGGGTGTATTAGACTTACGTCGATTCCAAAATGGTCGGGTACTGAATTCGGTACACAATCGAACCCTTTCTCGCGTTAGGTAGTTAGGCAGCCTGCTTAACTGCTTTCATCGCATCCTCAGGCTTGCACGTTAATTTCGTGTCTCTAACGCCGAAGGAAGTCCAAGATATCTCGCCAGCCAAAACCCTGGTACCGTAAAGATCGCAACGCGTGGTTCGTCACAATTGGGGGAGTTCGACACAACCTAGGTGGCGACAAGAAAGCCGCCATGAAACGCTACTACGAACTCATGCGATCCCCAAATGCCGCCAAAGTTTCATCCAAATCGTTTGCGGCCATCGCGGACTCGTTTCTGGATTGGGTCAAATCCAATCGGGCACCCGATACGTTCGAATGGTATCGCTACCGACTAGAACGCTTCTGCCAACGGTATGCAGACCTGCCGGCAGATCAGATCCGGCCCTTTCACGTACAAGAATGGGTCGATTCCTATCCTGATCTTTCAAAGACGTCGCGTCGCAACTACGTTCGGTCAAACGGTGTACCAAATGGGCCAGACAGCTTGGCTACACGCCAGACGATCCGATTGCGGACATGGCTGTCCCAGGTGCCGAGAGTCGCGAAATATGTATTTCTGCAGACGAGTTTGCGGTGCTCAGCTCGTATATTCGTGACGAGACCTTTCTCCAACTTTGTCGCGTTACCTTTGAATCTGGTTGTCGACCCCAAGAAATTCTGCGGGTCGAAGCACGTCATTTCGATGAGCGCAATGCTCGTTGGGTAATGCCTGTTAGCGAAGCCAAAGGAAAGAAAAGACCAAGGATCGTGTACCTGACGGCTTTTGCGTTAGACGTCACCCGCAAGCTGGTGGCACAGTTTCCCGAAGGAAAACTGTTCAGGAACACTCGGGGCAAAGCATGGACAACGGTATCGGTCAATTGTGCTGTCGACCGGCTCCGCGCTCGGATGGGTAAGGCCGAAATGCAACGGCAGGGACTCGATCTGAAGCAAATGGTCAACTACCAAATCAAACTGCCGGATGGCACGATTCCCGTCAACCAATCTCTGCGGGTTAAAGTCGGCAATGCCATCGCATCCAAGTATGCGACCAGGTATTCCCTCTACGCGCTGCGGCATTCGTGGGCAACGCGAGCTCTACAATCGGGTGTCGATGCGCTGACGGTTGCGATATTGATGGGGCATAACGATCCCAGCACTTTGTCGCGAGTCTACCAACACCTTGCTCACAATCCAGAGCATATGCGGGCTCAGGCGAAGAAAGCTATCGGCGAATGAACTCGTCCCGTCAAATGCCGTAGGCTATTTCACAAACTACGGCTTGTGCTCAGGCTTGACCTGGACGGGACACAACCAACACATCCCCGGCACTGAACGCAGTGTCGGGGTTTATTAATCGAACACTGCAAGGAAAGTTCGATGCCCTGGCTGTAGCTGCGGGAACGAAACGACTATTTCAGCTTCATGTGTTTAAGCTGAATCCTGACAGGTTTCGTCAAGGGCATGGCATTGGATGCAGGTTGCATAGCTGATGCCAAATAAGCCACAACATCCTCGGGACGAATGCGAATCGCACCCCGATTGCCGCCGATTCGATACGACGCGATCTTTCCTTGCTTTACAAGGATGTAGGCTGTCGCCTCCGAGACTCGAAGACGCTGCGCTAGCTCTTTTACCGTCAGCAGCGGTGTTGCAATCTCAATCATCGCGATCAACCTACAGGTGAAAGAAAAAACACCGCCGATCGAATTGCGACCAGCGGTGTGCGGTGTTAAAGGCCCATTTCCATTTCGGGCTCGTTCAGTTCAAGCTCTTGCAACATCGATTGCTTTTGGTCGTAAACCTCCTGGGGCAAAGTGTTCCCAAACAAGCCATATTCCTCAACCACTTTCATGCTGTCAGGAAACGCAGGTAAAACTTGTCCGATTTCTTTGAATCCGGACCTAAGCATTGCCATGCCATGGCCAGCGCCTATTTTCGGTTTTTGTACGCTCGACACATCTCTCTCCTTTACAAAACTCGACCTAGAAAATAAGGGACCAACGTGGTCCCACTAAACGCTCGCTTGACGGCTCAAATCTGCAAGGACTCGCTCAAATGTGGAAACATCCAAACCTTGCTTGATGGCACGGCGGCTCTCACGCAACAACTGCTGACAGATCCCTTCGATATCCTGCAACGTCAACCGTCCTTGGCAGGTAGTCGTGACCAGCTTGCCCGGAAGCCGGCAGGCGATCTTGCAGGCTTTCCCGCCGCCTGGTGCTCGCTTGCGGACTGCTTCGGAAGCATCGTCGCGTGATAACTGCCCATTGCGAGCCGCTTCGAGCAACTTCTGTTTAGTTTGCTCTTCCGATGCACGGGCAATCGCGTAGGCCGTGCTGGCCGCAATTCTGCCGTCATTTAACTCTTGCTGTACGTCAGCTTCGAGCTTCAACAACGACAAGCACTGCGTCACCGAGGCTTTGCTGATGTGCAACGCCTTTGCCACGTCGTCATTCGAGCAACGGTTCGGCCGAATTCACCGTATCGGCCAGACCGAAGTCTGCCATCTATGGAATCTCGTGGCCCGTGACACGCGCGAAGGCGAGGTCTATCACCGGCTGCTGGAGAAGCTGGAAGAAGCCAGGTCGGCACTTGGCGGCCAGGTGTTTGACGTGCTAGGGCAACTCACATTCGATGATCGACCGCTGCGACAGTTGATGATCGAGGCGATTCGCTATGGGGACAGTCCCGAACGCAAGGCGGAACTCTTCCGCGTTGTGGACAAAAACGCAGCCGAACGAAGTCACCTGAAAGAACTCATCGAAGGCAGGGCGCTGACACACGATTCAATGGATGTCAGTCGTGTCCGCGAAATCCGTGAAGAGATGGAACGGGCCGAGGCCCGCAGGCTCCAACCGCATTTTATTGCATCCTTCTTCATCGAGGCCTTCAAGCTGCTCGGGGGTACGATCCACGAACGCGAATCCAATCGCTATGAGGTCAAGCATGTTCCGGCGGTCATTCGCAACCGCGATCGCGAGATCGGGCGCGGATCGCCGGTCCTGCCACGATACGAACGCATCACCTTCCACAAGGACCTCATCAACCTTCCGGGCAAGGCAATGGCTGCGTTCGTCTGTCCCGGCCACCCCTTGCTGGATGCGACGCTCGATCTCGTCATCGAGCGACACCGCGATCTGCTCAAGCGCGGAGCCGTGCTGATTGACGAGACTGACGATGGCAACAAGCCGAGGGCCTTATTGTTCCTGGAACACTCAATTCAAGACGCCCGCATTGACCGCAACGGCAATCGTCGGGTCGTCTCAAAACGGCTCCAGTTCGTGGAAGTGGACGAGTCAGGAAATACCCGCAATGCAGGACCGGCTCCATATCTGGATTACCGTCCGCCGACAGCGGACGAATCAGAGGCGAGCAGAGCGCAGGTTTCCCCGGACTGGCTTCGTGGCAATCTCGAAACCCAGGCACAGGAACACGCGGCCGTCCACCTTGTCCCCGAACACTTGCAGGAAGTCCGTGCCCGGAAGGAAGAACTGATCGACAAGACCAAGGCTGCCGTTAAAGAACGGCTGACTAAGGAGATCAATTTCTGGGATCACCGGTCCGCAACACTGAAAGACCAAGAACTTGCCGGCAAGGTCAATGCCAAGCTCAATTCGGGCAAGGCGAGGGAACGCGCAGACGAACTCACAGGCCGATTGCAGAAGCGGTTGGCCGAACTCGACCAGGAACGCAAGCTCTCTCCGCTTCCTCCGGTTGTGTTCGGCGGGGCCATGATCGTCCCGATTGGCATGCTTCGGAAGGCGCAGGGTAAGGCCGCCTCCGCCCCGCCGACCTTTGCGCTCAGCACGGAAGAGTCAGAGCGAAGGGCGATGGAAGCTGTTATGGAGACGGAACGTCGTCTCGGATTCAAGCCGAAAGACGTGAGCGAACAAAAACTCGGCTACGACATCGAGTCATCCATTCCCGACACCGGACTGCTGCGATTCCTTGAGGTCAAGGGCCGCGTTCGCGGAGCAGACACCGTCACAATCACGAAGAACGAGATTCTCACTGGACTCAACAAGCCGGACGAATTCATCCTTGCCATTGTTCTGCTTGATCCAGATCAATTCGAGGTGCGGTACCTCCGTAGTCCCTTCGACCAGGAACCGGACTTCAAGGCAACCAGCGTCAATTACAGTATAAGTAGCCTGCTGGCTCATTCCGGGGAGCCCGCATGAAAAAGAAGTCAGCACCAAAGAAGAAATCCGCGCCAAAGGAGGCCATGAACTCGAAACGGCCTGCCGCGAAGAAGAAGGCGAGACCGTCCGTCGGATTGATTCGCGCCTTGTCCGTCGCATCCGAGCCTCAGGCGGATTTCGATGCAGTGCTGGGCCTGATCGATTCCGCCCGAACGCTAGCCGTCGCAGCGGTCAACACGGTGCTGATCGACCTTTACTGGAGCATCGGCGAATTCATCGTTCGGAAGATTGAAGCCGATGGCTGGGGCAAGGGAACCGTCGAGCAACTCGCCGAATATGTCCGCCTGCGACGCCCGGATCCACGAGGGTTTTCGGCCCAGAATCTGTGGCGAATGCGGCAGTTTTACGAGACTTATCGAAACAAACCAAATCTCTCACCACTGGTGAGAGATTTAAGCTGGACTCACAATCTGGCCATTCTGAGTGGATGCAAGCGAGACGAAGAACGCGAGTTCTATCTCCGCGCTGCAATCCGCGAGAAGTGGGGAAAGAGAGACCTTCAACGGCAGATCAATAGCGCCCTGTTCGAGCGGGTCGTGCTCTCGCCGCCAAATCTCTCACCAGTGGTGAGAGAAATTCATCCAGTAGCGGCCACCATCTTCCGCGACACTTACCTTGTCGAGTTCCTGCAGCTTTCCGTCGGGCATTCGGAAGCCGATCTGCACAGCGGGCTGGTCGAGCATCTCAAGGAGTTCCTCATCGAACTTGGCTGCGATTTCTGCTTTGTCGGCAGCGAATACCAGATTCAAGTTGGCAACCGCGACTTCTTTCTCGATCTGCTGTTCTTCAACCGGCAACTAAACTGCCTGGTGGTCTTCGAACTAAAGATCGGCGAGTTTGAGCCTGAGTACCTCGGCAAGCTCGAATTCACTCTGGAAGCCCTCGACCGAGATGTGAAGAAGCCGCACGAGCAACCCTCCATCGGAGTGCTGCTGTGTGCGACGCAGGATCACGAAGTCGTCAAGTACGCACTGAGCCGGTCTGCTTCCCCGGCGCTCGTTGCCCAGTATCAGACTGCTCTGCCAGATAAGAAACTGTTGCAGTCGAAACTGCACGAGTTCTACGCGATGGCCGCCGCAGAAGCGGCCGGGGACAGTAACGATCACAAGGCTGACATGCGGCGGCAGGCGCCGAAAACCAAACGGAAAACAAGCGGGAACCGATGACAGAAACTTATCGCAAGAAACTGATTGAAGTCGCGTTGCCGCTTGCAGCCATCAATGCGGAGTCGGCGCGGGAGAAGTCCATTCGGCATGGACATCCCAGTACTTTGCATCTGTGGTGGGCACGGCGTCCGTTGGCAGCTTGTAGAGCTGTATCGTTCGCGTCACTAGTGGATGACCCGGACAGCGATCCGCAATATCGAAAGTTGGACGGATCGGTCGATGAAGAAGCCGCCGGACTCAAACGGGCTGAGTTATGCAACCTCATCGAAGAATTGGTGATGTGGGAGAATTCCAACAATCCACAGGTGATTCGGACAGCACGTGCCGAGATCGCGCGCTGCGTGGCCTCGCGGCTGATCGAGACAGGGAAACTGAGCAAACAATCCGAGATTTCAAAACTGACGAACGAAAATGCGAAGCGACCTTGGACGGCTTGGGATTTGGTCACGCGATGCCATAGTCGTTCACAATCGCTGGGACCTGGCAAGAAAGTTGGACGAGTGCGATTCTCGTTTGATGTCAGTCGTTTGCCACCTGCTGAAGTGGTCAAGCATTCTTGGCCGAGTATGCGCCGCCGGTGCTTGATCCGTTTGCTGGAGGCGGCTCAATTCCCTTGGAAGCTCAGCGGCTGGGGTTGCGGGCGTATGCCAGCGACTTGAATCCGGTACCGGTGCTGATCAACAAAGCGCTCATCGAGATTCCACCGAAGTTCGCCGGCCGCCCGCCGGTCAATCCGGAGTCGCGGAAGGGGAAGCTCAAGACGGCGACGTGGACGGGAGCGCAGGGGCTAGCAGAGGACGTGCGGTACTACGGGCAGTGGATGCGCGACGAAGCTGAGAAGCGGATCGGCCACCTGTATCCCAAGGTCGAAGTCACCGCCGAGATGGCCCAAGACCGCCCCGACTTGCTCCCCTACGTCGGACAGCAACTCACCGTCATCGCCTGGCTCTGGGCCAGAACCGTCAAATGCCCTAACCCGGCGTGCGGTGCGATAACACCGCTAATCTGCTCGTTCAATCTTTCGTCGCGAACTTCAAATCGAGCGTATGTCAAACCCGTAACAGACAAGCACAGTCAGCGAGTGACTCTGCGAGCCGCATACCGAGGGATCGACGAACGGCAGGTCAAACTCGGTTGCGTCCAGCCCGGTGAGTCGGTCGCGACCTTCGGCGATGCCTTACGGCGTCTCACGGACAGCGCGACCTATCTCTATGTTGATGGTAAACGCTACTGGTATTCGACACAGCCGACGTTTGCCCGACTGGCAGACGACCGGGCCGGTGAGCTTTCCGATGACCAGGTGACCGACGAGATCGTCAAACGGCTCCGAGAAGAAGCTCGGACAAGGGCTGATTTCTCAAAGGTTCATGCCTGCGTGCAAAGCAGCGACGTACCGGACGAGAAAGAAGTCCGACTCGTCATCCTCTCGCCGGAGTTCCCGCATTCCAATAAGGACCCCAACAGCCTAGCGCGCCGCGAAGCGGCATCCATCCTCGATTCGCGAGGATCGTCGCCGCGAAACTACAAGAACACGCTGGTCTTCCTGGCAGGTGATGCGAACCGTCTTCGCGAACTGGAGCAGGCGGTCCGCCAGTTTCTGGCATGGTCCACCATCTGGGACGACAAGGTCACTTTGAACCTCGACCAGTTCCAATCTCGTCAGGCGGAAACCAAGAGGAAAAGTGCCAACGAGGCCGTCGATTTGCGTATTGCCGAGGCGTATCAATGGCTGCTCGTTCCCGGCCAGCCCGATCCGAAGGGTGACCTGGACTGGACCGACCTGAAGCTCCAGGGGCATGACAGTCTTGCAACCCGGGCGGCAAAGAAGCTCAAAAACGAAGAGTCTTTGCTGGTCCAGATGGGGGCCGTTCGACTGCGGACGGAATTGGACCGCATCCCGCTATGGACCGGAAACCATGTCAGCATCAAACAGCTTTGCGAGTACATGGCACGTTACCTGTACCTGCCGCGACTCCGCGACGAGCAGGTCTTGATCGCCGCCATCCAGGATGGTGTTTCCAGCCTTATCTGGCAGGACGAAGGATTCGCTTATGCCGAAAGTTGGGACGAAGCCCGAGGTCGTTACCAGGGTCTGAAATTTGGAACGTCGATTCGTGTCGTTGTTGACAACAAATCGCTCCTTGTGAAACCCGAAGCGGCTGCCTCCCAGATTGCGAATGACCAGGAAGTCGCCACTGCTTCGGTAGATCAAATCAGCAGCGAGCCAGGCACTGCGACATTCGTGTCAAGTAACGCCGTAGGCTCTTCTCCAACCAGCGCGTTAGCCGTGCCTTTGCAAAAAACCGGACAAGGGAAAACGCATCCGGCAGTTCCCAAGTTGACTCGATTCCACGGTTCTACTCGTTTAGACCCGCTCCGCATGGGTCGCGACGCATCGCGGATCGCAGAGGAGGTGATCCAACACCTGAGCGGATTGGTTGGGGCAGAAGTCGAGATCACTCTCGAAATCCAAGTTCGGCTCCCGGACGGTGCCAGTGACAAACTCGTTCGTGATGTGACAGAGAACTGCCGGACGTTGAAGTTCTCAGATTTCGGGTTTGAAGACGAGTGAAGAACTGCGATTGGCCTGGTGGCGGGCCACAGCTTGATGGTAACCAATCTCCGACTGAACTTTCAATGAATGCCGCGGCAGACGGTCTTGAGATTTCTCTTGAGGAACCTGTGCAACGGTCATGGCTACCTCCTTTTCCTAAGAAAAAACAGGTAGATGATGACCTCGGTAACTACCTCCCGTCAATCACCTTCTTAATAAGTACAGTGGCAAGATAGCCGTTGTTTCCTCCTATTCCTCAGGTTGGATTTTTAAAAATAGATCTTCCAGTTGACTAAATAGAGGATTGCCTCTCCACGCTTCCAATTCCGCAAGTGCCTCAATTATGACGTCAAACGATGGAGCCTTTGACAGGTACATGATCTGCATTGCCTGATTGTCACGCCTCAATGCATCTTGCCGACTCTCAGGTGGCACCAAACGAAACGTGCCTGGTTTCGCTGTTGCGTAACTCGCCCATGTACTGCCAAAGAACCGGCTTTTCCAGTCGACAACGCGGTCCCGCAATGCGTTTTGGTTAATTGCCAGGCTGGCAATCGGATGAGTCGCAAGCGCCGCGGCATCGGCGTAGTGACGGGAGAATCGATCGGGTGTAGAACTGGTAACTGGACGGTGAAATTCTGCGTGCAGAATTGTGACCTTCTCCCGGAAGCTGCGTGCAAGCTCTAACGCCACCACTTCGCACTTCCAATCGCTGAAGGCTTGTGGCAATTCTTCAGCGATCCAGGGGCGGATCGGATGCTGGCCTACGGGCTGTTGGTCTGTTAACGAGCCAAATTGCAATTTGACACTTCGCTTCAAGTAATCAAATCCCGCCGACTGTGAGGACGGATAATGGAACAGCAACACCGGCGAGTGTGATTGAGAATCGCTCAAAAATTTCCCTTTCACTTATCTGGCCGATTCCGCTTCTCTTGAACTCGCACCTATTTGCCCTCAAAAACTATCCCAACTTCGGAAGATGGGTGGGAATCGCGACGAATGCGAACCTGTCAATACAGTAGCCGTGCTCAGGCAATAGCTTCGACAGGACCCAGGTACATGTGCAAGATGTGGCTTTGTACTTTGATCGCGCGGATCAAGGTCCAGAGATGGTTCGGGGAGAATTGGCATGGCTCGGTACTGGCCAGAGAATCGAGTTCTTCGGCCACAGCACCGTGTTGATCGGTTGCCGACTGAAGCTGTAACGTTACTTCGCGATACATGTGTTCGAGCGCCCCAGGCGCGTCCAGCTTGCCGAGATCGGGATTCCGATTGCAGATCAGCAAAGCCATGCGGCACAGCTCAGTGGGCTCCGCGTCGCCACGCAACTCTGAAATCCGGCCAAGCAGTTCGCAAAGCTCCATTACAACAGCCCATTCTAGTGTTTTGATCGAGGACTTACTTCCTCGTTGGACCAAGTTGCCGATTCAACGCAAAGCGCTCGATCAGCTTTGGAACGCGCGGAAGCCACTTCAGGTTCGCGGGGCCAAGCTTGAGGGGGTGATCGAAGGCTTTGTTTGGTGCAGTTAATCTGCCGTAACTCACACTACGTGAACGTACTCACGCATTGACTCCCAGCGAGAATGTTCCCTGAAACCTAGGTCGAAAAGCCGGTCAGAGCTCGCCGAACTCATGCGATTGTGGCAAAATACCGTCCAAATTCATGCACAAGCATTCGCGGAAGCGATGGCCGACGCTCGACTGTAACGATCGTTTGGCCTTTGATGGCTGGCGAGTCACGGCATGATCGAGCAAATTCGCGCTGGCACGTCGGGCGTAGCTGGTGTCACTAGTCGCTTTCAATCCGTTTATCCGCGAATAAACACTATGTATCGAATTACCCGCATTCGTCTCGGATTAGTCGCCCAGTTGTCCGCCGTCCTGGCTGTTGGAGCCTCGCAATGTGGCGCGCAGTATCCAGTTTCGACCGACTCTAGCACTCAGAAGGAACTCAGAACTTTGTCCGGTGAGAAATCTACTCCTCAGCCACTTGTCCACTTGATCAGTACCAACGGCAATCCGTTGTTGAGTTCTAGTCAATTGCCATTTCAAGCGCCCGACTTTGGCGCGATTCGGCATGCACACTATCAACCAGCTTATGAAGCTGGCATGGCTGGACAAATCAAAGAGGTCGAACTGATATCGTCCAGCACTGCCCCGCCGACGTTCGACAATACCATCGCTGCACTCGATAAGACCGGTACGCTGCTGTCGCGCGTCGAGAACATTTTCTCCAACATGGCTGCAGCACATACCGATGAGACAATTCAGAAGATTCAAGCCGACATGGCGCCAAAGTTAGCAGCACATGCCGACAATATATTCCTGAACAAGGCGTTGTTTAAGCGGATCGAAACGCTCTACCTACAGCGCGATCAACTGGGCCTGAGCGTCGAGCAGCGCGAGCTTCTGAAAAAGCAATTTGAACGTTGCGTTCGCGCCGGTGCCAAATTGGACGATGCTGCGCAAAAGAAAATTCGTGAGCTCAACGAACAACTTTCGTCGTTGACCACCAAGTATCAGGAGAGCTTGTTGGCGGTAACGAAAGAAATTGCAGTAATCGTCGAAGACGCAGCACATTTGGAGGGCATGGACGCTGCCGATATCGCTGCGGCCGCAGAAGCTGCCAAATCGCGAGGCGCTGCCGGTAAATATCTGCTGGCCATCACAAATACGACTCGGCAACCCGTGCTGACTTCGCTAAAGAATAGAGCTCTACGCCAGCGAGTGTGGGAAGCCTCGGCCAATCGTGGTTTGGGGCGAAATGGTGCGATCGACCTGCGCCCGTTGATCCGCGATATCGCCAAGCGCCGCGCCGAACGAGCCACTTTGCTGGGATACGCAAACCACGCCGCATTTGCTCTTGAGAACCAAATGGCCAAAGAGCCTGCGGCGGCGCTGGCCATGTTGACCGACCTATTGCCAACGCTGATGAAAAAAGTCCGCGCCGAAGCGGACGACATCCGATCGCTGATGAAGTCCGAGGGAGCCGCTTTCGAACTGATGCCGTGGGACTGGGAATACTACGCAGAAAAAGTTCGCAAAGCGAAATACTCCGTGGATGAAAACGAAGTTCGCCCGTACTTGGAATTGGACAGCGTACTACGAAATGGCGTCTTCTACACGATGAGACGACTGTACGGAGTCGAATTCCGCGAGCGCAAAGATTTGCCAGTTTACTTGCCAGATGTCCGCGTCTTTGACGTAATCGATCGCAATGGCCAACAGCTTGGTTTGTTTTATGCAGACTACTTTCAAAGAGAATCCAAGCGGGGTGGTGCTTGGATGAGTTCTTTTGTCGATCAATCCCATTTGCTCAAAGAAAAAGCAGTGGTGATGAACGTCATGAACATTCCCAAACCAGCGACCGGTGAGCCTGCGTTAATCACATTTGATCAAGCAACGACGATGTTTCATGAAATGGGGCATGCGCTGCATGGATTGTTTTCGGAAGTGACCTATCCCACGCTTTCAGGAACTTCAGTGCCGCGCGACTTTGTCGAGTTCCCATCGACATTTCACGAAGACTGGGCAATTCATCCTGAGGTATTAGCAAACTTTGCCAAACATCACAAAACAGGCCAGCCGATGCCCAAGCAGTTGCTGGACAAGATCCTCGCGGCCGCAAAATTCAATCAGGGCTTTGATACACTCGAGTACGTTGCAGCCGCTCTGCTCGACCTGCAATGGCACACTCTCGCGGCGAATTCCATTCCGGAAGATTTGGAGCAATTCGAAGCGCAATCGCTGGCCAAGTTCGGAGTGGATTTCCAACCCGTGCCTCCGCGCTATCGAACCGCTTACTTTCAGCATATCTGGGCAGGAGGTTACTCGGCCAGTTACTACGCGTATTTGTGGAGCGAAGTCCTGGCCGCGGACGCGTTCGATTTTCTGAGAACCACCGGTGGTTTGACTGACAAGCGAGGAAAGCTGTTCCGCGACAAAATCCTGTCGCGCGGTGGCAGCCAAGAACCGATGAGTTTGTATACTGACTTTCGCGGCGAAAAACCTCAAGTTCGCGCGTTGCTCGTGCGCCGAGGATTGGCGGAGAACAACTGATTGTGACTGCAAAAGCAAAGGATATCGACCAGCTTTGGTACAAAGACGGCCTGCGATTCACTTGCACACAGTGCGGACGATGTTGTGGCGGTGCGCCCGGATTCGTCTGGGTGAACGCCAAAGAAATTTCCGCCATGGCTCGAGCGATGGACATGGACGACGAGACCTTTTGCCATAAATTTGTGCGCCAAGTCGGCAACCGGCGCAGTTTGACCGAGTACCCCGATGGTGATTGCATTTTCCTTGATCCTCAAACTCGTCATTGCATGGTTTATTCAGCCCGTCCAATCCAATGTCGCACTTGGCCATTCTGGGACTCCAATCTGCGAACTGAAGAAGATTGGGAAGATACCTGCCAGTCATGTCCAGGAGCCGGAAAAGGGAAGCTGCATAACATTGAGAAGATCGAGACGGCTCGCAAAGAAAAACGTGTGTGATGAAAGCTGAAATCGTTTCCATCGGCGACGAAATGACCAGCGGCCAGCGTCTGGACACGAACAGCCAGTGGCTTAGCCAGCAGTTAGCAGATATCGGTATCGCGACAGCGCGCCATACTACCGTAGCTGACGAATTGAACGATAACATCGAAGTCTTTCGCTCGGCCAGTCAGCGAGCCGATGTGATCATATCGACCGGCGGTCTGGGTCCAACGCTGGATGATCTCACGCGCGACGCACTGGCGAGTGCTTTTGGTCAAGAATTGTTGCTCGATCCCGCTTCGCTCGAACATATCATCGGCATTTTTTCGCGCCGCAGCCGACCGATGCCCGAACGTAATCGCGCGCAAGCTATGCTACCGCGTGGCAGCCAGGCGATCCACAATCCCCACGGAACGGCACCTGGCATCGATATGACGGTCGGCCAAGAAGGAGGTGGCCGTTGCCGAATTTTCGCGCTGCCGGGGGTCCCAGCAGAAATGAAACAGATGTGGCACGAGTCCGTACTGCCGGCCATCTCCGATCATTTCGGTTTCGCCGGACAATCGCTCCGGTACCACACAATCAAAGTCTTCGGCATCGGCGAGAGTGACGTCGAAGCGAAATTGCCCGACCTCATTCGACGCGACCGCATTCCACGAGTTGGTATCACAGTCAGCCAAGCGACAATTTCACTGCGCATTGCCGACATTGCTGCCAACACAGACGAATACGCTCGTAAAATTCAACCCACGGTACACGAAATAGAATCCGCGCTCGGTAACTTGATCTTCGGCGCCGGTGACGACGAACTTCAGGACGCCGTGCAATGTCTGTTGGACCAGCGAAATCTGACGCTTGCAACGATTGAAATTGGCCCTGCGAGTTGGATCAGTAATTGGATGCTGGAAACCAATTCAACTCAATCTCAACTGTACTTGGGCGGCTTGGCATTACCCGATGTCGGCACTGCGCAGCGTGTCCTGGGACTCGACCGGCAGGATAGCTCACCGAATGAACTGTATTCGCGTTTGGCCGAAGCCGCTGCACAGCGTTTTTCAGCGGACATCGGCCTAGCCTGCGGGCCCTATCCTGATATTTCCAGTGTTGAACAAGGCTTACCGATGGCTGCGAGCGATGTCACCTTGGCACTATATCAACGCGGCGTTCCAACCACAGCCGAAACTCGCCCGCTCGGCGGCCATCCCGATGTCATCCACCATCGCATATCCAAAGCTGCCTTAGATTTCGTTCGTTTGGCAATCCTGTGAGAGTAGAGCAATTGTCCCCGATTGCTCATAATCGATCCATTTGCACAGGCGAGTATCCTGGACAGGCGATTGGGGACACATGCGAAAAAAAAATACGAGTGCATACTAATGGGCTAAAACGATTGAAGACAATCGTTCAACTCTACCTTACCCGTATAGTTTATTGGCTTCGGTGTGATCGATCTTACGAGCGCGAACTCGGCCGCCGGAGATCTTTTCGCCGTTGGGGTCAATGTAAATTCGGCCCGTGCGACCTGGTTTGACGCTCATCACATGAATGTTAAAGATAAACGCACGATCGCAGTTGGCTTGGAACCAATGTACGTTATCTTTCATATCGGATATTGTGGAATACTCGCCCGGTCCGAAATTGCGATCGATCGTTGGCGTGATGATCATGTGCGCTGGTTCATCTTCCAATCGATCATAGTGTCGACCTCGAAAATCACCTTGCAGGATGATAAACGCTGTGGCCATATTGTCGTGTCCGTGGGGTACAACCGAGCGCTCCTTGTCAAGCGCGAACACTTGGTGCCCAAACACGAGATTTGTGGGCAAGCCTTCCACGCTCGGCAGCTTGGCGCGCAAGCTTAGTTCTCCACGATCTTTGGTCTTTATATTGCTAGTCAGTTTTTCGAAATCGATAAACTTGAGCAGTTCCGGCAAATCGACAGTGGCATACAGTTGCTCGACTTGCTTTTGCCATTGAATCTGGTCGAGCTTTTTCGCTTTCAAATCCTGGCTCATCGCGTTCAGTTCTGCGAGCCACTTGGCAGCGATGGCTTTGACTTCTTTCGAAAACGCCTCGCCCGAGAACAGCGTTTCCAGCAATGACCAGGTCAGCAATGAACCGAGCGTATGCTGATGAAAATCGCGTCGAGTAAGCGCAGGTAACATGGTCAGACCTTTCGTAGTTGCTCAATTGGTTGGCGATAAAGCTGCGTATGCCTGATGCCTCATGGTACATTGGTACAGGCCCTGCAGCACATTATACTGAGATTTCGACTCGCCAGGGGCTAGAGCTGACAAGCGTGTTTTTTAGCGATGGCGGTCAAGAGCGACTATTCAATAACGGTAAGACGGCCACTCTTGGCCATTCAGATCGAAATCCAGTACCAGTATTACTCGAAAATATGTGTACAAGAGTTCAATTCATGTCGGCAGTGAATCGAGAGCGACGTGATTTTTTGTTGACGATGACCGCGACGACTGTTGCAGCGGTTGCCAGGACGCCTCGATGCGATGCGCAGGATGCGACCCACGCGATGCGTGGACGAATTCGCAAAGCAGTGAAGTACAGCATGGTTGCTGGCAATGCCTCGCATGCCGACAAGTTCAAGATGCTCAGGGACATTGGCTACGACGGCGTCGAAGTCAGGGCGTTGTTGCAGGCCAGCGAAGCAGACGAAGTGCGCGCCATTCGAGCAGCCGGCGACAAAGTGGGTCTTCCAATTCACGGAGTTCTCAATTCCAGCAATCCCGACCTGATTGGTGCCATCGAGCAAGCGGAATTTTACGGTGGCAATTCGGTGCTGCACGTTGTTCGATATGACACTCAACTATCATACCTACAAAACTACCGCGAAACCCAAGAGATCCTGCGACGCGCGGTGGACCACGCGGAGCAAAAGAAGATCTCGATCTTGCTGGAAAACGTGTGGGCTAGCTACCTGATCGAGCCGCTTGGAATGGCGCGGTTCATTGATGAAATCGGCAGTGAGTATGTGCAAGCCTACTTTGATATCGGCAATGTCGTCCGCTGGGGTTGGCCGCAGCACTGGATCGAAGTGCTCGGAAAGCGTGTACGCAAGCTGGACGTCAAGGAATATAGTCTCGCAATTGCTATGGACTCTGGAATGCGCAAAGCTTTCGATGTGCCGATGGGCAAAGGAAGCATCGAATGGGACAAAGTCCGCCGCGAATTAATTAACATCGATTATCGCGGCTGGGCAACTGCGGAAGTTCGCGGTGGTGATCGACAACGCTTGACGGATATCGCCGAGCAAATGAATCAAGTGTTCTTGCTCTAAAACAAATTGGACCAAGCCAGGACTTGAGCTGGTGCGGTCTCACCGGCGCCGGCTGGGCAAGTGTACGAAGAGAAATTTCTGGAAAGCACCAGAAACTTCGCTGTATGCTCCGAAGGTTTCTGTCGCTAAAGCGCGACGTGAGCAATTCACGATCTCGCGACCGAGTTGCCAGTTTATCCAAACGACTCCCGCACCAATCCTGGGACCTTCAAGGATTGTCTCTACTATAGCGGCTAGACCTTCGACTATCGATCGACGGCAGCGACCTCGCCGCCACTGCGTGTGATCGACGCGCGGAGCGCCGCGACCTGAATAGACTCTGAAATGAAATGAACCGAGCCATCTCCAAAAAGTAGTTGAACGCCTCCTGCATGTTGGCTGAAAAGCTCGTCGAAGGGCCCGCAGTTGTTCTCAGTCCAAGGACACGCTGGCGGACCACCGACCGGAGTGCGATTGTTGTTTATGGGTTTCGAGATCCCGATTGCGTTGTCCGGATCGGCCCAGCGCCAGATTCTTCGCTTCTGCCCATCCACGGGATCAGGGTAAATGTGTTTGGCGTGCATGCGTTCATCGCGACCGGCATCTTCGCCAAAAAAGGCGGTATTTGAGAGTCCATCGGTAATCTCACCGATCTTGCTGTACGTCCCATTTAATCCTGCGTCGGCTCGCAGATTTTGATTTCGCAAACCGGTATTGGGATCGATATCGATGTAATAAATTGGAGGATAGTCCACGCACCCGAATCCATCTCGGTCTCGATTGGATGGGCGGATGGAATTGGATGGACAAACCAGGATGGGAATCGCTTGTTTGGATGCAGCGATGTTGACGACAGTTTGATTATAGAAACTATTGAAATCAAACTGCTGAAATATGTTCGACTGCTCGATGAACGGGAGCAGTGAAGTAAAGGCGGAATGTTGATTGAAAGTTGTCGATGGCGGATTGGAGGCGTAATTCGTACCCTGACCAGCCGCAGGCAATCGTCGGTGAGAATTCTCGTAGTTGTGGACCGCCAGCCCCAGTTGTTTTAGATTGTTGCCGCAGGCCATGCGCCGCGCAGCCTCGCGAGCGGCCTGAACCGCTGGCAACAGCAAACCAACCAACGCGCCAATAATTGCGATTACTACCAGCAACTCCACGAGCGTAAATGCGCCCCGACGATGCAAAGGTCCCATGTTCTACACTTTCAGTTGGAACCGTGTAATCTACTAACTAGACAATCTGACATTCTGACGCATGTAAGATTGTTCGGCAAGTTATCGACACAAGATAGTCGGTTTTTATTACAATGTAGCAGGTGGTCCAGTGGCGGCCATTGGATTTATCTTCGAATCTATGGTGTATAGTGGTAGCGACTGAAGATCGAGAGTCGGAAAGCAGCGAGCGTTGTGCTTCGTATCTCAGAGCCATGGCCGATCCTAATCGGCTGAGGATTATTCGCGCTCTCGGCTACGGCGAATTGAGCGTATCGGATTTGGCCGACCTGCTGGAAGTGGATTTGGCTAAGATCTCGCATCACTTGCGAGTCCTGTACCACGCAGCCATTGTCACTACCTATCGAGATGGCAAGTTCATTTATTACCAACTCAACAAGGAGTTGGCTCTAAAGCGAACGACCGGAGGCTCTCTTGATTTTGGTTGTTGCAAGGTCGTGCTCGGGGAGTGACATCGCTGAAACGGTGGTCCCGCGATGGCATTTTCGGTACACTGGATTGGAGTTCAGACTACACAAAAACCCAACTGTCTCTGTCATAGGGTGTTCGATGACTCCGCAGGAAATTCAGGACGCGATTGAATGCCGTGATCGTTATCGCCGAAGATTTGAGCAGCGGCGATCACCCGGCGAGCGCCTAGCCGCATTTTATGAACTACAGCAAACCGCATCTGCCTTGCTGCACGCATCTGATGAAGGCTATCAGCATTTTCTGCGCAGAAATTATGCTTCGCGTCGAACGGAGATAGTTGATGGACGTTACGTTCCCGAATCGCCTGATCGACGCGCTGTGCAAACATCGAGTTGACTTTGTCGTCATTGGTGGTTTGGCCGTCAATTACCACGGATACGTTCGTGCAACGGAAGATACAGATATTGTATTCCTGCGCACTGAGGAAAATGAAGTCCGACTCGCTGCTGTATTGTCATCCATCAATGCTAGTTGGATCAGTAATGAAATCGATCTCGCCACGGGCATCGAGCAAACATTTCCGGTGACATTGGAATTCGTTCGTGCCAGCAGCCTCATGATGTTGGTTACCGAATTCGGCTTTCTCGATATCTTCGATTTTATCCCGGGGCTTGCGCAAGCAAGCGTTCAGGAGTTGTATGACACGGCCGACGAATATGACGGAGTGCGTTTTTCATCGCTGCGGTGGCTGCGAGCAATGAAACAAGCCTCAAACCGATCCAAAGACCAAGAAGATTTGGCTAGCCTCCCACAAGACCGATGAACTCGTCGACTCGCACTTAGGCGAGCGGCAGATGGGAATATACCAGTACAAGCCCGAAGCGCAAGCGAGTGAGAGCCTGGATTGACATACGCCTGGATGGACGCACTCGCTTGCGCTTCGGGCTTGTATTGGTATATTCCCTTCTGCCGCTCGCCTAACCGCAATCGGCAAGGGCTTTTTACTCGCGCAAATTTCCATAATTGACATTCGTGGAAAGTCGCAGTATTTGCTCATTTGCAACTTCAACACAACCGATATCGTGCAAGCGAACGTGAATGCATGATAGCGTTTACTTTACGAATTGCCGCAAAGAACGCATGGACGTGGCACGCGCGGTAGGAATCTTCGGTGTTTACCGATAAGGTTGTGCCATGTATCGACTCTTCCTCGACGCAGGTCCACGCAGGCGCGCGGTCCTGGTGATGACTATCGGCGGAGTTCTTGCTCTACCATTTCTACGCTCTCGAAAACAAGTTCCCTATGAGCAACCGCCAGCGCTCAACGACCATTGGCCAGTAGATTTTGAAGTCTCGTTGCAGCACGGTGCCAAGGCTCAGTTTGCGCCGCTGCCAATGGATACTCCGACTCCAGTTCGACCTCAAGTCACACCAACTTGGATCGAAAATAAATCATCGTCGCTGGCTGATCTGGCGAAGTTTTCAGCCGGCGTTGGAGGGAATCGCCCGGACAGCGATGCAACCAAACGCCTGCCAATTCAGCCTCTGCGACCATGGCTGAACAATCATGCGACCGAGGCGAGCGAAACGTCGAACGAAATTCCAAATCAAAACAGGAATGGCACCAGCACGCCAGTCGCTGCCTACCATTCTCCATGGGTTCAGCAGCCAGCCATGAATCCGCTCACGACCGACCGCGTGGGCCATGCGTTGCAAGAGGAGTCGTCGCGTACACCATCGCCGATTCACAATGGTCCGGTAACACTGAGTTCTCCACGCCGCATTCGCGAACCCTTGTGGCCGGATCAACAGTCGGCCGCGATGGACATCGCATCGATTTTTCAGCCGTCCGCGAGACTGCACCAACCAACGGCCGTTGCCGAGAACTTACCGCGAAATGTGCCACCGATTCGCGACGTTTCGCAATCAGTTCCGCAAAACTTACCGGCGCCTCCGTTGGTGGCTGCCCCTCAACTAGCGCCTGCAACACCCACCTCGAAAGACGAATCCGATCCTAAGCGACAGAAACACTATATCTATCAGCCTCGCAAAACATGATCGAGAATAACAATGGGCTCATGAAAAGCAAGCACAAACGAGTTGCTAAGGACACCATTTACGACGGATAATCCGGTAGACAACTCCTTGCCAAAACTCTTCGCCATAAGTTTTTTTAGGTTTCTTACTGACAAAACCTCAAATCTAACTTGACAAGCCATCCAAGTGCAAAATAATTGAGCATCCGGATAGATAGATATAAGGTGGTTTGATGGTAACGAACATTGGTTCCTTAGATTGGCTGCAGACGCTGGCCGACGCAACCCGAGTTAGGTTGTTGCGTTTGTTGGCCGTTGAGGAGCTGTCGGTAACGGAGCTATGTTCTGCGATCCAGCTTCCTCAGAGTACCGTCAGTCGGCATCTAAAATTGCTGGCGGACGGCGACTGGATTGCTGGCCGTAAAGATGGCACGATCCATTTATACCGAACGAACAAGGAGGTTTGGTCGAAATCTCGCAATTCGCTTTGGGATTGGGTGAGTGACCAGGCGTTGCCTGAACAAGCGCTGGATTATGACTTGCAGCGGATGCGGCAAGTCGTCGCGCAACGAAAGTCGCGCAGTGAGCAGTTTTTTTCTGCAGCCGCTGAAGAATGGGACCGGATGAGAGTCGACTTATTTGGTCAAAAGCTGGATGCGTTTGCATTGTCCTCAGTTTTGCCATCGACCTGGATTGTCGGTGAATTGGGATGCGGATCGGCGCCGTTGGCTCACCTGCTAAGTCCGTTTGTACGACAAGTAATTGCGGTTGATAGTTCGTCGGCCATGTTGGCGGCAGCCAAGACACGTCTAGCTGGGTTGGCCAATGTGCATCTAGAGAGTGCGGAGTTGCACCGGATGCCGATCAGCGATAGCGCTTTGGATGCAGCGTGGTTGGTGTTGGTATTGCCGTATCTGCCGAACCCGGCCGAAGTGCTGACGGAAGCGGCTCGCGTGCTGAAGTCGGACGCTTCGTTAGTAATCATTGATTTGTTGCCTCATGATCGACAGGCCTATCGATTCGAAATGGGGCATCTGAGATTGGGAACTGACCGAGAGGAACTGGAACAGTGGTGCCATACAGCGGGTTTACGGTTGGCCAAGTATCAATTGCTGCCACCCGAACCTGTTGCCAAAGGACCAGGCTTGTTTGCCGCCAGTGCCGTTCGAAATTGAGAAACGATGAACTCGATAAGTGTAGACAGAGTTTATCGATGAATGATTTGACGATCGTTTTT
Organism: Planctomycetaceae bacterium; assembly: GCA_005798335.1. Lineage (GTDB taxonomy): Bacteria > Planctomycetota > Planctomycetia > Pirellulales > Pirellulaceae > Aureliella. The sequence continues at coordinate 16,559 of SYJV01000215.1, read as the reverse complement.
TGAGTTAGAGCAAGCCTAATTTTAATGCAGACCTTTTTCAAACTTGGGAGTAAAGAATATGAGTGCAGTTGCGAGTCCAAAGTCCGTGAGAACCGAAAAAAGCGCGCCGGAGAGATTGAAGTTCAAGGTCAAGGCCTTTGACTTGTTGGCTACAGGTAAACGAGCCGAAGCCCAAGAGTTGGTCGATCTTGGTCGCAAGGAGATCATGTTGGCCGAAGACGAAATGCCGGGGTTGATGGCAATTCGTGCGCGGTATGCGAAATCTCAGCCATTGGCTGGAGTGAAAGTGATGGGTTCATTGCACATGACGGTCCAGACCGCCGTGTTGATTGAAACTCTCGTGGACCTGGGAGCAGACGTTCGCTGGGTAAGCTGCAATATCTTCTCGACGCAGGATTCTGCGGCGGGCGCAGTTGTGGTTGGCCGAGGAGGCACGCTGGACCATCCCAAAGGCACGGTTGTCTTTGCTTGGAAGGGTGAGACATTGCCCGAATATTGGTGGTGCACTAACGAAGCTCTAGTCTGGCCCGATGGCTCTGGCCCCGACATGATCGTGGATGATGGAGGCGATGCTACGCTGCTGATTCACAAAGGCGTGCAATATGAGGCGGATGGGAAAGTACCGGCATTCAACGTGGAAACCGAACCTGAAGAATGGGGAGTGATCCTAGATTTGCTTCGCGCAGAGCTGAAAGTAAACCCTAGCAAGTGGACCAAGATGGCCAAAGCGATTCGCGGCGTCAGCGAGGAGACGACCACTGGCGTGGCTAGGCTGTACGAAATGGAACGCAAAGGCGAATTGCTGTTCCCAGCGATTAACGTCAATGATTCGGTAACTAAGTCCAAATTCGACAACAACTACGGTTGCCGACACTCATTGGTCGACGGCCTGAATCGTGCCAGCGACGTAATGTTGGGAGGCAAAGTCGCCGTGGTTTGCGGTTTCGGCGAAGTTGGCAAAGGTTGCTGCCAATCGCTGCGCGGACAGGGCTGCCGAGTTATCGTCACGGAAATTGATCCCATTTGTGCGCTGCAAGCGGTTATGGAAGGCTACGAAATCAAGGTCCTGGATGATGTAGTCGGACAAGCAGATATTTTTGTAACCGCGACCGGTAACAAGAATATCATCACGGTCGAGCATATGACGCGGATGAAGGACCGAGCGCTGATCGGCAATATCGGTCATTTCGACAACGAAATCGATATGGCTGGATTGTATAAAGCCGAAAAGGCAGGCCAGGTAGCTCGAACCAACATCAAACCGCAGTACGACTTGTTCAGCTTCAAAGAGACCGGCCGCGGAGTGCTCATTCTTGCAGAAGGCCGTCTCCTGAACCTTGGCTGTGCCACAGGACATCCAAGCTTTGTTATGAGCAGCAGCTTTACGAATCAGATGCTCGCTCAATTGGAACTCTGGACCGAGCGCGAATCGGGCAAATATGCCAGGAAGGTTTATGTATTGCCCAAGAAGTTGGACGAAGAAGTTGCTCGCTTGCACTTAGCCAAGCTCGGCGTCAAGTTGACCGAGCTCACGCAAGACCAAGCTGATTATCTTGGTGTCCCTGTCGATGGCCCGTACAAGCCAGAGCACTATCGCTACTAACGGAGCAGGTACTCAATTCTAGAGCATTCCCGATTAGGCGCAATACCGTTCGACGAACGTGGGATAAGCTTCCAGCTTGTCAATATCTTGTGCAAGCAATGGTGAAACTCCGCTACAGGTTGACAAGCTGGAAGCTTATCCCACGTTCGTTGAACGGTATTGCGATTAGGCGGGCGGCAGATTGACTCGTACCAATACGAGCCCGAAGCGCAAGCGAGTGCCGAAACCACGCACGAGTCAATCCAGGCTCTCACTCGCTTGCGCTTCGGGCTTGTATTGGTAAATTCCCATCTGCCGCTCGCCTAAGTACTAAAGCTGCAATACTCAAATGCGCGGAGCTTCGAGAAAAATCGAGGCTCCAGGCATTCGACCAACGTCGGTTGGATTTTTCAGACATTGTGCCAAATCGTTATTCTAAAAAATCTAAGCAATTCTCCTGTCTCGCCAATTGCGGCGTTCAATCTGTGACTGTCAACGCACATGCGATTCTTTAGAGCCAGAAATTTTCTACGCTAATGCTGGCACTTTTTTCGGTTCATTCTCGCTCTACCTTACATGTTCCCGCGAATCTTGCGACTTGAACCTGGAAGAGTGGGGTAAATTGAACCGCAGACATCGGATAACATACACTCGCCCTAAAACCCCCAGTTTAATGGCAATGCCGTTCAACGAACGTGGGATAAGCTTCCAGCTTGTCAACCTGTAGCGGAGTTTCACCAATGCTTGCACAAGATATTGACAAGCTGTAAGCTTATCCCACGTTCGTTGAATGGTATTGAGTTTAATGGCGAACCGGCGCGATGTGCGCAATCTGAGAAGCTGTGGTGGAAATTGAGGGCGAATAACCGGAGATCTCCGAGCGTATGATTGTGCATGACATTTTGGCTGGTCGCTTAATTGGTGCCTGGCTGAATTTGACGGTGTTGGTTTCGGCGATTGCACCGTTTGATTCGCATTTAGGTGTAACTTTCGGATTTACCCGTTCGACCCTGGGCGTCTATGCGGCACAAACTGTTGATATTGTTGTTTCGCGACAAAGCTCTGCCGATAGATGGAGCTGTTCGAGTCATGGAGATTTCCACAGCATGATTGGTTCATGGAAAAACACTTTCCCATTTGAGGGAGTCATTTTGGGCACTTTGTTGATTGAGAACCCTTCCGTTTCCGGTTTTATTAATTTGGAGTTTTCCGCAACATGCTGAATTCGCACTCGAACGGACTCGATGCTTGCGAGAAACGCACCGCGTCGATCGCGGTATCTCCTGTGCAAATTGAAAAGCAAATTTCTGCCGGGGAACCGATTGCGATTGTCGGAATTGGCTGCCGCTTTCCAGGCGATGCGAACGACGTCGAGAGCTTTTGGCGTTTGCTAGCCAACGGAACCGACGCGGTAAGCCAAACTCCCGAGCAGCGATGGAGCCTACTGAAGTACTTTTACCCGGACATTGTCAAACCTGGAAAGACTCAAAGTAAATGGGGTGGCTACGTCGCTGATATCGATCGATTCGATCCGCAGTTATTCGGAATTTCCCCGCGCGAAGCGGCGGGCATGGATCCACAGCAACGCATGTTATTGGAAGTAGCTTGGCGAGCCATCGAGGATGGTGGCGTTCCCATGGAACTCATCGCAGGTCAAGCCGCGGCAGTGTTTGTAGGCATATCCAGTTTCGATTATGCCGTGTCGAACCTCAGCCACCAGGATCGTGGCGTTATCGATGCCTATAGCAATACGGGCGGTTCGCATAGCATTGCCGCGAATCGAATCTCCTATTGCTTCGACCTTAAAGGTCCTAGCGTCGCAGTGGATACAGCCTGTTCATCATCTTTGGTCGCAGTGCATTTGGCTTGCGAGAGCATCTGGCGCGGGGATTGTACACTGGCGTTGGCAGGCGGCGTCAACGCTTTGTTGATGCCCGATTTCTATGTTGCCTTCAGCCAACTTGGAGTACTTTCACCAGACGGTCGCTGCAAGACGTTCGACTCGCGCGCTAACGGTTACGTGCGTGGCGAGGGTGCGGGAATGGTATTGCTCAAGCCACTTTCAGCGGCTGTGCGAGATCAAGATCGAGTGTATGCAGTAATTCGTTCGACGGCAACGAATCAGGATGGACGTACGCCCGGCCTGACGGTACCCAGCCAAGTTGCGCAAGAAGCTCTGCTGCGTGTTGCCTGTCAGCGAGCAGGTATTCGCCCTGCCGATATTCAATATATTGAAGCGCATGGCACCGGAACGCCGGTCGGCGATCCAATCGAGGCCAACGCATTGGGTACAGTTCTTGGCGAAGCCCGCGATCCACAGCGACCATGTATCATTGGGTCGGTCAAGACCAACATCGGGCACCTCGAAGCCGGTGCGGGGATCGCTAGTTTGATTAAAGTGGCTCTATCGCTCTATCATCAGCAGATTCCCAGCCATCTGCATTTGCAAGAACCGAATCCGGCGATCGATTTCGATCGACTCAAGCTACGCGTGCCTCAAGCACTGGAGAACTGGCAGGCGATCAACGGAGTTCGCTTGGCCGGTATCAACGGTTTCGGCTATGGCGGGGCAAATGCACATGTAATTTTGCAAGATGCTCCAATTGATGCCGCGACCGCGGTTGTATATAGCTCCACTTCACCTGTCCGCTACGCGGTTTCCAACAGCCGCGTTGAAGGTAACATAGTACCTTGTTTGTTACCGCTATCGGCTCGCAGCAGACAGTCGCTAAACGCTGTCCAACAGCGAATGATCGGTTGGCTGCAATCGCACGGGGCACAGTTTTCTGTCGAAGAGCTAGCGTCATTCGCCGCTCATCGCCGCGGACACTTGGAATACCGCGCGGCGGTGTGCGGTAAAGACGTCACGGACTTGCTGAATGGTTTAGCAGGTCACGAAACAGATGCAGAAAAGCAACCGTCTCGCGAAAATACTGCGTCCCAACTCTCCAGTGGCATTGCCTTTGTTTGTTCAGGCCAAGGACCACAGTGGTGGGCAATGGGTCGACAGTTGCTGCAACACTGCCCGGTTTTTCGACAAGTTATCGAACAGTGTGATCGCGAGTTTCGGCGTTATGGCGATTGGTCGTTGGTCGCCGAACTGAACCGTGATCAAACTACTTCGCGCATGCAACAAACCTCCATTGCACAACCAAGTATTTTTGCTATCCAAACTGCACTAGCAGCAGTCTGGAAAAGTTGGGGAATCGTTCCCACTGCGTTGGTTGGCCACAGTGTTGGCGAAATCGCTGCCGCTTATCTATCGGGCGCATTAGCCTGGGAAGAAGCATGCCAAGTTGCCTTCTTTCGAGGCCATTGCATGGACCTTGCGTCGTCGCAGGGTCGCATGTTGGCGGTGGGTTTGCCCGAACGCGAGATCGGCAAATGGCTTGACGGGATCGACCGAGAAGTTTCAGTCGCAGCCATCAACGGGCCGTCGTCGTTAACCATCTCGGGTACCCAAAATGCCATCGACAAACTGGCTAAACGACTAGAGAACGAGGACATTTTCTGCAAACGGTTGGCGGTCGAATACGCTTTTCATAGTCCACAAATGGAACCGGTATGCGAACCATTGTTGCGACTGCTGGCCAATTTGTCTCCACGCGCAACTCACACGCGACTGTTTTCAACCGTTTATGGTCGAGAAATCGAAGGCCATCAGTTAAACGCTCGATATTGGTGGGACAATGTTCGCCAACCGGTACGTTTTGCAGAAGTCATAGGGGAACTTGCCAACCAAGGATTCGGTGTGCTCGTTGAGTTAGGACCGCATCCGGTGTTGACCTATTCCATCACCGAGTGTTTCCAAACATCGCGCAAGAGCGTACGCTCGTTCGCCTCGTTGCATCGCGAGCAGGACGATTTTACAACAATGCTCAACAGCTTGGGCAGGCTTTATTCACTAGGCTTCGACATCGAATGGTCCAATCTCTACGCAAAACCTGTACGCCCGGTCCCGCTGCCGACCTACCCATTTCAAACTTTATCTTTGTGGACCGAATCACGTGAATCCAAGCTGGCGAGACTAGAAACCGATTACCATCCTCTATTAGGAGAATCCGAGCACGCAAATACTCCCCGTTGGCATGGAAGAATCGAACTGCGCGGGCAAGACTACCTGGAAGATCATCGTGTACGAGGTCAATGTGTTTTGCCCGCTGCCGCACTGATTGAAGTCGGATTGGCGGCCGCGCAGCGTTTGACACCGCATATGCCGATTACGCTCAATCGATTGCAATTACATAATCCTTGCATACTGACGGACAATCGTGCGCAGTGGCTGGAAACCGTTTTTCGTCCGGACCGCCGTTCCTTGGAAATTGCTAGCCGCGAGTCGGACGGGCAAATGTGGACTTCGCTAGCAACCGTCGGAGTTTCCAAGGCTGGCGATCCACCAACTCGCACGACGGCTACGCTTGCCGACCATCTGGCCATGTGCTCCGAGAGCGTTGATGGCAATCGATGCTACGATTATTGTGCCGCACTAGGACTGGAGTATGGGCCGAGGTTTAAGAACTTACTCGCGGGATCGCGGCGGGATGGGGAAGCCATCGTCCAAGTCGCATTACCGCCATTCTTGGCGGACCAATCACGAGACTATTGTTTTCATCCGGCGCTCTTAGACGGCTGCTTTCACTCGATGATCGTCGCGGATGCCGATTTTGATCACACGTTGAGCGGATTGTACTTACCGATCGAAATTGAAGAGATTCGTTATCTTTCTTCGCCATCGCGCCGCGTTACCGTACATACCAAACTGATCAGCAAGACGCGCCGACGTATGGTCGCTGACTTAGATATTTACGATGACGCTGGGAAATTGTGCTTGCAGGTTCGCGGCTTTCAAAGCCAGCGAGTAACCAGTGGCAAGACACCCGAAACTGTTCAGGACCTCGTCTTTAACTACGAATGGATATCGAGCGAGCTGAATCCCGAAAACAGCGCGTCGATCGACCAGAGTAATTTGTGGATTGTTCTCGGAGACAACGGCAATGTCGCCAAGCGGACGATTTCGCAACTAGGCAAACAGTCGCATGAATTCGTGGTAGCTCGACGCGGCAACGGCTTTCGCCGCCTAACCGAGCATGAATTCGAAATCGACGGCCAGTCGCCCGAGGATTTCGATACGTTCCTACGCCACTGCCAATCTCAGTTCCGCGGCCGGAAAATCAAGTTGCTGTACTGTTGGGCTTTGGATGTTCCTGCGCCTCCAACTATTTCGACCGAAGCGCTGCGTGATAGTACGCTTCTGACTACGTTGGCTCCACTGAACTTGGTGCAAGCTTGGGACCGTAATGCAGAATTAGGTCGGGCGGATATGATGATCATTACATCGGGCGGCCAGACCGATGATATTTCCTGTCCGGCTATGTCGATCGCACAGACTCCATTGATAGGCTTTGGGCGCGTCGTAGTCAGCGAATTCGCTCGCCTGCGAACTCGATTGATCGATCTTCCAGTGGTGGTCGACGACGAAGCTATCGCCAATCTAGTTGCCGAAGTCACGGTGTCTAACGACGAAGACGAAATCAAATGGCGCGGAGGCAAGCGATTTGCTCAAAGATTCATGCCACAAGCCGAACAGCGAGTTACGGCGGACGCGGCGGGTAGATTGCCGTTTCAATTGCAAATGGGCCGTACTGCATCGATCGAGGAATTGCAATTTCGCACTAAACCGCGGTTACCGCTCAAACCCAATGAAATCGAAATCGAAGTCATCTGTACTGGTTTGAATTTTAGCGACGTGATGAAGTCTCTCGATCTCTACCCAGGATTGCCGGATGGGCAAGTGCTGTTAGGGGCAGAGTGTTCAGGGCGCATCAGTCGCTTGGGCAGTTCGGTTGAAAAGTGGCGCATTGGCGATGAAGTTATCGCGGTTGCTCCAGGTGCGTTCGCGAGTCATGTGACGGTCGACGCCGCATTAGTCGCTCGCAAACCTCGCGCGCTGACGCATGCGCAGGCCGCCGGTATTCCGATTGCATTCTTGACCGCGCAGTATGCATTGCACGACTGTGCAAGAATTCGGCGCGGAGAATCGGTGCTCGTACATTCAGCCAGTGGAGGCGTTGGCCTGGCGGCCATTCAGTTGGCTCAACTGGCCGGTGCGAAGATCCTGGCGACTGCGGGCAGCGACGAGAAACGCAGCTACGTGGAGCAGCTCGGTGTCAGCAAGTGTATGGACTCGCGCAGTTTGAATTTCGTGGATGAAGTGCGCTCGAAACATCGGGCAGGCGTCGACGTAGTTCTTAATTCGCTCGCGGGCGAGGCGATTCAAAAGGGGATTGAACTACTATCCCTTGGCGGACGGTTCTTGGAAATTGGCAAGCGCGACATTTATGGCGACGCGGCCTTGGGCCTATTTCCATTCCGCAATAATTTGGCTTTCTTTGCCATCGATCTCGATCAACTGTTCAAGCAACAGCCCGACCGGATGGGACACATGTTGCGCGAACTGGTGAATTTGTTTGATCAAGGAACCCTGCACCCTCTACCGATCACCAAGTATTCCGCCAAGGACACCAATGCCGCGTTCCGGTTTATGCAACAAGGCAAACACATCGGCAAGGTCGTGGTCGAGTTCGTCGATCGACCGACCGATGTCTTTCCTGGTTCTTATTTGCCGATTGCTTTTAATTCACAAGCTACCTATTGGATCGCTGGCGGCTTGGGTGGCTTTGGCATGGAGATCGCCCGCTGGATGGTCGAACACGGTGCGCGGCATCTGGTACTGAGCGGTCGTAGCAAATCGATCGCGCCCAGTGGCCAAACTCTGTTGGATGAACTCGCCAAACTCGGTGCTCGCGTGACCGCCTTTCCGGCCGACATTTCATCGGCGGAAGATGTGCGATTCGTGCTGAACTGGATCGATGCCAACTTACCGCCACTGCGTGGCATATTTCATACCGCGATGGTGCTTGAGGACCGGTTGCTGATCGATCTTGACCGCGAAACTCTCGATCGTGTGCTCAGACCCAAGGTTCTTGGTGGCTGGAATCTGCATCGCGAGACCTTGGGCAGAGAACTGGACCATTTCGTGTTGTTCTCGTCCCTGTCGAGCATCTTTGGACATGCCGGACAAGCCAATTATTCGGCTGCGAATGCGATGCTGGATGGATTGGCTCACTACCGACGCAACCAGGCATTGCCGGCGCTGGTGGTGAACTGGGGGCATCTCGGCGAAGTTGGTTACTTGGCAGAGCGCCAACAACTGGGTGAACGATTGCAGAGACAAGGGGTGCTGAGTTTCACGGTACGTCAGGCGACCGACTGCTTGGAGTATGCCATGCAAACTCAAGCCAGGCAGCTTAGCGTACTGCGCATGGATTGGTCGATCTGGCGCGGTTTGGGAGTCACTGATCGAGTTTCGAATCGATTTGCTCATTTACTGCGGAACAAGAATCCTGGGACGATCGCTGAAGACTTGCAACATGTATCAGTAGATCAACTGCGCTCGACCTCGTTGTCAGATCGATCTGGACTGGTGGATCGCTTGTTGCGCGGCAAATCATCGTCGCTGTTGGGAATTCCGGCCAGTGAAATCGACGCCAGCGTATCCTTGTTGGAATTGGGGCTCGATTCGCTGATGGCCGTCGAAATGCGAAATTGGATCGAGAGCCAGTTCGGTACCAACCTGCAAATCTCGGCGCTGATGCGCGGTGCCAGCCTCAGTTCCCTTTCCGATACACTTTGCGGCATGCTAGATTCCTGCGCAGGGGAGAATTCGCACGTCGATAAAGATGAGGGTACCTCGGACGTGCCGATAGATTCGCCAATCACAGGTCTGCAAGCGGGTGCTCTACTTGATCAATTATCCAGTTTGCCGGACCAACAAGTTAGCGAACTACTGGCTCAAATGATGCGCGAAAATGTTACCACAGGGCGCTGAAATCAAACACATCGAAACCAGTTTGTCGCAATTGTCGCTGCAACAGCAACGGGAGTTGCTGAAGAAGTTGTTGCAGCAGCGTTTGGAAGAGGAAAGTGAGTTTCCGTTGTCGGCAGGCCAGCAGGGACTTTGGTACGCGTATCGCCGAGATCCTTCATTTACGCCGTTCAATGTGTTCTTGCCAACGCGCATTCGATCGCCTCTAGACGTCCATGCCTTACGGCGCGCGATCGAATTTCTGGTGGAGCGCCATCCATGCCTGCGCACCACGTTTTCTGATTCGGCAGCGCAACTGCGTCAACGGGTCCATGCTCGACTGCCGCCGGAGTTCATTGTCGAAGATGCTGCCAGTTGGGAAATGGCCCGTATTCAAGAGCGAATTCAGCGCGAATCGCAGCGCCCGTTCGATCTTGAGAACGGACCGTTGCTGCGTATTCGCGTATACAAGTTGAGCAGCGACGATTACGTTGTCTTGGCAACCACACATCATATCGTAGTTGATTTCTGGTCGTTGATATTGTTGCTGCGTGAGTTGCAGGCAGCCTATCCCAGTTTCGCTGCCGGAAACACTCCGCCGTTGCCTACGGCGCCGGGTAACTATGCTGAGTTTGTCCGCGAGCAAGAGCAACTATTGCAGAGCCCGCACCGTGAATCACTGCAGAAAAAGTGGCGTGAGATTTTGGAAGGAGTGCCGACCGTATTGGAATTGCCCTCGGATTTCGCACGACCAGCAAATTTCTCCGGCCAAGCGAACGTGGTACCGCTTGACTTTCCCGACGCAATTGCGTCCCGTATCGTACAGTTCGCCGCGGCGCATCAGGCGACTCCTTTTGCCGTGATCCATAGTGGCCTACAAGTATTGCTGGCTCGATACTCTGGTCAGAAATCGTTTCTAATCGGCAGTCCATTTTCCGGACGCGGACATCAAAAGTTCGAACACACAGTTGGCTTTTTTGTCAATATGCTGCCGATGCGAGCAGACTTGGAACATGACCCTACGTTTTCGCTTTTGGTCTCGAAGTTTGGGCAGACGTTGCTGGACGCGCTCGAGCATCAGAGCTATCCCTTCGCGCAGATCGTTCGCGACATTGCGCCAACTCGCGATCCCAGTCGCAGTCCGATGTTTCAAGTTTCATGTACATTCGAAAAAGCGCAAGATCGCGAGGAGTCTGGTCGGGCTGGATTTTTGTTTCCCAACAAGCGCGAAGTTCGAAATTTTGGTGGACTTGTGCAAGAGAGCTTCTACGTTCCGCAGCGCACCTGCCACTACGATGTTGAGTTCATTTTCGAGTTGACCGACGCGCTACGCGGAATGATGGTGTACGCCAGGGAGTTGTTTTGCGAAGATTCTATGCGAGTATTCGCGACGAATTTTCAGGATTTGCTCGCCAGTTTGCTTGATCAACCGCGAGTCCCAATCTCGAAGGTCGCTTGGCGTCCGGCATTTCGCTCGGACTCGGTCGCGCTCCGCCCGGACTTGACCAAAAAGCCTCCGCTCGCACAACCTCGAATACCCGCATGTGGCTACTCGACTGTTCAAGATTGGTTCAATTCAATCGCCCGGCATTATCCAAATCAAATTGCGCTTCGCGATGATGATTTTTCGATCACCTACGACGAACTTCGACAAACGTCGTTGTCCATGGCAGAGCAACTGGTCGGATTGGGAGCTGGACCGGAAAAGCTGGTGCCGGTTTGCGGTCGTCGCGGCGCTAGAATGTTGGTCGGCGTGCTGGCCACGCTACAAAGTGGCGCGGCGTTCGTTCCCATCGATACGCAGCAGCCAGCGATTGCGCGCGATCAGCTTGAAAACGACGCGCTACCGTGCGCAGCAATCGTGGATACGAATTCGGCGGACTATGTTGGCCAAATGCGCTGCCCCATCATCCATGTTGAAAATGCGCAGTGCGAAACTCGGATGCTGGTGGAACCTCGACCGACGCTCGTTAAATTCGATTCGGCAGTCAAGTCTAACTTTGCACAGCTTGCCTACGTGATCTACACATCTGGTTCGACGGGAACTCCCAAAGGCGTGATGATCGAACATCAAGCAATTTGTAATACGCTGGCATGGCGTTGCCAAGCGGTACCGCTGTCCAATAGTGATCGCGTTTTGGTTATGTTGTCCCATCAATTCGATGCGTGTATCGGAGTATGTTTAACGGCGCTTACTCAAGGTGCATCGTTGGTCTGGGCGGAGTCAGCCGCCCGCCATGATTTGGATCGATTGATAGACCAGATTGTGCGAGACCAGATCACGATATTGCCCGCAGTTCCCAGTCTAGTGCGCATGCTGGTCAATCATACCCGATTCAAACAATGCGGTTCGCTGCGGCAAATTTGGACCGGCGGTGAAGCGATGCCATCGGACTTGCCGGGGCTATTGCACAAAGTCTCGGGGGCTGAGCTCTGGAATTTTTACGGGCCTACGGAGGCTGCCGTAGAAACGACTGCCTTTAAAGTAAGCAATTGGGACGCACGCCGTCCCATACCCATCGGCCGCGAGATTTCCAATACGACTGTTTACATACTGGACGAATCGCTTGAACAAGTCCCGGACACGGTTCCAGGCCAATTGGCAATCGTTGGTCCAGGATTGGCTCGCGGCTATCTCAACCATCCCGGCATGACGCACCAGCGATTCGTCGTCAACCGCTTTGATCCCACTCAGCAGACGAGAATGTACTTGACCGGAGATCGCGGCAGGCGGTTGCCCAACGGTAATATTGAGTTCATGGGACGCATGGATCAGCAAGTAAAGCTCCGGGGCTACCGCATTGAACTTGGCGAGATAGAAGCGCTGCTGCAATCGCATCCTTTGGTGCGCTCTGCGGCCGTAAAGGTATCTCACGCTCACTCACTAGCGGCGCAATTAGTTGCCTTTGTGACTTTGCACGATCCAGCAACTGCACCGCAAAATCTCTCGCAGCAAATGCGCGCATTTCTGGCGGATCGCTTCCCATCGTACAAAGTACCTGTGGCGGTTCGGGGTATCGACAACCTACCGATGACCACTAGTGGCAAAATTGATCGCAATCGTTTGCCGGATATCCAAGCTGACATCGACGACGATCAACTGGTCCAACCAAACACACCATTGGAGAAGTTCTTGGCGGCAGCGTGGCAGTCTACGTTGGGCATGGATCGAGTAGGAGTCAATCAAAACTTTTTCGATCTCGGCGGCAGTTCACTTCAAGCAGCGATGTTGACTGCTCAGCTTACCGAAACTCTTGGATTGCATGTACCGACGGCCCTTCTATTCGACCTGGCAGATATTTCGCAAGTGGCGCAGCGGTTGGTGCAATTATATGAAACGGAAATGGTGGAACGCTTTGGTTTCGAATCAACCACTGCCTACGGATCCACCGAATCGTCCTCCATCCCCCATCATCGCTTGCGCCGCGATACCCACGATCCATTTCATCCGTTGCTGTCTCCGCTGAAACCCACTGGCAGTTTAGCGCCAATTTTCTTAGTGCATCCTCCGGGCGGCATCGTGGTGTGTTATCGAGATTTGGCGAAACATTTGCCGGCCGACCAGCCGCTGATGGGCATTCGTTCGCGCGGACTGCACGGTCGCGAACGACTGCCAAGCACTTTGGAAGAAATGGCCAGTGAATACGTGGCGGCCGTGCGGACTCGCCAAGCGCGTGGACCCTACGTTCTAGGAGGTTGGTCGCTGGGCGGAATCATTGCCTTTGAGATGGCTCAACAATTGTATCAGCAGGGAGAAGTTGTGCAGCGATTGCTGCTGCTCGACTCGACGATCTCGAAAGGCTCGACGGATCTAGTCCCCGACGACGAACAAGTCAACGCCGGATTGGAATATGGCATCGAATTGACATTGGACGAGCTGAGTCAACTCGATGCATCGGAGCAGCTTCCCTTTCTGTGGCAACATGCACGCAACCTGGGAGTGCTCGACAATGAAACTCCCGAAGCTGTCGTCAAGCAGGTATTGGACGATTTGCAAACGTTGTTTCACCACCATGTCGCGCTAACCTGCGAGTATCGAATCCAGAAATATCCTGGCAAGATTGTCTTGTTCCGGCCTAGTGATACTCCCTTTGTTGTCCAAGTTTCCGAGGATCGTGGCTGGCGCAATATCGCTGATGCGGTTCAAGTTCACTTCGTACCGGGCCATCATCACAGCATGGTGCAACCACCGCAAGTCGCCGAACTCGCGCGCCTGATGGCGTATTCAACCTGAAATCGTAAAAATCTAGGCCTGCTGCCACAGTTGCACCTCGCAAGTATACTGTCAAACGCTCGAGAGTAGAGCAATTGTCATCAATTGCTCAGTCCTCCCTGCTTCTTCCACACTTTCTATTCCACACTATCTATTCCACACTTGCTCGTTCCAAATTTTCACACCAAATTCAGCAACCAACCCCACGCCCAAACCCAAAAACACAGCCCAGATGAAGCACGCGTAATATGAACAACGGAACTGCAATGCCAGCGCAGGATGATCCGGCACAGGAGCGCTCTTTGTGGAGCGTGATGATGTACGCCACAATGGCAGGTGGAATGGCCTGGGGTATTCGCGGACAGTATGGGCACGAAACCGGCGCAATGATCGCCGGTTTGCTGGTCAGTCTAGCACTCACGTTACTATTGTGTCCAACAATCAACGCCTTGAGTGCCGCGCGGGCTGTGGCGCTGTGTACGATAGCCATGGGATTTGGTGGCTCGATGACTTACGGTCAAACGGTCGGATTGACTCATGATGCACCGTTAATTGGTAACTACGCGGCGCTTGGTTGGGGCATGCTTGGCCTGGCGATCAAAGGCGGTTTGTGGATCGGCTTTGCGGGCTTATTCCTAGGTATTGGGCTCAGTGGCGTGCGTTATCGATCGCTAGAGATGCTCTGGCTGATGCTAGGCGCAATCTTAGCCTTCGTCGCGGGAGTCGTTTATTTCAACGAGCCATTTGACCCGGTTAATCGGCGCCTGCCGTTAATCTATTTTTCAGATGATTGGTATTGGGAACCCGAGGGCAAGCTAATACCGCGACGGGAAGTCTGGGGAGGCTACGTAGTGGCTCTAGCGTGCTTGACCACGTACTGTGGCTGGATCAAGCGCGACACTTTAGCGCCACGCATGGCGGGTTGGGGATGTTTAGGCGGCGCGATCGGATTTCCATTAGGTCAGAGTTTGCAGAGCTTTCATGCTTGGCATCACACATGGTTTGCCTCGAAGTGGCTGCGCGATGTGGACTCTGTGATTAACTGGTGGAACTTCATGGAGACCACGTTCGGTGCGGTGATGGGCGCCGCGCTAGCTTGCGGACTGTGGATCAATCGCCGGCGAATCGGCGTACCCCTTGCGGCTAAACCTAGCGTTACTATGCCTGCCAGCGTGGAAATACCGCTGATGATTCTGCATGTTGTGTTGCTGGTTACCGTAGAATTTGTGCGCGACCCATACATCCGCGTTGGGTTAATTTACGGTTATGGCTTGGGACTGGGGTTTATCCCCATCGTGTGCGTCATCGGAGGGCGCTGGGCTCCGTACTTGATGCTGCTGCCAATTACGGCTATTCCCTTCGCTGGCAAAACGGTGCGCCAATTGGTCTATGAACAACACGCGATCGCGGCGGATCTCGGTTGGGCGCTGTACATTATATTTCCCTTAACGGTCACCACGATCTGCGCAGTTGTGTTCACGCTGGCCAGTCGTCGCAATCCTCCTGCACGAGCATATTTGCGCATTACCTTGTTAGTCACCGCGTGGCTGTATTTTCTGCTGAACTATGCCTTCTTCAATTTTCCAATGCCTTGGGAAACTTGGACCAGCCGCACACCCAACGCGGTCGTCTTTACGATTTGTCTTACAGGATTGACATTTCTCGTTTGGCGAACTGCCACTCCTGCCAAAGGCAATGCGAACTAGCGTTGCGTCAGCCGTTGAAACCAGCGCAATTGAAAACAGAAAAATGTGGTGCTTTCGTGGGCAAAAAGTACATCGGGGTGTGGTCAAGTAAGGTACACGCAGCATACAGTGTTAGCGATCACGGACCGTGAAAATGGACCGACCCAAAGGAACATAATGCTTCGCTACGCTTTGACCATTTTTGTTAGTGCCTTCCTGCTATTTCAAGTCCAACCGTTGATTGGCCGGTTCATTCTTCCTTGGTTTGGAGGTGGGCCATCGATCTGGACGACGTGCATGCTGTTCTTTCAGGTGTTGTTGTTAGGTGGTTATCTGTATGCACATTTGATCAGCGTTGGGTTGAGCGTTAGAACGCAAGTGCTGACGCATGTTGTGTTGCTAGCCGGTTCGCTGTTTTGCTTGCCGATTGCTCCGTCGGATGCATGGAAGCCTGTTGCGGATGGCTCGCCATCGCTGCAAATTCTGCTGCTGTTGTTGGCGACCGTGGGCGGGCCGTATTTCATGCTGGCTTCGACGGGGCCACTGATGCAAAGATGGTTTAGTAGGACGGAGCCGGGTAAGTCACCGTATCGTTTGTACTCGCTATCCAACGTTGGTTCGTTGTTGGCGTTGCTCAGCTATCCGTTTGTGTTTGAACCCATGCTGAAGCTGAAACAACAAGCGTCGAATTGGGGATCGGGTTACATGCTGTACGTAGCGTTGGCAACGTGGTGTGGGGTGAGATTGCTGATGCAAGGCGAGCCACAGCGCTCGGACCAGCCGTCAAAATCGGTCGGCGCGCCGGATTTAACTGACGGCACAAATGCCAAGCCGCCGAGCTGGGGCGCGATGCTGTTGTGGCTCGGTTTGGCAGCGTTTGGTTCAGCTATGCTGTTGGCAACCACGAATCAACTGTGCATTGATGTGGCGACAGTGCCGTTCCTGTGGGTATTGCCGCTCAGTCTGTATTTGCTGACCTTCATCATCTGCTTTGACAACCCTGAATGGTACGATCGACGAATTTTCGGCATGGCACTGCTAGTTGCGATACCGGCTGCAATTTGGGTATTGGAGGAAGATGTCGACGTAGCGATTTCGGACCAAATTTGGATTTACTCCGCAGTCTTGTTCGCATGTTGCATGACTTGCCATGGCGAGTTGGTCAATTGCCGACCTCATCCAAAATACTTAACGTTGTTTTTTGTGCTCGTCTCC
>SYJV01000214.1 GCA_005798335.1 Planctomycetaceae bacterium | reverse complement strand
CTCTGCCCGTGCGCCCAATCGTACATTGGGTAGATGCACCACTTGTCACCGGTTCGATGATGGTGCGCTCGCAAAATTCGATATAACACTGGGTCGCGCATATTCATATTGGGCGACGCCATGTCGATCTTAGCTCGCAAAGTACGCGCTCCGTCGGCGAACTCGCCGTCGCGCATCGCAGTGAACAGTTTCAAGTTCTCTTCGACTGGTCGCTCTCGATAGGGACTGTTCTTGCCGGGATGAGTCAAGCTGCCGCGATATTCTCGAATTTGTTCGGCCGTCAAATCGCACACGTAGGCTTTGCCGAGCTTAATCAGCTTGATCGACCATGCGAATATTTGGTCGAAGTAATCCGAAGCGTAGAATAGGTTGTCCCACTTGAAGCCCAGCCAGCGAACATCCTCTTGAATGGAATCGACGTATTCCTGCTCCTCTTTGCTGGGATTGGTATCATCGAAACGCAGATTGCAAATTCCGCCGTATGCCTGAGCCAGCCCAAAATTCAAGCAAATACTCTTGGCATGGCCAATATGGAGATATCCGTTCGGTTCCGGAGGAAAACGGGTCGCGATCGTTCGACTTGCCATCCGTGGTAAAGTGAGATCCTTTTCGATCTCCTGCTCGATAAAATTGAGCTGCCGCGGAGCCTGATCGTGGTTAGTCGCTAAAGCAGAGTCGTTGTCCCTAGTCCCCATTGGCTCGAATCCTTTACACCGTCGATGATGTCCCTTAATTTCGCGGACTAAGCCGCTGATCAAGTAGACGATTATCGCGCGATTGCCAAATTAAGGCCAGACCGCTTGCCAGCAACGCGACTGGTCGCCGGGCGAACAAACCTAGGAGCTTGATTTTCCTATAAAGCCTGCGTTACATTCAAATGTGCTGCTACTAACCGGCCAGAAATTCCTTTTTTTTAAACTTCACCCACTAAAACCTCCGATTCAATCAGACATATTGCCAATGTTGACTATATTGGTCACAATTGTAATCATTCGAGTGCGTGGGAGCTTTCTCACAACCGAAGTTCTTGAAACTTAAGTAGTTGAGGGAGTTTATGCAGGTTGAAAAAACAACTTCCGGTTCCGATGGCCGTCGCCCTGTGGCGCTTCGAGTTCTTCATCCGGACGATATGATCGGTACCGAGGACGCTGCGGACGACGCGTTGGTGCCGACACCGGAATTGCTAGCTGAATTGGATCGCACCAGCCAGCGCTTGGAATCGGCTACTCCAATGCAGATTCTGCGATGGACAGTGGATCGATTTCCCGGCAAGTTTACGATGGCGACCGCGTTCGGTCCCGAGGGGATGGTAGTTATTCACATGCTCAGCCAAATCGCTCCGCATGTGCCGGTATTCAATCTCGATACTGGCTACCAATTCAAGGAAACGCTCGAGATGCGCGATCGAGTTAAGCAGCGATATGGCATCGATGTCGAGCTCAAACAGCCCGAATTGACAGTTGCCCAGTACGAGGCAGCTAATGGCGGGCCGGTATATAAGACTGATCCCGATCGATGCTGCCTCGATCGGAAAAACAAAGTCTTAGTGCAAGCCGCACGTGGTTTTCATGCTTGGGCGAGCGCGATTCGTCGAGACCAGAGTCCCGATCGTGCGGTGGTCCCGATCGTTGGTTGGGACAACAAATTCGGCTTGGTAAAAGTTAGTCCGTTAGCAAATTGGACAAAGAAAGAAGTCTGGGCACTGATCGCCAGTGAGAGCATTCCTTACAATCCGCTGCACGATCAAGGTTATAAGAGCATTGGTTGCTGGCCCTGCACGCGCAGCGTTGCGCCCGAAGAAGACGAACGAGCAGGTCGCTGGAGCGGATTTGCCAAGAAAGAATGCGGGTTGCACACCAGCAATTAATCGTCGCGCACCTTATGCAACTACCAATAAAAGCCCATTATGCGACAGTTGCTATGCTGGCGATGGCGGCCGAGTACGACGCAGGAAAGTTGGTAGCGGCTCGCGAGATCGCTGCCCAGCATTCTGTGCCAAGTCAGTTTCTAGTTCAAATCCTACAGCAGCTTCGGGCCGCTGGGTTGGTACAGAGTATCCGCGGTTCCAGCGGGGGTTTTCGATTGAGCAAGTCTCCCAGTCAAACGACCCTCAGTGAAATCGTCGAAGCGGTCTGTCCAGCCAATTCGGGAATAATTTCCAGCGACAACGTTTCGGCGATTCAGCAGACCGCGTGCCAGCTCTGGGCGGACATGGAACGACGTGAAAGGGAATTCTTGCAGTCGATTACGGTAGGCGATCTACTGGATCGAGTCTATTCCGCACCAGGGACCATGTTTTACATTTAGATATCTGGACTGGCAGCACTGAGGCAATCTCTTCGCGCCGACTCAATCGTTTTACTGACCCATGATCGTTCCAGACGAGCTGTCGACCAATCTTGAACTGCTCTATTTAACGATATGAAACTCTAGTGATGTTTGACCGAATTTCTTACCCTTGAGATCTTCGATGGTCAATTTGAGAGTGTGTTTGCCTGGAGAAATTTCGCTGGGCATGTAGAGGCGGTAAGCGATAAAGTAGTCGCGGCGCTGGTTTCGGCAAACGTGCGAATCTGTGGGCAAGGTTTGGTCAGCTACGCGGCGACCGTCGGCGTTGACTATTTCGTAACTGCCTTGCAGCTTGGTCTCAAAACCATCGGTTACTTTTTCGGCTACAAAGTTGTCCAATTCGCAATACAACAAAACTTCCTGTTCATGACGAAAATGGTACTGGGGGAATTTTTCGATCACGCCAAATCCATCGACCTTACTGCAAAAGGTCGCGTTGTGTACTTCCAGATTGCTCGCGGCAGCTAAATGCGATAGCGATTTTCTTAGGCTGGCCAGCGCTAGAGTATTCCTGCGGCGGCGATCTGGGTTGCCGGACGGATCACAGACGTCGTGTAGGGCCTGAACCAGGTGCCGGTAAAAATCTTGTTCGTGCGGTTGAAGTGACTCAATGGCGAGCATGGCTGCATCGACGTCTCCAAGCATTAAGTGGAGCAGTCGTTGATTCGCCTCCATCTGTAATCTCCCATCGGGATCGAGCGATTGATTTTCTTTCAATTCAGCAGAGATTGATTGTATCGCCTGACGCATTAGACCCGGCGTATCCAAGTCGGACGTCGGCAATGGATGGCTAACGTCGCTACTGTCCCGATCGCCCGCGAGCGAGCCTGCGGTGGGGCCGAGTTCGGCGTCCCGGTCGGGTTCGCGACTAGCATCTTTGCTGGTTCGCTCTGCGGACGCGTTCTTTACGACAGGCTCGCGATAGACAGTGTCGGAAATGTGCGCCGAATTTTTGGCAGATTGTCGCTTTTGCGGTGAGGATGCTTCGGCACGACTGCTTGGATTTGAGTCCGCATTAACTGGTAGTTGAAATCGGTCATCGGGAGTACCGCGATAACCCGACCTATCGACGCCATTGTCTCGACGGCCTGCTTTTTGTTTGACAGACGTGGCAGGTGCATTTTGACTCTCGTCTTCTTGGTCAGAAAGGGAAAAACTCGCTGAACCATCCATGGGCGAGTCGACCTCGGTCGTATGCGTTGTCTTACGCGAGGAGACCGCAGGAACACCTAAATTCTTGCGACTCGTTGCGTTGAATTGGGAATCCAATTCCCTGCCGGTAGCCGCTTTCCATTGAGTTTCCAGTTGCCGTCTTGCGTCGGGCTCGAGATCATCAAGCGTAAATTCCTGCTCGCTCGACTCGTCCAGTTCCCTCTCCGCGGGTGATTCAGCTCGTGGTTTGCGGCTGGTGGCACTTGGTTGTGAAAGCGAGTCCTGAGTTGTCGCGTTCACACCATAACGATCATTGGCGGTGCGCTCGGATTGGCGATTACTGGTTGCAGGCGCCGGAGATTGCAGAAGATTGATCGCACTCTGTTCGTCGGGCGAACGAGCTGCGCCCATCCACGGCGCTTGACAGCCGGTAAAAACGAGTCCAACGATTGGTAATATTCGAGCGAGCGATAAATCACCATACTTGCTTTTCAACCAACTTCGCCGATGTTCCATCATGGGCAGTGCCTTCCCTTGCAGCATTGAATCGCCGAGGAAATCCAGAATTTCGTGAGAGCCGAGATTATCGGCTGCGATCGTAGTCATTTCTCCCATTGCGTGGCAAGTGAAATTAGAACGGCTGGGCAAAATCGAGCCGAATCAAATTCGATCGGGCATTCAGCCAGCAGCGCTACCCGTCGTAACAAAGCTCTTCCAACTCGCGTAACGCGGGTCTTTCATTGGAGTAACCATCGCCGGATTGCTATGTGGTTTGCAGGGTTTTGCTAGCAATTTCATCCCAGCCTGAATCGGAGTACGGCCGCCCTTGCGCGAATTGCAGGCTAGGCAGCAGCAAACGATGTTATCCCAAGTGGTCTTGCCGCCCAATGAACGCGGGACGACATGGTCAAGGCTGAGCTGGCTGGTCGGACGCGATTGCCCACAATATTGGCAGCGGTGGCTGTCGCGCGCAAACAAGTTCTTCCTATTGAAGCGGACCGTCGTCTTGGGAAGACGATCATAGCGCGTCAATCGCACAATCCTGGGCACTTGCAATTCGAATTGAACCGCGCGAATGTAGTCCTCGTCAGGTTGTTTTTCGAGCGCGTGCAATTGGCTGATCTCACACCAGGCTTCGAAATCGTAGTTGAAATACTGGTCGTTCTCGATAGTGATCACTTCCGCACAACCGCGGTACAAGAGCGTCATTGCGCGGCGAACATTCACTACTCGAACGGCCATGAAGAAACGGTTAAGCACCAGCACGCTGCATTCCAGCGCGGAGGCTTCCGACATGACTGCCCTCCCAATATTTCGAATGACAACCAAAAATCTGCGGCTCTTGACGAAACCCAAAGGATTCGCGATTGTTCCCGATCGACATCATCGGTTAGCCAATCGAAGCATTCCGTTGTTTTGTAATGGATTTGTCACAGGCATTCTAACTTCGCCCCTAGTCCGAAACCAGCAACCAGTCCATAACCTCTTGAATATAACTACAAAACTCAGCGTGCCAGCTTCACGGACACTTAAATAAGATCAGCCAGCCGGCCAGCCACCCAGCTTGTCATGGGCTCCGATCCAACTCACAATCAGCAATGCTGCTGCATAATCCTTGCGCGATTTCGAGAGCGAGTGTAAGCGAGGCCGCAGTTGTTGACGCGAAAATTCAGACTGTGGTTCAGGTTAGACGGTAAACATGCGGAGAAGTGCAATGAATTGGGTCGTTCTTGGAGGTTGTTGCCTAGTCGTTTGGGCACTCATGTCTACGGGATTGAATTCGACGATGGGACACGCCCAAGAAGTAACTGCATCAGTATTGGCCCAGCAGATTGTCGAGCAGCATGTTGGCGAAATTCGGCCTCTGGAAATTGCCGTAAATCGAGCATGGTGGGAAGCGAACACGACAGGCAGTGACGCCGCCTTTGCCGCGAAAGTCCAGGCACAGAACACGTTGGACAAAGCGCTCGGCAATCGGGACCGCTTCGACAAACTCAAGCAACTGCGAGATGCTGCTATCAGTGACCCGCTGTTAAAGCGTCAAATTCAACTGCTGTATTTGATCTATTTGGAAAAGCAAGTAGACGCCAAGTTGCTGGAAGAAATGACGTCGACGGCCAATGCAATCGAAAAGGCTTTCAACGTTTTTCGCGCGGTTGTCGACGGACAATCGCTGTCCGATAGCCAAGTTCGCGACATCCTGTCGACTGGCACCGATCAGCAGCAGCGACGCAAAGCGTGGGAAGCTAGTAAGGGCGTCGGTGCTACGGTGCAGCGCGATCTGAAACGGTTGGTGAGCTTACGCAACCAAGCCGCCAAGAGTTTGGGATTCGCGGACTTTCACGATATGTCCTTGCGATTGAACGAGCAAACACAAGCGGATGTACTGAAATTGTTCGACGAGCTGGACGAGCTCACTCGCCAACCATTCGCTGAAATCAAAGCGGATATCGATGCGCGACTGGCAGCGAAATATGGCTTGGCGGTAGCGGACCTTCGGCCATGGCACTATCACGATCCATTCTTCCAGCAACCGCCGGCGGTATACGATACCAATGTAGACGCAATTTTCGCCAAGACGAACATTTTGGCGGTGTGCAGTAAGTTCTACGCTGGGATTGGCTTGCCGATCGATGATGTTTTGCAGCGCAGCGACTTGTACGAGAAACCCGGTAAGAGCCCTCATGCATTCTGCACCGACATCGATCGCGAAGGAGACGTGCGAGTTTTGGCGAACATCGTCCCCAATGAATATTGGATGACCACAATGCTGCACGAACTAGGACATGCGGTTTACAGCAGCAAGAACATCCCTCGCACTATGCCTTATTTGCTCAGATCCGAGGCGCATATTTTGGCAACCGAAGGAGTTGCCATGATGTTCGAGCGATTGGCTAGCAGCGCGCAGTGGCTAAAGGGGATGGGCCTATCGGTACCCGATCCAGCCGCCTATGATGCGACTGCCCAGCGCATGCGACGGAACAAGCTATTGATTTTCTCACGGTGGTGCCAAGTCATGTTCCGCTTTGAGAAACAAATGTATGCGAATCCAGAACAGGACTTGAACAAGTTGTGGTGGGATCTGGTGTCGAAGTATCAGTTGCTGACTAAGCCGGAAGGTCGCGATGCGCCGGACTATGCCAGCAAGATCCATGTTGTGTCCGCGCCAGCCTACTATCACAACTACATGATGGGCGAATTGTTCGCATGTCAAGTGCATGCGACGATCGCGCGCGAAGTGCTCAAGCAACCGCGCGGCGCAGACGCAATCTATTTCGAGCGCCCTGACGTAGGTGAGTTCATGATTAATCGCGTGTTCTCTCACGGACGGTTGTATCCCTGGAACGCGATGACAGAAAAAGCAACCGGGCGACCGTTAAGCGCGCAAGACTTTGCTGCCGATTTTTCCGCCAAGTGATTTGACCACTGCACTTTTGGGCAATGTGCAGTAAACCAAGGAGCAACTCCCAAAGTGTCTCAGCAGGGTGATTTCGAATCGTTAGAGGAAGGACAGCAATCTCTCCAGCGGTTAAGCACGGCCTACGCCAACATCAAACGCGAACTGGCGCACGCGATCGTCGGTCAACAAATGGTGATCGAACAACTGTTGGTCGCGCTATTCGCAGGTGGGCACTGCATTTTGATCGGTGTCCCCGGACTAGCAAAAACGTTGATGATCTCCAGCTTGGCGCGCATGCTGTCGCTGAAATTTAGCCGCATTCAGTTTACGCCCGACCTAATGCCGGCTGACATTACCGGTACCGAAGTGATCGAAGAGGATCGCGCGACTGGAACTCGCCAGTTCCGCTTTATTGCCGGGCCCGTGTTCGCGAACATCGTTTTGGCAGACGAGATCAATCGAACTCCTCCTAAGACTCAAGCCGCGCTGTTGGAGGCGATGCAAGAACATCAAGTTACCGCCGGAGGCAAGCGACATCCGATTCCCGATCCGTTCTTCGTTCTAGCCACCCAGAATCCAATTGAACAAGAAGGCACGTATCCGTTGCCCGAGGCACAATTGGATCGCTTTATGTTTAACGTCATGGTCGATTATCCGAGCCAGGAAGACGAAGTTGAAATAGTTCTGCGCGGTACCAGCGACCATGCTCACGAACTGAGTGAACAGATTAGTGGTGCAGAGTTAATCGAATTAGCTCACGTCGTCCGTCGCATCGCAATCACACCCAGTCTGGCTTTGTTGGCGACGCAAATCGCACGTTTGACACGTCCCGCAGATCCACAAGCATTGGAAGTAGTCAAACGCTGTGTGCGCTGGGGAGCTGGGCCGCGCGCGAGTCAGTACATTGTGTTGGGTGCTAAATCGCGAGCGGCTCTCCATGGCAGTCCGATCGTGCGGCGCGAGGATATCGAAGCGGTCGCGTTCCCCGTGCTGAGACACCGCATCAAATTGAATTTTCAAGCGGAAGCGGATGGAATATCCTTGGAGAATATCATCCAAGATGTGGTCCGCAAAGTCGATCTATCGCTCCCTTCGAGTCAATCGCGTGAACGAGTCGCAAAAGTACTTCGATCCTGAAACACTTGCGCGGATCGGACCGCTGGGCTTGCGAGCTCGAGCGCTGGTCGAAGGGCTGGTGGCCGGTTTGCATCGCAGTCCGCTGAGAGGTCATTCCATAGAATTCGCTCAGCATCGCGAGTACACTCCAGGCGATGACGTACGACAAATCGATTGGAAAGTATTTGCGCGCAGCGACAAAGTCTATGTTAAGCAATACGAAGACGAAACGAATTTGCTGTGCTATCTCTTGCTCGACACCAGCCAGAGCATGACCTTTCGTGGTCCCGTTTCACCACTGAGCAAATTGGAGTACGCTCAGTTGATCGTTGCTTGCTTGACCTATTTGGTGATTACGCAACAAGACTCGGTCGCGGTAGGAGCGTTCTCGGCTCAACTGGATGCTTGGTTGCCGCCCAGCAGCAGCCCGAGCCAGTTTGATGACATGGTGCACGTGCTGGAGAATTCGCCGAGCAATCCACGCACGCACTTGGGTGAGGTTATTCATCAATTTACCGCGCGCGTCGCTCGCCCTGGGATTGTCATCATCGTCAGCGATCTGCTGGACGATGTACAGCGGCTGACCAGTGCTTGGAAATTATTGCGATTTCAAAGACACGATGTCATCGTCATGCAGGTTCTGGACGCTGCCGAGTTGGATTTTCCTTTTGATCGAACCACGCGATTTGTGGGTTTAGAAGGACTACCTGAGGTGGTTGCCGATGCTCGACTGGTCGCGGCCGCTTATCGCACAGCGATGGCGCAGCACTGCAGCGGCCTCCAAGCGACCTGCCGCGAATTGGATATCGATTATGTTCAGTTGCGCACGAACCAGTCGCTGGCCAAAGTTCTGCCTCCGATCCTCGCGCGGCGCCGCAGGCGGAGAGCTTGACGATGATAACACTTGGAATAATCGGCGCGATTGGGCTCGCCAGCAGCGGCATGCTGTTCTGGGGAGCTTGTGCGCTGATCCCGCTGGTGCTGCATCTGCTCAAACGGCATCGTCCACAGGTGATCGATTGGGCGGTCATCGAATTGTTGCGCAAAGTCGTAGAACATCAAACGCGGCGAGTAAGAATCGAGCAGTTGTTGTTGCTCATAATGCGCATGCTGATCTGTACCTTGCTGGCTGTAGCTTTGGCTCGTCCGTTCCTCTCGACCAGCTCTAACACCATGCAAGTCGATTTGGTCGCGGAGCCGCGGTTGTGGATCATCGTAATCGACAGTTCTTATTCGATGGGCTATCGACATGAATCGACGACGCGATTTGACACTGCGAAAGCGCGCGCCGCTGAGATCGTTTCGGCTAGCAACTTGGGTGACTCGTTCGCACTGGTGCGTTTGGGCAAACCTTCTCAATCGATGATCTCGAGAGTTACGTTCGACCGCGCAGCGGTTTCAAAGCAACTCGACGAATTGCAGTTGCAGGACACCGGCGCCGATTTAGCGAGTTGTCTCCACTCGATCGACGAGATCGTGCAGAATGCTCGCCGCGTCGCCATGGATCCGCGTCGCATTCACATTGTCGTGCTCACCGACTTGGGAAAAGATACGTGGGAGCCCGCCACTGTTGGGAGCTTGTTTCAGCGACTTAGCCGTTTGGCCGCAAATCATCAACTGAGCTTCGAATCGGTAGCGACTGGTACACCAGCCAACGTGGCTGTCACGGAAACGTCCGCCTCGCGAACGCGGGGAGAGTTCCAAGGACGTCTGCGGATTGATGCCTCGATATCCAATTTTGGTTCGGCGATCGTGAATCGCATGCCGGTTCAGTTTCTCGTCGATGGTCAAACTACCCACAGCGAAATTATCGATTTGGGTATCGGCCAAACTAGGGCAGTGCAAGCAGATATACCACACGCTAATTCCGCACAAACGGTAGTTGCGGTCACAATTCCCAACGACAGATTGGACGTAGACAATCGCCGCGATGTTATCGTTTCTAAACAGAAACAGACTCGCGTCCTCTGCGTCGAAGGTCGCGCTGGCGGTGCTCGACTTGTATCTCTGGCATTGTCGCCGACGGGTAAAGCAAGCACCGAAGTGGAAATTCAAACGATTTCCAGCATTGAGTTGAGTTCACAAGAGCTGTCGAATTGGCACGCAGTGTTGTTAAGCGGCGTAAAAGAAATTTCGAAATCAGAAGCCTCGCGATTGCGCCAGTTTGTGATGCAAGGGGGTGGGCTATTGCACCTCTTTGGCTCCGAGACGGTCAGCGAGTCTTGGAATCGAATGTCGAAGAGTAATACGCATGATTTGCTAGGATTCCAGTTAACCGAGCCGTCTGCTGAGCAAGATTGGCGCATTGACCCACTCAAATATGCCAGTCCCGTCGTGGCTCCATTTGCCGATTTTCTCGACGCTGGATTGCTGACGACACCCATCTTCCGTTATTGGCGCATCCAACCGCATCGTGGCCAAGAGCTGACGATTGATTTGGCAATTCAAAACTCTGGGCCTTTGGTCGTACGGCGAAAGTTGGGACGCGGCTGGAGCGCGAGTTGGTTAAGCGCGCCCGAGACTGGTCAAAGTTCGCTCGACACCAGTCGTCCTGCGTGGAATGCGATCGCGACATGGCCGAGTTTTGTGCCTTTGATGCAACAGTTGATGGAGGCCATTACCAGCTCAGAGACGGAATCTTGCAATGTGCTCGTAGGCCAACCGATCAGTGGAACGCTGGGAGTAGTCGCGTCGGATGCTAAAATGCGCGTGGTAGGCCCCGATGGCGAAGAAGGACCAGTTGACTCATTGGAAACAGCCGACGACGGCAGCGTAACCTGGACGCATGGACGTACTTCGCAGCGCGGTGTCTACAAGTTTTTGCGAGACAACGCCGTGGCGACACAAGCGGTCGCGAATATCGATCCTATTGAAAGCAGTCTCGAATCGATTGGCGCAGGACGATTGCCCAAGTCCGATTCAACGCTGACCGAAGGTGGCATCGATCACACCGCGATCGATCTTAGCGCAGAAAAGCAAGATCGAATAGCGCAGATGTTGCTTGTCGCGCTGCTGGCGGTGCTGGTGGCCGAGTCGTGCCTTGCCTGGTCGATGGGCAGGAGGCTAGCGTGACGATAACCGAGAGTTTCTTGTTTCGTTGCTGTGTGTTCGAGCCAATGATCTTGGCTGAAGTGGAGTCAGCCTTGGCGATCGAGCGCGTGCTCAATCGACCTTGGCCGCTGCCGATTTGGCTGACCATTCTGCTGGCACTGATTGTTGCCGCGGCACTGGCTGGTCTGTATGGCAGTGAACGCGGTGATGCGCGCAAATTCACGCGAGTAATTCTGGCGCTAACGCGGTTCATCCTGTTGGCGTTGGTGCTGTGGATGCTGGCAGGTTGGAATTGGTTGCGATTCAAAAGCGACAAACCCGAATTGATTATTGCGATCGATAGATCGGCCAGCATGCAAACTCGCGATTTCGCCGTAAGCGGCACTTCCCAAGATGGATTGCTGAATAGTTCGCAACCATCATCCAGTGAACAACCATCCCGATTTGAATCCACAGTCTCGTTGCTGAAGAGTTTTCCCGCGGCTACGTGGAAATCGCTCGATGATCGCTACCAAATTCGCTGGGTAACAGTGGCTGATCAAGTGCAGAACCTGGATTCGTCGGCGGACATGTCGCAAACGTTCGACACAATTCGTGCTGACGCGACGCAGAGTCGATTAGGAGAGTCGCTGGCCGCGCTACTGCAACAGCAGGTCGGACGACCGACTACGGCAATTATTCTGCTGACCGACGGCATAACGACGGGCGGTCTTTCCTTGCCTGACGCCGCAGCCAAAGCCCGATCAATGGCGGTTCCGGTGTATACCGTTGCGATGGGCCAAGAATTGGCGCAACCGGATATTCGACTAGCCGACTTATTGGTTGACGAAGCGGTTTTCTTGGGCGACGAAGTGAATTTGCAGTTTACCCTGTCGGGCACCGACATCGATCGGGCTACGATCGAAGTTCGCCTCAACGATGTCGCATCGGGCGAGGTCTTGGATAGTTCGAAAATGGATCTTTCTCGCCAAGGCAACCAGCATCAAGCAAGATTGCGGTTTGTGCCACACCGGACCGGTGAAATCGCTCTATCGATTAGCGCTTCGCAAGTTGCAGGCGAGACCAATATCGAGAATAACGTCATCGAACGCTCCATCACGGTGCGCGATCAATCGATCCGCGTCTTGATGGTTCACCAAACCCCCAATTTCGAATTGCGATTTCTGAAGAATTTACTGGAACGGGTCAGGCAACCTGGTGACAAAGGCGCTCGCGCCTTCGAATTGGACTACGTGTTGCAGGATGCCGATGCTGCGTTCGTCGATCAAGACGAATCAGCCATCCGGTTGGTACCTAGTGATCGAGATAGATTATCAACGTATGATGTTGTTGTGCTGGGCGACTTTGATCCGTCGTTGATCAGCCGTGGTACTCAGTCGGCGATATCTGAACATGTCTCGATGAGAGGCGGGGGACTGATTCTGGTTTGTGCACGCGACTACTCGCCCGTACTGCTCCAAGGTTCGCCGTTGGCAGCGATTCTGCCAGTTGAATTTGCGAGACAGAACCAAACGCAATATGCTGAACTGAGGCAACTGCGCTGGCAACCAACCGTGATTGGACAGTCGGCTCTGCCGTTGCAATTAACACCTGAATCTGAACAGAATGCCAAGCTCTGGCAAGCGTTACCCGGTCCAGAGTGGGTACAAGCGTTTTCGTCCATCAAGCCTGCCGCCCAAGTACTGGCAGTGGCTCAACCCGCGAATTCCACCAGCTCGTCAACCGGCGAGCCGCTGTTGGTAAGCCACTTTGCCGGTGCGGGGCGGGTGATTGTCCAGGCCAGCGACGAGACATATCGCTGGAGCAGTTTTGCGGGCAACGATCTCTTTCATCAAAGATATTGGATTCAAATGCTGCGCTGGCTCAGTCGCGGTCGTCTCTCACAAAGTGGCGAATCGACATTGGCAACTGAGCCGCGAAGAGTAAACCTGGGTGAGCCGCTGCGCTTGGTTGCTCGCCTGAAAACATCGGATGCATTGGCCGCTGGCGGTGAGTGTCGAGTAACTATTGAGCGAGCCGACGGTGTGCGTACTGAACTGACATTGCCGCGCGTCGCTGGCGCGGCGAACGTGTTTCAATTGACCCAGAGTGATTTTCTGGCCGGTAGTCATCGCGTGCTGTTAAGCCATCCGGTGCTTGACGATCCTCCCAGCACCTCGTTCAACGTTACAGCGCCGCCGGGCGAACAAGCCAACTTGCGTTCTGATTGGGCTGGGCTGCGCGCCGTGGCAGACAAGTCGCGAGGAAAATTCTATTTGCCCGAGGATACTCGCAACTTGTTTGAAGAACTTCCACCCGGCACTACGGTGCGCATGGGATCGTTGCCACCAGAACCGCTGTGGAACCATCCATTGGTTGCAACCGCTTTCTTTACGCTAATCGCTTTCGAGTGGTTGCTCCGCCGACGTTGTCGCATGCTATAACCCGAATGTGCTTTTAAGGACTGACGCACAAATTACTTTCTCAAAGGACGCAATCT
>SYJV01000213.1 GCA_005798335.1 Planctomycetaceae bacterium | reverse complement strand
TTTGGATACTTTTCTTGAGATCCTTACATCGATTTTCTTTGCTAGCGAGGTAACGTTGGGGAATTTAGGAAAACTGGTCATTGGTCAACTTATGTCAAAAAAGATGTGGGGTATAACAAGGCTGGAAGCTTATCCCACGTTCGTTGAACGGTATTGTGGTTAGGCCAGAGGTCACGAGGAGTTAGTTTTAGATTACTCCGAATTGCCAGTCTACTGCAAACTTACTTCTTTGAGTTCCTATCGCGATGACCATCCTGAATCACTCCCGTGAAAGACCTAAGCACCAACAAGGCGAGCTTCGATTTGGAATACTTGGAGCCGCGAAGATCGCAGCTTTGGCACTAATTTGGCCGACACGCCTCGTTCCAGGCACATCTGTACGTGCCGTGGCCGCGCGCGATGTTCAGCGTGCGAAGCGGTTTGCACATAAATTCGGAATTCCCGTCGTTCACGATTCGTATGCTGAACTATTGGCCGATCCCAATATCGACGCCATTTATAATCCGCTCCCCAACAGCTTGCACTGCGAATGGACAATTCGGGCCCTTCAGTCGGGCAAGCACGTTCTATGTGAGAAACCGCTGGCAGCCAACGCTCAAGAGTCTTTGCGCTTGTTGCAAGCGGAGCAGAACAGCCAACGAGTCCTGATGGAAGCATTTCATTATCGTTATCATCCGTTGGCGACTCGCATCAAACAGATTGTCGACAGCGGCGAACTCGGACGCATGCAGCATATCGAAGCACACCTGAATACCAACGTCTTGAACCCGCTCGATATTCGGTTCTCGTACGAACTGGGAGGCGGTGCGCTAATGGATACCGGTAGTTACACAGTCAACTTGATACGATTTCTATCTGGCGCCGAACCTACCGTGGTCTCGGCCCATGCCCGCTGCATAAAACCCAACGTGGATCGCTGGATGGAAGCCGACTTCCAATTTAGCGACGGTCGAACAGGGAGAATAACTTGTTCGCTGCTGTCGCCCGTAATTTTTCGCTGGTTGGTGATTGTACAGGGCGACCGAGGTAGCATGCGAGTTGTTAATCCGATCCGCCCCTATCGCTGGCATAAAATTGTCGTTCGTCACCAGGATGGCACACAGCGCAATGAAACTGTACCACGCGATGAGACGACCTTCACTTATCAATTGCGCGCGTTTGCCGAAGTTGTCCACGGACAGCGTCCTAACATTACCAATGCGGCTGACGCGGTCGCGAATCTCCGCGTAATCGACGCTATCTATCAAAAAGCTGGCTTGGACATTCGCGGCAGTGTGGATAAAGGGTTGGACGTTCAAGATTCGAAACTGGCAAGGTTCAGTTGAGCGGTACACAAAACGCTACAGCACCAATCATGAGTGTTGAACGCGCGATTCCCATCGCAAGATTTCACCCATGTTGTGCTGGGGACGGTGGCGGCAACAGGCTGGCCTGGACCAGCCCGCGCAAGTAGGTTTGTAGCAGTTCGCTTTCCGAAGGAAAATTGACGGCACTGGAACTGGCCATCAACGATTGCACTTCGGAACAATCGTACGAGATCTTCACGCGCGCAACCGACTCAGCAACCGAGCCTTGAACAGCTGCAGTGCCACGGGGGATCAACCACGACATCCAATCTTCCGGAAACTCGCCAAACGTGGCGATGAATTCCTGCTTCCATTGCTCAAATTGCACTAAATTCAATTCATATCCGGCCTGTTGCAGTCCGCGGACCAAATTGGGCCAAGCAACTAGCTGCGGATTGACAACATGGAATGTCTTGCCAAGGCACGCAGGCTTGCTCGAAATTTCCTTCATCCATCGGGCCACGTAATCAACCGGCGTCAAATCCTGTTGAATATCAAGATCTGGCGCAGCCCCTGCCTGGAGCAAAAAGTTAAGGCCGGCCAGGAACAAATCGTCGGCGTTCCAAGCTCCCGTAACGCTGTCGCCTGTGATCCGCCCGGGTCGATAAATGGCCACCGGAATTCCCCGTTGGCCTGCCAGCCGAACCAATTGCTCAGCAACCCATTTGGATTGCCCATAGCCTGAATTCATTCGCTCGGGAAATTCGTAATGATCGGACTCGCGAATTACACCTTGCTGAATTTGGTCCCCGACCAGCACTGCCAGCGTCGATGAAAAATGAACCGGTTTAATGCGCGTGGTCGCTGCCAGCCGCAACACATCGCGCGTGCCGTTGACATTGGCCGCTTTCAATGCTGAATAGGGATAGACAAAATTGACAGCCGCTCCATTGTGATAGATCCAGTCAATATTCTCTGCTAGCCGAAGAAATCCAGATTCGTTAAGCCCCAGATTCGGTTTTGCTAAATCGCCCAGCACTGGCACGATACGATCGAATATCGCCTCATCGTCCAGGCGGTATTTTCTGAGTCCCTTGCGCAATCGCTCCATTGCCTCGCGTTCGCTATCCGCGCGGATCAAGCAATGAATCTTGATTTGGTGCCAGCTTGCAAACTCGCGTAGCAGAAAGGCGCCCAAGAAACCCGTCGCACCGGTCAACAAGATTGTGCTCGGTACTTGCGAAACATCCACACGAGGCTTGGAGCCGGCCTGAATCGTTTCATCGAGCCAGACTTCTGCATGAAAGTCAATCTTGTTCGCGGCCGAGATGTCGGTTTGACCGCTGAACCAATGGCGCAGCGGCGAAACGGCGGTCGGGGCAGTAGTGCTCTGCAGTTCTATATCGATCGTCGGCATGTCTGCCGACTGTAGCTCACGCTGCCGCGCGAGGACTTCGACTGTTTGCGCAATGGTCTGCGAATCGAAGAAGGCTCGATAGGACAAACGCACTTTGAACTCACGCTCAACGCGAAACAGAATCTGTGCTGCCAGCAATGAGTGGCCACCGAGATCGAAAAAACTCTCAGTAACTCCAATTCGTTCCAGCCCCAGAGCGTTGGACCAGATCGAGGCCATTAATTCCTCGTCGGCATTGCGCGGGGCGACGTACTCACCTCGCACCAGAGCCGACACATCCGGCAGTTGCGGCAGTTTCGCATAATCCACTTTGCCGTTGTGGGTTAGTGGGATTTCATCAAGAGGAACAAACGCGACGGGGATCATGGCCTGAGGTAACCGCTGGCGCAGATACTCGCGCCACGAATCGACGAGCGAACTGCCGGGCAGCACTTTTGCAAATGCACCGACTCGTGGTTCGCCGGTCGCAGTACGATTACAGACAACAGCACAACGAATTACGTCGGGATGACCGGCCAGCACTGCTTCGATTTCACCTAACTCGATGCGTTGTCCACGAATCTTGATCTGGCGATCCAGTCTCCCAACGAATTCCAGATTTCCGTCGCTACGCCAACGAACCTCGTCACCGGTTCGATATAGTCGCTCACCGCGTACAAACGGATTCGGCACAAATTTCTCGCTCGTCAACTGTGCATCGGATAAATATCCTCGCGCAACTCCGACACCACTGATACACAGTTCACCTGGCAACCCGATGGGAACAGGTTGCAAATCCTTGTCCAAAACATAGACCTTATAATTCGGCAACGGTTTTCCAATCGGTATCCACTCGCCTCCCGTTTCCTCGCGGTTGCGTAGATCGAAGTACGTTGCGCAAACCGTCGTTTCCGTCGGACCGTAACCATTGGTCACGGTGGCAAACTGCTGCAATTGATCGATATGCGAACGCGCAAGTGCTTCTCCGCCACTGAGGACCAGTCTCAGGCTGTACAGCCGATCGACGCGGCGATTCAACTCGGTCAGCCCGGAAGGCGTCGCTCCCATGATGGTCACCAAGTTTTGTTGAATTAATTCGCTCAATTGATCGAAGTCTCCAACTTGATCTTCGGCAGGAATAACCAACACCCCGCCAGCGCACAACACCGGGAAAATCTCGTTTACGGAAACATCAAAAGCAATCGAAGCTTGTTGCAAAACACGATCGGAAGGCGATAACCGATAAGCGTGGATAAATGAAGCCACAACGTTGACCACGCTACGATGTTCAATCATGACTCCTTTCGGAATGCCGCTCGACCCCGATGTAAAAATGACGTAGGCCAAGCTGGACGGTATTGCGCCGTTTGCTCGTTCGTTGCTTGCGAACGATTCATCGGACTTAGCCAAGGAATCGATGTCGAGTGTAACCAATTGATCGTTCGTTTCGTTGTCGGGCGAGCCGGGCGAGCCGGGCGAGTCGGGCGAGTCGCCATTCTCTGGTTCGTTGTTTGCGACTGCTCCGTCAGACCAAGTGTTCATGCTCTTGATCAATACTGCCGGTCGACTGACATCCAGCAAGTTCCTAATCCGACGCGAAGGCCAACTAGAATCGATGGGCAAATACGCGCCACCCGCCTTCAAAACGCCAAGGATCGCGCCGACCAGTTCAGGCCCTTTTTCTAGTAGCACCGCCACGATCGAATCACGCTTGACATGCCGCTCGATCAAGCTACTAGCGACTTGATTGGCGAACTGATTCAGTTCACTATATGTCCAATCTCCTTGCGCAGTGCGAATCGCCGGTGCATCGGGTGAAACAGCCGCTTGTGCTTCAAACAGTTCGTGCAGACACTTGTCTGCCGGATACGGAGCTTGGGTATCGTTCCAGCCATTCAGGATCTGTTGCCGGTCTTTATCGCTGAGCAACTGCAACTGTGACAAGCGATAGTTGGGATTATCAACGATCCTGCGCAGGACTAATTCAAAATAATCGCGGAACTTCTCAACCGTTTGTGGTCGAAACAGGTCCGTGCGGTACAGGATCGCTCCCGATAATGCCTCTCCATTCGGCCTGATTGCCAGTACCAAATCGTATCCGGAAACGCGCACTACATTCAGATCGGCCAACGACCAAGTGACGCCGCCTGAACTGTTCGACTGGGTTGCAAAATCCCAATAGGTAAATAACGTCTGACACAGCGGCATCATGCCAGGACTGGGCGGACGAAAAGCTTCTATCATATCGTCCAGTCGAGGTTCGGGATGCGAGAAGGCATCGACACACAGAGTCCGCACTCTCTGCAATATTCCGACAAACGAGGGGTCGCCCGATAGGTCACATCGGAGCGGCAATAACCCAGCGAAAAATCCGATCAATCCCGTGGTCTCGGCGTGCAAGCGATTGGCCGCAGACGATCCAACAATCACGTCAGTCTGCTGAGTCAGCTTGTGCAACAAGATCATGTAAGCGGACATCAGTGTCATATAGAGCGTAGCGCCTTCACTGCGACTGATCGCTCGCAACCGCACAGCGATGTCGGGCGGAATCGAAAGCTCGCAGACGCCTGGTTCAGCAGCGATCGACTTACTTCTCGGATAGTCGAGCGGCAGGTCGAGCGTCGGTAAATCTCCTAAGAATCGTTCTTTCCAATACTGCGCACCCCGATCATATTCCAGCGCAGGCGCTGTGCGTTGCCAATAAGCGTAATCGACAAATTGAATCGGCAGTTCCGGCAACGGGTTATCCACCGCATGGACATGCGCCTCGTACAGCTTGACTAAATCCTGATACAGAATCGCAAACGACCAACCGTCGGATACCATATGGTGGATCGCTATCAACAGAACGTGTGAATCGGCGGCCAGCTTGGCTAGTCCAAAACGGACTAGCGGACCCGCTGACAAATCAAATCGTTGTCGCGTCAATTCTTCCGCCCAGGTTATCGCCAATCTCCGGGCGTCCAGCGATCCATCCGAAAAATCGCGGACAGTCAACGGTACCGACATAGCTGGTTGTAAGCGATGAACCGGATGTCCGCCGAGAAATTGAATGGACGCTCGCAATATCGAGTGCCGGCGCACTAAATCGTCCAGGCCGCGCTGCAATGCAATTTGATCCAATGGCCCGTTTATATCGATTGCCAAAGCAGCATTGAAGGCTAACTCTTGATCAAACTGCTCCAGCAGATACAGCAACTGCTGGCTGGAAGATAGTAATAGCGGCGCATCAGCAGGAGCTGGCTGAATTCGAGTTTGACGGAATTCAGCAACGTCATCGGCTGGTGGTGCAAGCATCTGGGCGACTGTGGCGATCGTCGGTTTCGTGAACAGCCGACGCAGGTCAACATCGATGCCCAACTGTGCCCTCAATTCATTGACCAGTTGCATCGCAAGTAAGGAATTTCCGCCGAGTTCGAAAAAATCATCGTGGATACCAACTTGCGTAATATCCAGTAATCGACTCCAAATCGCTGCAATCTGTCGTTCCACATCCGTTCTGGGCGACACGAATTCAACTGCCGCGCGTCGCAATTGGTGCGCAGTAACAACCGATTCGCTAGTGCGCAACGCCACCAAACGATTCAAGCGGCGATGGTCTTCTTCGGTCAGAATAGAAATCTGATTTAGTGTGATAGAAGGGTCTGCAGCAACTTCGTGCATCAGTTTGACAAATTGATCCGCCCAGCGAGAAACGGTGGTAGCGTCAAAAAGATCGGTGTTGTACTCCAAAATGGCCGCGATACCGTGCGCATCGGGCTCTGTCCGCAGGGCCAGCTCAAATCGGCTGAAACCAGGATGCACTTCGATTTGAGCGAAATGCAGACCAGGCGAGATTTGCGGATCAGGCAGCGGAAAGCTCTGGTGCAAGTATACTACTTGGACAAGCGGAATCCGACCGGGTGTCCTCTTGGGTTGAAGTGCTTCGACCAGCTTATCGAACGGAACCTCTTGATTGGCTTGCGCAGCCAACAGAGAATCGCGCACGCGCCGAACTAAGTCTTCAAAGGAAGGGTTCCCCGCCAGATTTACTCGCACCGGAATGATGTTCACGAAGTAACCGATTAGAGTCTGTATTTCCGCGCGATCTCGACCATTGACGGGAACACCGATTAACATCTCGGGCTGATCGCTGATTCGATACAACAACGTCGCGAAGCCAGAAAACAAGACATTGAATATGGTTGTCTGTTGCCTGCGACTGTACGCTTTTAGTTCGTCACACAGTTCTGGTGGCAATCTGAATCGATGAATAGTCCCCGACTGAGTAACGTGCGCGGGGCGCGGTTGATCAGTTGGTATGTCGAGGATCTGTGGCGCGTCTCGCAAATAATCAGTCCAAAATCCTTGCATTCTTTGTGCGACTTCGCCATCCAGTCGTTCGCGCTGCCATTTCGCAAAGTCGCGATATTGGATTTTTAGCGGCGGTAGCGCTTGGCTCGATCTGCCTGTGGCAACCGCGTACAGTGCGGCTAGTTCAAATAACATGACTCCGATCGACCAGCCGTCAGAGATAATGTGGTGCGTCGTGAAACAGCCCACGTGCTTGGTTTCACTGATTTGTATGATCGAAATTCGTGAAAGTGGACCCTGTGCGAGATCGAATTCAGTGAGCGCGTGCGCACGAGCGAAGCGAGTGAGCATCTCATCGAGTGAATCACCGGGCAATTCGCTGTGATCCAAATACTCAATGTTGGGCCGCACGCGTGCAGCAATGTGTTGCCATGGTACTCCGTCGCGAACCACAAACGTCGTTCGCAGACTCTCGTGACGCTCCACCACTTGTTGCATCAACGGCTCGAATCGATCTCGGCGCAGCTCGCCGGTGATCCGAACGGTGACATTGATATTGTAGATTGGGTTGCCCGGCTGTATCTGATCGACAAACCACAGGCGCTGCTGGCTGTAAGATAGAGGCGCCTCAATAAACGCCTGTTCCTTGCGTCGCAGCGCCTCGGCCAGCTTGGCACGCTTCTGCTCGATCGTCAACGGTTGTACTTCGCCACCCATACTCATTGCATTTTGAAAAAAGGTTCAACACCCATGCATGCCGCAATCGTCTTCGACGATTTCCCTATCAGCAAGCCTAGTTGACTCGATCGTTATTGCAACTTAATTACAACAGACAGTGAGCTATTTCGAGTTGCACGTGTACCGCCAGACGGGCTCATAAGAAGTGAACCGTTGGCGCTTGCATCGGGCGACGAAGATATTGGGATGCAAAGAACGGAAAACGTTCCAGCATCAAGTGATTTCGTCGATTGAATTGCGATTCACTACGCAACTCCTACGACGCCCCGGGGCAAGCGCCAACGGTTCACT
>SYJV01000212.1 GCA_005798335.1 Planctomycetaceae bacterium | reverse complement strand
TCATGCAGTTCTGGAGCCAACAACTTATACTTGCGACGAATTCCTGCGATAACTTTTGCATCCATGATGCTTTCGTTATCACATATCCGACTGAATTCGACCAATAGCAACTTGTAAAAGTTATTTTTACACAGGCCCTAATGTCGATCCGTCGATTGCCGCGGGTGTCGCAGATCCGGGGTTGCTGGGACAAGTGCGGGCGATCCTCGAACGGTTCGAACAGGCTACCGGCAAACCGATCGGAGAAATCAAGTTAACCGACCTCCAGCGATTTGACCGCAGCACATTGCTGGAAATCCTGCGTGGACCAACCAACGTTATCGCCACAGTTTTCGAAGGGCCATTCACACAAAACAATCATGCCGCTTTGCCTTCGAATATCGTCGACTTGAATGTCGATTTGCAAGTTCGCAATGTTCAAACCGACGCCACCGCGGATTCGGGCCAGTCGATCCGAGTTTCGTGGGACATCGCCAACCTCGGTCCCGAGAAGACCTGGCCCGGTGCAAAATTCAATTACTACGTATACGTGTCGAAGGACCCGAGTTTCATCGAGTCGCGAGCCAGTTACGTAGGCTCTACGGTCGACTCTGGAGAGTCGATAGCGCCGGGCGATGCGCGACGAATGAGCCTCGATATTCGCTTGCCGCGAGGTATCGAAGGGAAGTGGTATGCTCACGTGATTGCCAACGCACAACTTACGCGTTACGGCCTATTCTACGGCGGTTGGTCAGCATCGGAGTTTCCGAACTGGCCCGAGCATTTCAGCATTCGGCAGTGGGAGGGTCGAGTTGGCTCGACGCATTCGAGAATTATCAACAATCGCGCTTCGAGCAACATTATTGACGTGACGTACAAGGAGCCTGACCTACAGGTTACGAGTTTTTCGATCACGCCTCCAACGTCCGATTCGGGAGGGCTGGCCACTGCTCGTTGGACGGTTATGAACAAGGGTACGCGTAGTACCGAAGTGGCGCGATGGGAAGATGCTCTCTTCCTTTCCGAAGACGCATCCCTGGCCTCCAACGATTTGTACTTGGGAGGCCTAGGTCGAAATGGAGCATTAGCGCCGGGTGAAAGCTATTCCAGCGAAGTCCAACTTCAGCTCCCCGACAATATCGGCGGTGCTTTTCGAATCATCCTTTACACCGATTCGCCATTTTCGGTCAGCTATGGCGAAGCCGTAGGGTTGAATCCTCCGTATCCCGAAAACGCGGATCGGATCTCTGGCGGCGGCGATGGGCGCGTGCCCGAGTATCGCGATGAAGGTAACAACACGTCGACTATTGACATTCAAGTTACGCAAGTACAGCGTCCCAATCTGCAAATCACTTCGGTCACCTCGGATGCACGCGTTGAGATTGGCGGCGATTTCTTGGTGCGTTACACGATACGGAACAACGGTGGCGCGATTCCAGCTCGTCAGATGCCATGGACCGATAACATTTACTTGTCGCGCGATCCGGTACTTGATACTCAGAGCGATCACCTGATTGGAACGATTGAACATTCTCAAACATTGTTGCCCGGCCAGGCGCGCGATGTTAGCCGAATCGTTCGTTTGCCCAGGGGACTGACCGGCACGTATTACGTGATTGTGCGCGCCGACTCGACTCGAACGATCAAGTATCCCCAGGGAATCGTCCGCGAGTCCAACGAAAAGGATAACGACGCGCCCGGCAGCACGCCTCTATTGATCCAGGCGCCGCCCCCGACAGACCTGCAAGTCACCGAAATTTCAATTCCCACAACTGGTCAGGTTGGCCAAACGGTAACTGTTTCCTGGACCATTGCGAATCGAGGCAACGAACCGGCGCGTGGTTATTGGGATGACGCGATCTATCTATCCAGTGATAGTCAATGGGACCTAGGGGATGCCTTGTTAGGCCGCAGTGAAACCAAGCAATCGCGAACGCTCGCACCGGGTGAGACTTACACTGCGAGCATGGATGTCAAACTACCTCCCAGGCTGCCTGGCGACTATCGCGTCTTGGTCAGGACCGATATTTTCGACGACATTTTCGAAGGGGAAAGTAATCGCAATAACACCGGCTTTTCGGCTACCGAGCTGCGCATCGACGTGCAGCAATTGCGATTGGGAGTCGCGCTGGATGATACGCTCCAAGTCGGCGGTTGGCGACTGCTGCGGATCGAAACAATTGCTGGACAGACGCTGCAAATCGATTTAACCAGTCTCGACGGCGCGGGCGCTCACGAACTGTACGTTCGCCACGAGGGTTTGCCATCTCCGATCCTCTATGATCATGCGTTTAACGGATACTTAAAGCCGAATCAGCGCGTGCTGATTCCTGAAACGTCAGCCGGTAATTACTACGTATTAGCCCGTGGAGGAATTCTCAGCGACCAGCGAATTGGGGCAGATGGCAATCCACTACCGCCGCCTCCACTGCACCCGATTCGTTTGTTCGCTGAAGCAATTCCGTTTGGCGTAACCAATGTATCGCCTGAGCGCGGCGGCCAATCCCGATATGTGACGTTAGAAATTCATGGCGCGGAATTTCCACAGAATGTCACAGCGCGATTAGTGCGCCCGACGCTGTCCGAACTCGCTCCTGTTTCGATACACCGAGTCGACGCGACGAAAATCATTGCCGTGTTCGATTTAAGGACGGCGATCGCTGGTCTGTACGACGTCCAAGTACTCCATCCCGATGGTCGAGTCGCCGTGGAACCGTACCGATTTCAGGTCGAGTCGGCAGACGACTACACGGTTGACGTCGGCGTGGGTGGTAAAGCGCAGTTGCAAATCGGTGAAACCGGTGTTTACGGTGTCACGATTCGGAACTTGGCCAATCTCGATACGCCCTATACAGAACTGTACATTAGCGTTCCCAACGTACGCAATCCAGCTCCCGATATTATTCCGGGCGAAGCGATCAAGTTGGCATCGGGATTGAACGGCTTGCCCGCCCGTCCGCCGATGGACTTTTCCCAGTACGATCCCGTCCTCAATCTGAATGGCGTGTATACGGCGGGCGCGTTGGTCATGGATTTGCCAACGGGCAGAGTTGAGAGCACTTCGATTTTTGTAGAGACTTATCCTGGGCTGGCCGAGCTGCTCCAAGAGGATCCGCTGTTCTTGCAAAAGCTCGATCCGCAAACAAAGGAATTGCTATCGTTCGAGTTTTATGTCGCAGCCGCCGCCACACCGCTGACTCCAGACGAATACCTGGCGCGCAAGCGAACTGAGGCGAGCAAGATTCGCAATGCAATTCTGAACGATGCGTCCGCGCCTACTCAGTTGGTATCGCTGGCAAGCGACGTTGCCACCTGGACCGATGCTTACTTAAACGCATTGTCGTCGGCAGGTCTGGTGCGACCAGAAGATCGCGCGCCGATTCCCGATGCGCGGGCCGAGTCCGTGTCTAGTTTCTTTGTGGCAGTGTCGGGCTTGCTTGGAAACGATGCGGGACAAGCGCTATTGCGGGAGATCGAACGCGGCCCGCTAACAGCCGCGACAAAGCGGCTTGAGCTGATCGACCGGCTTCGCGGCTACCTCGGACATACACCGCAGGTTTATGGTGGAAGCGGTATTCCCAATCGCAGCCAATTTGACTTGGGTACCAGTAGCGAGACATCATTTGTTGCCTTTCGCATGATTGTTGGCGAACGACTCGCCACAAGTTCGTCGGCAACTGTGCCGCTGAACGTTCAACTTGCCGGTGAGGTCGACGCGAATCAGGTTGGCATTCTTGGTCCCACCGGTATTGGCATTGAGAACATCGTACCGATCGATACTCCGCTACCATTTACGGTGGAAGCCACGTTGCCCAAGAACGCGACAGCCGCTGCTCGCTCGATCCGCATTACCGTCCCCATGGATTCACACTTGGATGTACGGCGATTCCAATTGTCGGATTTACAACTGGGTGACTTGCGAATCGCTATTCCAGATGGCCGTCCGGCTTTCACAGGCGAATTCGACCTTTCTTCGTCGCTAGGTTTCTCGTTGCAAGTAACGGCCGGTGTCGACGTGCTTACCCGCACCGCGATTTGGAATTTATCGGCCATCGATCCAATCGATGGATTGCCACCTGCCAATCCGTCGGTCGGCTTGATCGCGCCAGGCCAGAAGATTCAAGTCGGTTACTGGATTGACGCCAGCGCCGACGAAATTTCGACGCTCGAGACTGGAATGACCGCTCGCACAGTTGCGACGATTCAATTCGATGACGCTAAACCAATTGAGTCGCTTGCCAATATCGTTACTCTTGACGCTCGGCCGCCGGTGTCGACTTCAACTGTTACAGAGCTGTCTGGCAACCGCTATCGGATAATATTTTCAGTGACTGACGATTCCAACAAGTACGGCTTGCCCAATGGAGGCGTGGCAGAGTCCGTTGTGCTGATGAGCCGAGATGGCGTGCGCTATAGCACGATCGCGCGATTGGACGCTGGACAAAACGAGTTTACCTATTCGGATGCAAGCTTTGGGGCAAGTCCACCTGTATTCTTAGTACGCACTATCGATTTGGCCGGAAATGTCGAGCCGGTCGCTGCCGGGATCCGAGCGCCGAGGTTGGTACCAAGAGTAAATTTGGGTGAGCCGCCCACGGCACCCGTCGAAATAGAAACCGCTTTGGCATCGATCTCACCGGTCGCAGTAAATTCAGCGAACCGGTTGTTCATCCAAGCACAAGCGGGCGTGACATCGCGCGCTAGTACGACTCGACCGAGTTCTTTCACTCGAGTCTTGGAACCGCTATCTGCGGAGAGTTTTGCCGTGGGGTTGGGCGACAGCGGTGCGTCGATTGGTTCGTTAGCTTTGGCGTCCAGTCCCGACGGCAAGTATCTATACGCATCGGGCGGCAATGGGCGACGAACACTATTTCGGTTTGCACTCGATGGGGCAACGACTCAAACAACTTTGTTGAGCACCCTCGAACATCCCATTTACGAGCTGGCTTTTGACGCGGTTGGCCAACTATGGGGAACCAGTGGCGGACTGGGCCTGGTACAGCTCGATCCAGCGACCGGGCAAATACTCTCGGTTTATGGGGCTGGAGTAACGTTAGGTATTGCGCCGGTCCCGGGGAAGGCTGAGTTGATCGTCTCGACCATGACTGGCATTCAA
Organism: Planctomycetaceae bacterium; assembly: GCA_005798335.1. Classification (GTDB taxonomy): domain Bacteria; phylum Planctomycetota; class Planctomycetia; order Pirellulales; family Pirellulaceae; genus Aureliella. Next base: position 42,963 of record SYJV01000212.1, on the reverse strand, counting down.
CGTTTTGACGTGTTGTCGCGGCGTTTTATTCCAGTGAGCGAAACACGCGTGGATGCGATTGCCGTAGCCCAGGACGGAACTATCTATGGTACGGCTTGGCCGCGAGGCGGCGAGATATTACGATTCGACCATCGAGGACGAGCCCTGGTGGTCGCGACTTTGGATGAACCCGCGGAATCACTGGCCATTGGCAAACCAGGGACGCTATTCGACGGTCTGTTGCTGGCCGGGACCGATCGCACTGGAAAACTTGTCGCCATCGATCTGCGAACTCTGCGGCACGTGACGTTGGCTTCTGGTGGCGCGAAGCGAATCGAGACGATCGAAATCTTGAGTGACGGTCGAGTCATGCTGACCAAGCAAGGTCAGATTGATGTCCTGCAACCTATCGTGGCCCCGCGCGTGATATCAACCACTCCGATTGCTGGCGACGGTGTTGTCCCGGTCGTCAATACGGCTTCGGTGACGTTTGATGTGGGCGTGATTTTTGACGATCCCAAAGATTTGGCGTCCGCGACGAATCCTGCCAACTATCAGTTGGTCAATACCGACACCGGTCAAGGCATGTCGATCGCGCGCATTGTTCACCACGGTCAGACTCGCACCAGTCATTTGCTCTTTGAGGCGTTGCCACCTGCCGCCTACGAACTCACCGTCAAGCCTTCGATCCAGAGTGATCAGGGGCTCGCCTTGGGTGGCACCGGTCATACAACGCGATTTAATGTTATGGACAACGTTTCGGCGACGGCCGCGGTACGTTTCAGTACGCCGCGCGTCAACCGTCACGATGGTACACTATTGGTGGACATGACGGTTACCAATAACGGCGTAACGGATATCGCCGGTCCTATTCGGGTCAGTTTTGATGCTTGGACCAGCGGTGGCATGGAGTTGGCCACGATTGGGCCAGGCGAACCAACGACGACTGGATTGAATCCCGCTCTAGTGCCTTACATCGAGATATATCGGACGGGGACGACACTGGCGGTAGGAGCGACTAGCAGCAAAGTAACGCTCGCGCTCAAGAATCCCAATCTGCTCGAAGTCGGTTTTCAGTCCCAGGTATTGGCGTCGCTCCCCAAGAACCAATTGCCAGTTTTTACGACAACACCATCGGTAGCGGCCAGCGTGGGGACCGCTTACGCCTATGATGCAAACGCCGACGATCCAGACGGCAGTAGCGTCGCCTATGTGCTCGTTCGCGGACCAGAGGGAGCCACGGTCGATGCCAACACGGGCCTGGTCAATTGGGCTCCACCGCGTAGCGCTACCACCTCAGTCCCATTCGAAATGCGGGCATTTGATTCTCGCGGCGCTTATCGCGCGCAATCTTGGTCAGTCGATGTGAGCGGCATCAATACGCCACCTGTTTTGGCTCCGATTGAGAACGTGTCAACTCTAGAAGGTTCGTTGATCGAAATTCCCGTCAGTGCCTTTGATGCTGATGGCGACCGGTTGTTCTATTGGGCTGATCGCCTTCCGCCGGGTGCAGCTTTCGATTCACTGAACAACGCCATTCGCTATCGTCCAAACGCCAGTGGCGCCGGACGCTACGAAAAAGTAACCGTGTATGCCAGCGATGGACTTGCGATCGAAAGACGGCAGTTTGAAATTGTGGTCAGCAACCGCAACAGCTCTCCGGATCTGCAGCCGCTAACCAATCGGTCATTGCGCGAGGGCGATTCACTCTCAATGCTGATCCGCGCCACGGATGCGGATGGCGACCGTTTGACTTATCGATCGCCTAATCTGCCACCGGGCGCGTTTCTCGATCCGAACAGTGGCGTTCTCCAATGGACTCCCGCCTACAACCAACATGGCATTTACCCGATCACAGTGTTAGTCAATGACGGACTTGCAGCAGTAGAAACGAGTTTCCAAATCGTTGTCGAAAACGTCAACGGAGCGGTTACGATGCCGCAGCTCGATGCCTTTACAGTATTCGAGGGGCAGACAATTCGGCTCCGTATCGCCGGTTACGATCCCGAGACGCCGACCAGCTCTTCGAATCCGCTGCCAACGGCCGACGATTTTCAAGCCGATCAAGGAAGCCTGCAAGCCTTGTTGTCATATACGCATACTGCGTTGCCATCCGGCGCCAAATACGACGCCGCGACTCAAATTTTCCAGTGGACGCCCACCTTCGACCAAGCCGGTACCTACGATGTAACATTTACCGCTCGCGATGATGGTGACGGAACGAATCTACCGACCACCGATACGTCAACGTTGAGCATTCGAGTCAACGATGCCAATGGCGCGCCGCGGTGGGACGCGATCAGCGACAAGTCGATCGCGGCGGGCGAAACACTAACTGCGACGCTGCGATCACAAGATCCTGAGTCTGGACGTTTAATCCTTTCCGCCAGTCTCGATGAGTCCGTCGTAGGATCGCTCAATCAACTGCCTGGATTCGTCGCCTTCACCGATAACGGTGACGGTACCGCAACGCTACGCGCGAATCCTGCTGCCGGCGACCGAGGAAGTTACTTGATCGTGTTGCGCGCTACCGAAGCTACGGGAACACCGGCGCTAGTAGGAACATCACAATTTCTGATCAACGTCACTAGCCTGAATGAGCCGCCGAAACTCGCAACACTTCCCAGTCGTGTGGCCGTCGTTGGTCAACAGATGGTATTCGATGTTCGAGCAACCGATGCCGATCAAGATCCATTGCAGTTTTCGGCGTCAACTTGGCCGACGGGAGCTGTTTTGGAACCAACCTCGATCTATGGATTGTCGCGGTTTCGCTGGACTCCCACGCAAGCACAACTAGGTGTTCATTCCTTCAAAATTACCGTTGCCGACGACGGTCACGCTGGCGCGACAAGTCCCCTATCGTCGACCAGAGAATTTGCGATCGATGTTCGTACGAGCAACACTCGACCGAATCTAGTTCCCCTAGGAACGCAGTCGGTGCGCGAAGGCGACTTACTGAGTATCGCTCCGGTGGCAACCGATCCGGACAATAACTCGTTATTTTTCACCGCCAACCTCTTGTCACCCGATGGCACGACGACGACTTCTCAAGTTCCGCTCGGTTTTCAGTTTGATATGTTATCAGGCAAGATCGAGTGGCGGCCGACGTTTGAGCAAGCTGGCAATTACTCTGTCCGATTGACCGTTTCCGATGGCGCCGAATCGCGTGGCGAAGACGTCTCGATCATTGTTTTGGATGCGAATCGCTTACCAGTCGCCAGCCAACCTCCGCGGCTGTTGATATCCGAAGGCGATAACTTCAGTTTCGTCGTGCCGATCTCCGACCCGGATGGCGATCCCGTGCGGTTTCGATTAACTGGAACGAACCCGACCGGCGTTAGTTTGGATGAGAATAGCGGGCTATTGCTTTGGACACCCGGCTACGACAGTGCTGGTGGCTATACAATTTCCTACGAGGGTGCCGACGCGCGCGGAGGAACTGCGCAGGGAGCGCTGGCCATACAAGTACTCAACATCAATCGCTCACCACAGTTGACCGTTCCGACGACAAGAACCGCAGTCGTGGGAGTTCCCCTGAGTGTTTCGATTAACGCGACTGATCCTGATCGCGACGCACTTGCGTGGAAGGTTGAGGGCATGCCGCCTGGTGCCACGTTCGACATCCCATCACAGACGTTTCGTTGGACCGCAGAAGCCTTTCAAATCGGACGATACACGATACGCTTTATCGCCGAGGACGGCGAGTTCAGTGTTGCCAGAACGATGGAGATCGAGGTGCTGGCTGCTTCACCGGCTCCCCAAGTTCAGCTTGTCGTGACGCCCAGTTTCGCAGTCATTCCTGGCTCGGAAGTCCTCGTGCAGCCGATCGTCGATAGCGTTAACCCAGTGGCATCGATTCAACTCACAATCGCCGGTCGCGCCTATTCTCTGGACTCGCTGGGTCGCGCAAACTTCAAGCCAACTGCGGTTGGCAGCTATGAAGCCGTCGCCACAGTACGCACGATCGATAACGCTGAAACGGTCGTGCGAACAACGATACGAGTTCGCAATCCGGTTGACCTAAACAAGCCGATCCTCTCGACGACCTTGATCGACGGCCAACGAATTCTGGCGGGTCGTTTGGAAACCGCGTTTCAAGTTTTGGATGATTCGTTGGACTTGTTCACGATTGAATTAGTGCCAGAGAGTGCTTTGACCGGAACGGTACTTGCCACCGGTCGCGCGAGTGGTACTCAGCAAGTTGTCATCGACTCGAGCCGCTTTGAAAATGGTTTCTATACACTGCGAGCTCGCGCAGTGGATCTCGGAGGATTGGAATCAACCCTAGAGCGCAGGCTCGAAATTAGCTCGACAGAAAAGCAGGCTTCGTTCACGACTCAACGAATCGATGCGTCAATCAATCTCGATGGCGTGCCAATCGAAATAATCCGGCGCTACGACAGTCTCTCGAACAATCGCAGTGGTCTGCTGGGAACCGGTTGGTCCCTGCCGATGCTCGAGCCGCGGATTTCTGTGTCGCAACACCATTCGTCCAGTCAAGGCACGTCGCTTGCGGACTCAGCTTGGAGAATCGGTCAGCGAGTCTACATCAGTCGCCCCGATGGCGAGCGAGTTGGTTTTACGTTTCAGCCGGTGTCCAGGACCGTAGGCGGGCTCACGATTTTCACACCGGCATTCTTGGCCGACCGCACCGATGGATGGACTTTGCAAGTTCCCTTCGCTGAGCTGCGCGCTGTGGCGGGTAGAATGTACGTTCTGGGTAACGGCTTGCCCTACTCATCGGAAGTCCTCGCGCGCGACGACTCATGGTCATTCCAGCTCGACTCGCTAGGCGGCCTGTCATACCGATATCGCGCAGCGGAACTTGCCTCCAGCGATTATTCGCTCCATTCAAGTGTTGGGGCCAGTGGTCGTCAAGTGATCTGGAGCGACAGTGGTCTCATCGCGGCGGACGGCGCGCGCTGGTCCGTCATCAACGATGCCGCGGGAAGAATATCCGAAGCGATCCAACCTGGTGGCCAGCGGCAATCGTACCGTTACGACAACTCGGGCAGATTGGTGTTGGCGATCGATTTGAGCGATACCACCAGCGCGGCAAAAACTCACTTCGGTTACGATGCGGCAGGTCGATTGATAACGATCGTTCCTCTGAGCGAAACTGGACAGCAGATCAAATACTCGAACGAGGGCCTTTTCGTCGGGCAACAATCGATTGATCGCCAATTTGGTTCAACTCGCAACTTGCTGTTCCAAACTCACAGTGGCTCACTTGCTTCCGGACTCGAATCGCGCTTCTCGCTTGTCATCTCAGAAACGGAACTCGCTGCCACAGCTCACGGTCACATCACATTTGCTTTCGACGTTGTGGGCTCGACTGGCTTGCAACCCGACCTCATAGCGGCCGATGGCTCCGTAGCGCGGTCGGGAGTCACGTCGAATGGCCGGAGCGTGACTCTATTGAGTTTTGATCGCAGTGGCGTGTATGTACTGCGATTCGCCTCTCGCGACGCCACGTCTGGGCCGTTTACGTTGACGACCCAGTTGGTGGGCGACGTCGATGACAACGGTAGTGTGACCGCGGCAGATGGTTCGTTGTTGGCGGCGGCATTGGGTGCACAGTCTGGACAAGCCGCGTTCAATTCGCGCGCCGATTTTAATCGCGACGGAAAAATTGATGCCCTCGACCAGTCGGCGTATATCTCCGCACTAGGAACGCTATTGAATTTAGCACCCGAATTTCGCGCGTCGACGCAGCCTCTGGTCAGCCGAGGCCAGCGCGGCACCGTTGTCGATCTAGCGACACTTTGGGCAGATCCACATGCAGACGAGTTAATCGTTTGGTCGTCACAAATTACCGGTGGAACGGTTCGGTATCTCGGCGATTCGCTGGTGCTGGTCGTTCCCGACGTCGGTCGCACCGATCCCATGCAACTGACGATCAAGGCCACCGACGGATTGTTGGATTCGGCGTCGCAGCCGATCTCGATCGCCGTTCAAAGCCTGGCCTATGTCGGACTGGAACTTGACAGCCGCGTAGTCGACCTCGAAGTCGGCCAAACCCAGCGAATTCAAGTATTCGGCGTGCTTTTCGATGGTGCTCTCGAGGCGTTGCCCGCCAGCGAAGTTACGTTTGGCAGCCGAGCAAACTCGCTTGCACAAGTCACTGATCGTGGCGTTGTCATTGCCAAGGAAGTGGGCAAGACGTTGGTCACCATCGCCGCTGCAGGATTGCAAACGGGCGCCTTGGTGCGCATCGCGACCCGCGATCAACACCGCATCGATGTCTTTCCCTCAAGCTATACGTTGCCAGTGGGAAAGACTCGGCAATTCGTCGTTCGCGAGCGCGATATCGCATCCGTCAGCAACGTTTCCTCGGCCAGCTCTGGTGCAATGTACGTGGTCGAGAGTCCAGCTATTGCAACCATCGGTACCGACGGTTTGCTCACGGCACTTGCCAACGGCACGACGCGCGTGTTTGTATTCCAAGGTGGTCAGAGTTTCATTTCCACGATCACTGTGGCGTCGCCTTTGGGCTCGACGGCGACGATTGGCCAGGGTGGAGGAATTGTTGGTGATGTCGCTGGTATCCAGGTTGAAGTCCCCTCGGGGGCTTTGGCTCGCAATACTTCGGTTAGCGTTTCGGCTCTACAGTCGAGTGATCTGCCTTACGGACTACCAACGGGATTCCAATTTGGCTCGGGGATCAAAATCAGCGGCATCGAAGAGGGAAGCGATTATCCGCTGAGCGTTTCGTTTCCCGCGCCATTGGGAATTGCCGCGGGTCAACCAATTTATTTGTTCCAACCTGTCGACGTACAGCTTGAAGGACAACCCATTCAGCGCACTTGGCAGTTGGTCGATTCGGCCCGTGTTGACCAGGATGGGCGAGTGCGGACGACTTCGCCGCCGAATGTTGGAGTCCTGGCACGATCGCCAGCAGACCTGCGAGGCCTGATGCATCCAAGTGCATCTGGAATTCTCTTTGCAGGTGTTCCTACGGTATTAACCGCATTGGGTGCGATTCAGGATCTGAACACTCGCAATGCTCTGTTTGGCGATGCGCGGTTTGGCAGCTACGTGATGCGGATGGACGCGTTCGGTGGAACAGCAGATTCGATTTATTATGCCGCCAACGATATCTTTGGGACTGTGCTGGTGCCGGCGGTCGTCAACATTCCCTATCTAGTGACAACGTATCGAACCAGCCCACAGGGTTTGGTCGAAATCGAATCCAGCCAAGTTCAGTTGGCAGCAGGTCAAGTTCACAATTATGTGTTGCCTGGAATTCCGCGCGTCGATCAGTATTTCACCAGTCCCGCGCTTGTCAGGGGTCAAATCCAATTCCCGACGACTAGCGGTGGCAGTGTTGAAATCGTCCTACAAGTCGACAACTTGTTGCAAGAAAATCCCTACAAGAACGCACCCAACTTCAACTCAAGCACTTTGGGAAGCAAACTCGCAGATATTTATCTTACGCTGGAGATCGGTGGCAGAGATACCTTCGACGAGCAAGGGACAGTGAAAGTTGTCGGCAGCCCAGACGTACGCATTCCCGGCTCGAAGTTGACACTGAAAGACAAGATCCTCTCGGCAGCCGTGCCTGCCGGCGCTGCCATAGGTGCCGGAACGATCACTGTGACCCGACCGATGGATATGCCATTGGATGGACGATTCAAGCGTCAGGAATTCACCAGCAATCCCATCGCCGTTCTGTCCGAAGGTCTTTATGCAGCGGCAGCTTCAGGCGGCGAAGATCGCGTGGTCATTTACAACATCTGCGCGGCTGAGTTGGACGATAAGGTAGTGAACGCGTGCAAGAAGTCAGCGACCGCGACCACCGATGATCCACCCAAGCTCGAACCTTCGGTGGCCGCATCGATCCGCCTGGGCGTCGGCCTCGGCCGAACTCTCGCACCGCGAAAGACACTGGCAACACCCGATGGCACGCGATTTTATGTGACGCTCGAGAATGGCGGTGTTTCAGTCATAGACGCATTGGCCTTGCATGAAATCGATCTCAAACCCGACGCAGCCAGCGGACCAACTCCGGACACACAAGGCACCAATCACATCACCCTGCCCCCGGGCTCGCGTCCATTCGACGTGACCTCCGATCCACTTGGCCGTCGACTCTACGTAAGCGATCGTGGCCGCGCAAGTGTGTATGTGATCGATATTGACCCTTACTCGTCTAAGTATCACCAGCTCATTCAAACGATCAATTTTCCAAGCGTTGCTAGCGGCATCAGCGCCATTGGCAAGATTGGACTGCGCGGACTAGCGGTTACGCCTGACGGAAACCGATTGTACGTCACAGCTCCGGCACGCGATCTGTTTGGCGTCGTCGGTGGTTCGCAAGGCGTGTTGCTGAGCGTCAAGTTGCGAGACGAAAAGGGGTTACCGATCGCAATTCCAACCTTTGATCCGCGAGACTTGGATGCCGTAACCGTCGTTGGAGTTGGGCCGTATGAAATCACTGCCACCGATGATCCGAACGTCATGCTCGTCGCTGATCGAGTTGACGACAAACATGGCGTGACTATCGTTCGCCGCGAGAGTTCGGGTGGGCACGTTGTCGATCAAGTCGATTTGACCGGATACGGGATCATTCCGCGATTGATCGAAGGGCGCGGCACTCAAGTCCACGGAGTCAGCAACGCGCAGGGAATTCAATACGTACCAGCCGACAAATTCAAGGACAAGATCGGTTCCCATCCTGGATATGCCATCATTACCGGCTTTAGAACCTTTGCCGAGGGCGATCCGAAGCACGATCCCAATATCGGGCCCTTCTTTGCATACAACGCTTATTTCACTGAAACGATTACGCTGCCTGGCAACGTCAAGGATAGCGACCCCAGCAACGATAAAGATCTGCGCGTCACAATTCCCAAGTCAGTTGCGGTGGCGGCAGGTGGCAATTTTGCACTGATTCGCAATCCGCTCGGCAAATTCGGCGAGTCGCTCACCAAGCCACGTGTGGTGGCGGCAACTATGCCCGTGATCAATGGCTTTCCAGATGACTTGGCGGTCGCCTCACAAAGCGGTTTAGTGTTGGCAGGTTTTCAATCGCGCGGCTTGGTGTTGGGATATGATCTTGCTGCGATGATCAAGTCAGTCGAATCATCGGCCCGCGGACCAAAACTGAGTTCGTGGAGCCAGTTCCCAGAAGATCCCGCCAGCAATGGTCCACTATCGAATCTCCTGCGCGGACCGCTGTCGACGGTTCCCATCGATTGGGTCAATCCGTTATCCGCCGTAGCGGCTGATTTCCGTTTCTTTAGAACGACGGGCACCGATGGCTCGGTCGTTCTCGGGTACGGAGTTCCGCCTAGAGGCCCCGACAATAATAGTCCCAACAGTTACGCGCCTTTGCCAGGTGGTCGATTGCCACGCGGTGTTTCGGTGCAGCCCGCAGTTGACGAGCAATCCATTCTCTTGGTGCCAACGCCCTACAACCAAACACCTTCGATGAACGCATTCCCCAACGGGCCGTTTCAGGTCGAAGCGGGAATCACCGCCAACGTCGAAGTGCATACGGGGGCTCTTCATGAAATGCATTCCCTCGTCAGTTATCGTTCGCAGGAGCAGGACCGAGGGCTCGTCTTGCATTACGACTCATTGCGAGCGGACCCGCTGCAAGTCTTCCACTTTGCAGCATCCAACTTGGATAAGCAGACAGTCGATGTCGCGAAAGATCGATTCGTAGCACGCCTGACAGCGCAATTGGGCGACACGCGAATTGCCGGTTTGGGCCTTGAAGAGGCCGATGCTCGCAAACTTGGACTAGTAGGCAGCGAGAACCTATTCAAGATACCAAAGTTCGAAAACAAGACTCCTTCAAACTTAGTAAGCGTCGCCGAACATTCTTTTGGAGCGGGATTGCAAATCGATCTCGGCAAAGGCGAGACGGGATTGTATACCTTCCTATTGGATTACGGAATTCTGCGCAACGTCGACGGAAAATATCAAGGCGATCTACTGCGGCAGACTTTTCCGGTCGCAGTCGTCAACTCGACCGATGGTCCCATCGGCGCCGGCTGGGGAATCGCGGGTTACCTGCGACTCTACCCGGGCGATGCTGGCGCTTTGCTGGTCGATGGCAACGGCCAAGAGCAAATTTTCCTCGCACCGCAACAAGCCGATCAGCCTTACACTTCACTGGCCAACGACCACTCCGTTTTGCGCATCGTCAACAAGCTGTTCGAACGCCGCTTGCGCGATGGAACTATCGAACGCTTTGACAGCCAAGGCAGGCTCAACACCGTCACCGATCGCAATGGAAATGTGACTCGATTCGAGCACGTCGACAAAAACCTAACCAAGATTATCGATCCGGTCGGATTGGCGACCGAGTTTATTTATCTTGGTAACCGAGTCGAGAGCATGAAAGATCCCGACGGACGAATTACTCGCTTCTCCTATAAAGACGGTCACTTGGAGTCGATCACCGACCCAGATGGTTCGAAGCGGACTTTCGCTTACGGCGCGTCCGTTGGGTTGACCCAACCCGAGAAAGGCACGATCCGCGAAGGAACCAAGCATCTGCTGACCAGTCAAATACTCAAACGCGGTCACGCACCCAACGAACCGCTCGACGACCCATTCCAAGAAACGTACAAGTACGACGAGGTCGGGCGCATTGCCTCCGGTCGGCGCGTCGATGGTGAGACGTTTTCGCTCAAGGCGGCTCAGGTAAAATTCACCTACTCGGTCAGCAAGTCCACCGACGCCGAAAACGCACCTGAGCTGTTTGAATTGTCATCGCCAGAGACGATCGACCAAAGCTCGCTACTGGCGATTCGTTGCGGCGCCACGCCCGAGCAAACGGCTAGCGAAAAAACCAAGTACCTAGCGCAGGCCGACTATAAGGATTTTCGTGGCACCGCAACTACGTTTGGCATGACCAGCTATGGCCAGTATCACGACTCGCGCCAAGACGAAAGGCGAACCTCGGTTCAAGGTCGCAACAGCTCGTCGGGCAGGATTACTGCGGAAGAAGATGCCGTCGGAAATCTCATGTGCTATACCTATGATGCTTTCGACAACGTCAAATCGATCAAAGATTGTCCCAACAAATCGACGACCTCGGAGACGATCTATCAATACGACTACGAATTTCCGAGTTTGTATAGCCAGAGCTTCAATCAGGTCGTGATAACGGTCGATGGTGTCGGCCGACGTACGGAAAACAAACTCGACGGCAAAGGGAACATTCTCAGCGCGACCGTTACCGACCCGCACGCTCCGACAGGTAGTCCATCTGCGGTGACCACGCATTATGTATACAATTCGCAAGGGCTGCGCAGGCAAGTCAAAGATGGACGAGGCAATGACATCAACTATACCTACGACATTTACGGTCGGCTGGACCGCGCTATTTATGTCGATGGCTTCGAGAAATTCGTCTATGCGGATTTGACCGGGAAACCCACGGAGACGTTTGACGCGAATAACAATCGAACCATATACAAACGCGACAAAATGAATCGCGTGCTCGAAACCAATCATGTGGCCAACCCGGTCACGCCGCAATTCGGTTCGAAGATGGACTATGACGCGCAAGGTAATCTAATTCGGCGTGTGGATTTGGACGGAAATGTCACGACTTTCACTTACGATGTACTCGACCGAAATGTGACTACCGTTGTCGAGCCAGGTGGGCTGAGTCTGACGACCAAGAACGCATACAAATTAGTGAATCTCAAGCCAACGTACGATGTGCTGGAAGAACCCGGCGGTGCAACTCAAGTCACCCAGCGCCCCGATGGAACGTTTAACGTCGAAGTCCACGACAAACACGGCGACTTGATTCGAACCTACGACGGACTGGGCCGCCTCACGAAGACACTGCGTGATAAGGCTGGGCGCAAGATCGGCGAAATTCCTCCGCATGGGAAAGCAGTGACCTTGGACTTGGACGCGCGCGGACGCATCGAATTGCAGACTGGTCCATTGCCCGACCAGAAGGTCAAATTCGCATATGACAATGCCGACCGGCTCGTCACGCAAACTGTGTACAACGGCAAACAGGAGCAGGTAACCAAGCAGACATACAATCTGTTTGATCAAGTGGTTGAACTGACCAATGCCGAAAACCACAAGACCCGTCGAGAGTACGATCTAGCTGGTAACCGAACCGCGGAAACGATTGGCTTTGGTACTGCCATTGCTTTTCGTACCGAGTGGGTATTCGACAAACGCAATCGAGTCGAATCCGAAAAACGTGGCACGGCGGCGCCCAAGACATTCGTTTACTACGCCAGCGGTCACTTGCGCGTCGCAACCGATGAACGCGATTACAAGACCGAGTATCGTCTGGACGGAATGAACCGTGTCTACGAAACCATCGATGCCGAAAAGAATACGATCCGCACCCAGTTTAGCGGCGAAGGCGATTTGTTGTCCACGACCGATGGACGCGGTGCAGAATACAAGACGACGTTTCAATACGATCATGCCCGCCGCCTGGTCACCACGGTCGATCCGCTCAACAACACGACAGTATATGCCTATGACAAGATGGGCCGCAAGATTGCGATGGCAGATGCTCGGGCGAAGGGCAATATCGACTCGAAACTATACGTTGAGCGTTTGGCCTACGATGCAATAGGGCGACTCAAAGAGCATGCGGACGCGCTCGGCCACACGACGAAGTACGAATACGACGTCTGGGACACGATCATCGACATTGATGCTCCCCAGCCAGGCAGCGACCGCGACGCGCGCATTATCACCCACAATGAATGGTCCGCCAATCGCCGACAGTTAACCACAACCGTCGGCCAGAAGACGAACAATACCATCGTTTCCCGTCAATCGTTCGATGCGCTTGGCAATCTTATTTTGAAAGAGGCTTCAGTTGATCGCCCAGAGGCAGTCGGAGTAGCTACGCGCCTCGAGTACGACAAACTAAATCGCGTTCGCAAACGCATCGAGGCGCCTGGAACCACCGTTGCCGCAACGTATCAAATTGTATTTGACGCGCGCGGCTTGCAGTCGCGCACGATCGATCCGCGCGGAATGATTACCGATTTCAAGTATGATAGTCGCATGCGGCTGAGCGAAACGCGGCAGGGCGTTGGAACCATCGACGAGATCGTCATCAAGACCGAATTCGACGACACAGGCAATTTGATATCGCAGTCCGATCCGCGCGGAGATCAGATCAAGACGCAATTCACCTACGATGGGCTTGGCCGCAAGATCAAGGAAACGCGCCCCATTGGCAGCGCTATCGGTCCTGCGGTGGCAGAAATTGTTCTCGACTACGACAAAGCCGGGAATTTGATCAGCGAAACCGACCCCCGCAATCGCCAGTGGATCACTCAATACGCTTACGATAAATCCAATCGGCTGATCAAGAAAACCGATGCTCTCAGCAAAGATTGGCTGTACGATTACGACGCTGTGGGTAATCGGATAAAGTCCACGAATCCGCACGGCATATCATTGACCTACGAGTACGATGCGCTAAATCGGTTGTACGGTACGGTCAATGCGTTCGGCTACGTCACCGCCACGCAATTCGATCCGTATGGTAACGTGCTGGCGACCGTGTCTCCCAATGCGGGCTTACAGAATTCGGCTTCTTCGATCTTAGTGGGCGGTATCGGCGGCTTGACTCACACCGAGCGATTCTCCTACGACAAGTTCGGACGCCGCATCGAATCTACCGACGCCGAGGGCCACAAGACTCGTTACGTTTACGACACGCTCGGACGAGTTGTAGCCTTCTCGGATGCGCGGAGCGTGGAAAGCGGAGCTCAGTTTGTTACCAGCTACACCTATGACCAACGCTCGCGGCCGATCAAAGTCGAACGAGCGTCGGGACTCAATGGCAACGACGAAAAACTTGTCACCCTGACCGGATATGACGCCGCTGGCAACGTAGATTCGCGAACTGATCCGCGCGGCGTTAAGACCTCGCTTGAGTACGATATTCTCGGCCGTCTGAAGAAATCGACCGTGAACACATCGGTGCCCAACGAAGGATACCATGGCGGCGAATTGTACGTCACGACTTTCAAATACGACCAAGCGGGCAACTTAAAGGAATTAACCGATCCACGTGGTGCCTTTTACACGATGTTCCACAATTACGACGCGCAGGGAAATCGGGTTGAAACCAGTTTCCGCACAGGCACTCCCGAGGACCCAGGCGAAATCGCAACCACGATTAAGACTTTCGACCCAAGCAATAATTTGAAATCGACACAAGATCCACGGGGAGCCTACTACACTTCGTTCAACGATTACGACGCGCTGGGTCGTTTGGAGCGCACCAGCCAACCTCGCGGTACACCTGCCGCACCGTTGCCACCACGCGTCGAGTCTTTCGTTTTTGACTCAGCCGGATATTTGGACGCACATATCCTGGCGCGGAAGAACTCGACTGGCAGTGAACAACTCTCGATCGTCTACGATCAAGACTTGCTCGGGCGGCAAGTCAAAATCACCGACTCGGGTGGCTTTGTTAAGGAACACACGCACGATCGAAATGGAAACGTCATTGTCGAAAAACAAATTGGCAAGGGCGCTAGCGCTGGCCAAGATTCTCCTGATCGAGTGATTCGCTATACCTACGATCGGAAAAACCAGTTGATCAGGACCACGGATCCCACAGCGCGAATTTCCGAGATTTTCTACGACCCGGTCGGAAATATCATTAAGACCATTCAGCCCGAGCTAAATTCACTTGATACTCGATCGACAACGACGTTTGTCTACGACGCCGCCAACCGCAAGCGCTCGTTCACGGACGCAGAAGGTGGCGTCCAGCGACTGCAATACAACAGTGCGGGGCACGTAATTGTCGATCAAGACGCGCGAGGAGCGTTCTACGCCAAACGCATGCAATATGACGCGCTTGGCCGCATCATTCGCATGGAACAACCCACTGGTACTCCCGAAGTCCCTGGCACGCCAAGCGTTTACACGACGACGTATCAGGTGGGCGGTGCAAAGACTACTCATGTCGATCCGCGCGGCCCGACGTTTGCAACAGTCGCGACCTACACGGCCAGCGGTTCGCAAGCTTCGTTGGCACGAGCGGCAGGACGCGATGGGGATGGTCACAGAGATGTGCAGAAATGGCGCTATGATTTGGCGGGCAATTTAGCGACTTACGTCGATCCGCGCGGAGCAGCGTTTGCAACGACTTATGAATACGATGCCGCCAGCCTCTTGCGCAGTGTTACCTATGCAGCGGGAACGGTCGATGTCCCTGCGCAGCTAACCGAGCGTTACGAATATGACGAAGACGGTCGCCAAATTAAACACATTGGGATCGGCGGGCCAGTCTATGTCAGCTTGCGTCAATATGACAATTTGGGGCGGCCAGTTCTGGCTATCAATCCTGTCGGAGAATCGGTGAGAGTCGTCTTGGATCGCTGGGGAAACCCAGTATCGACTACGGACAAATTTGGAACAACGCATCAGGAATTCGACTCTCTCAATCGCATGACCTACAAGAAAGATCCGTTGGGTCATGAGACTTTGATCGCCTACGCCCGCAGTGGCAGCACGCAAATCACCACAGATGCTCGCAAAAACGACTGGAAAAAGGACAACGATGGCCTGGGGCGGACCATTCGAGAAACAGATCCACTCGGCTCGGTGACTCTCAATCAGTTCGATGCGATTGGAAACATGACTCAAGTCACCAACTCGATTGGCCTTGTGCACACCACCACGTTTGATGCTCGATCATTGCCTGTCGAGCAAGTCATGGCCAAGGGCCGTCCCGAACAGGAGAAGACTCGCACAGAATATGATGCCCTGGGTAGACCGATCCTAAGTACTGATCCACGCGACTTGACCGGCGAATTCTACGCCACGCGAACCGAATACGACGATTTGGGACGAGTAATTCGCACGCTACATTCCGCAGCCACTCCCGTTCAAGCCTCGACGCTCGTAACTCCCGGATTCTCCAAGGGACTCGTGACGCAGACGTTTTACGATGCGGTTGGAAATGTAACTAAACAAGTTCCAATCGGCGGTGAAGAGTTTGCGATTACGCAAGCCTATGATCGCATGAATCGACGAATCGAGACTCAAGCTCCGACGGGGACTCGACAAGCACCGCGAACCAGCGTTTCCCGATTCGAGTATAACCACGCCGGCGATGTTGCCGCTATGGTGGATGCATTGGGCCAGCGTACAGAGTGGCAATACGATCAAATTGGTCGTGTGACTAAGCGGTCCATAATGGTACCAGGTGCGAGTCCACTGGTCACGACCAATCGTTATATTACCGACGCGAGCGGCTTCCGAGTCGAACAAATCGACGCTTTGGGAACCAGCAGCTCGAGCATCCATTATGACGGACTGGGGCGCGTGTCGCGTGAATCGATCCGCGGTGAACCGGATCGAGTTACTACCTACGACGCTGTGGGGAATGTTGCCAAGGTACAGCAAGGCCGATGGTTTGTCACTCGCAAATATGACAAGCGAAATCATCTTGAGAGCGAGTCGGATGCAGCCACCAACGAACAACGCTTCGTCGTTGATTCGATTGGCAACTTGAGATTTCACTTTGATGCAGTTGGAAATCCGCCGACAGAGTTTCAATACGACGGATTGAACCGACGCGTTCTGACCATCGATTCGCTTCGAGGACGCTCGTTAGTCTCCTACGATCTGGGCGGCAATGTGGAGAGCGTCAGCGATCCTTCGCAAAATGTGACCACCATCAAATTCGACGGACTGGATCGGCCGATTACGGAAACGACTTCATTTGGCACACGCACAACAACGTACAACGCCGCTGGTCAAGCGATATCCAGCGTCGATCGAAACGGGCGCCGCAAAGAATACGAATACGATTTCGCAAATCGAGTTCGAACGGAAAAATGGCTCGATAGTCAAGGGACGATCATCCACTCGATTTTCATGGATACCGATGCCGTCGGCCGTGCAACTACGGTTCGTGACTCGGTTTCAAATTTCACGATTGGGTTTACTCAGGACGCATCCAATCGAATTGCCAATCAATCAATGACGCTCGTTGGTTTGTCACCGATCCAAGTGAATTACACGCCTGATCCACTTGGCAGACCCGAGGTAACTCAGCTTCGACTGGCTGCGGGCCCAGTTCTGGTCCAGAACAGCTACTTGCGCGATTTAACCAAGGACCGCATAACTACTATTCGTCAAACAGGTTCATTTGCAACGGACAAGCGAGTCAATTTCGAGTACGTTGCTGACCTGTCGTACCGCATCGATCGCTTGGAGCGCGCAAGCGCTGCTGGGCAAGTTGTCTCCACCAGCGACATGGATTACGAAGATCGCGGCATGGTGCGGCAGATCGTTCAATCGGCATCGGGAAGTAAACTGCATCAGCTCGACTATACCTACAATGCTTCTGGGGAAATCGCCACGCACTCTGACGAGTTTGGTCAAGCGATCTACTCTTACGATCCGTTACATCGACTGGCCGGTATTGACTACTCCGGTAACCTAGCCGATGAGATCTATCGTTACGACGCGGCTGGTAATACGACTGCCACGAGTACCAGTAGTTCCATTGTCATCGGTGGTCGAAACCGAGTCGTATCGGATGGTAGGCACACCTACGAATACGATGCCGAAGGGAATATTGTGCTGGTGCGCGAGCAGCAAACCGGGGCCAAACGACTGATGGAATGGGACCATCGCAATCGCATGACCTCGGTTTCGGATGTCGATGCGCAAGAGAATGTCGTGCAAAGAGTCCAGTTTGTTTACGATGGCTTAAATCGGCGGATTCGACAGACGGTCCAGCGCAGTGGTAGTACCGTGCTCGACCGCGTCTACGCATACGATGGCGATGACGTAATGGTCGAGTTTTCAGTGCAGAACAACAGCTTGGTCCCCAGCGTTGCCTACATGCACGGTCCCATGACCGATCAGATATTTGCGCAAGACCTTGGAGCAGCCAATTACCACTGGCTGTTGACTGATCGAATGGGTTCGGTGCGCAACATCATCGACCCCACAGGAGTTGCGCTGGACAGAATTCGCTACGACGCTTATGGGAAATTTGCGTTCCGCGAGAACCCATCCCTCGTGGGCAATTATTTTTATACGGGTCGTATGTTGGACGCCGCGACGGGGTTCTATTACTACCGCGCGCGATATTATGATCCAGCGCTGGGGAGATTTATTTCGGTTGACCCGTCAGGATTTGGCGGTGGCGATCTCAACCTGTATCGCTACGCCGGTGGCGATCCCGCCAATTACTTCGATCCAACTGGTTTATCGAGAGAGTTTTTCACAGGCAGGTCGACCGCGGGCGGCGATAGCTGGATGGCCAGCGCACAATCGCGCGGCTCGCGGCAGAATATCGCTGCCCATGTCTGGGGCTCTAGAGTTGCGAATCCCTTTGGTTCGACCGCGATGGAATTCGGCGAGTCTTACAAGGAAAATATCAAGCAAATCGACAAGCGAATCGGCGATTCGTTTCGAGTTGTGGCTGGAGCATCTGTGTTCGCGGCGTCGCTGCTCGCGGCCAAACCTGAAGGAATTGCAGCCTGGTATTACACCGGGAACATTGATGAAGCTCTCAAGACAGGACGCGAACGACTGAACGCTTACGCGAACCAACTCGGCCAATTCTCGAAAGACAGTACGGCGGGTTTGACGAGAAATATGGACTCGTTGAATCGAATGTCTCGCGATGCGAACAAGATTTCGAAATCGTCGCTGGGTGGATTCCTGTTCGCGTCGTTGCTGCATGTCGACGCGTTTATCGGCGGAGCCTTGGTCGGTACCGCGCAAGCGTTCACCGAGTTGGGCGCGATGGCTGCCGACTTTACTAGCCTCGGGTTACGCGATAACGGATTGCTCAGCGATCGTTCACAGCGTCGCTACTATTCAATGGTGGGTCAGGCAGTCGCTCAGCAAGGAGCGGTAATGACTGCGAAAGCGACTTTCGAAGCGATCGTTAACGAAGTCGCCAGCATACCCGACTTGATACTCAACGGCGAAACCGCTCATCTGGGACAGCTAGCCGCCGATTTCAACTTGCTCAATGTTGGTGGCGCAGCCGTAGGCCTGTTGGGACGAGTTGGCAAAATGTCGGGTATCGCCGGTGGTCTGAAAACGGTCTTCGGCGCTTCGCGAGCATTCGTCAATGAGGCAGGACTGGCCGCCGGTGCGGGTGCGCTCGCCGTGGGGCGCTCGACCGCTTCGGCCGTTGGTACAGGAGTCCGCAGTGCGGCGACTGGCTTGGCCAGCGGCGTTTCAATTGTCGGCTCGTCGGCACTCGGCGCGACGATCCATGTCGGCGGAGGAGCGGCGCGAGCGTTTGGCGGATTAGTCGAACAATCGATCGTCATGGCCGGTCAAGTTGGTCGGTTGAGTACCAATTTGGCGACCAGCGTTATCGACGTCGGTTCCAGTATTGTGCGCTCAGCAGACTTGCAGAGTTTTTCTCGCAACATGGTCCAGAAGCTGAATTTGGCGGGCGACAGCGCCGGTGCCATTGAACGCAGTTTGGCCTACGCGCGACGACAATTGGTGGCACTGCAACTGAGAAAACAACTAACTCGACTACAACATGAACCGGCCAGTCGGATGGAGAAGTCGGCCATCGTGGCGTTCGTTGCGGACGAAGTCGATCGTCCCGGCCAAACACCGTTGCTGGGCAAAAGTCAACAAACGGCCACAGTTTCCGTCAACGGCTCACCGATTGAGCCGAACGATATATGGCATTACGGTACGCTCGATTATGAAGCGGAAAAGCTCAGCCAGGGCGCAAGTCATCTCAGTCCGGATGACCTGGGGGGATACAACTCGCACTACTATAAAATGGAGATGAACCAACTTCAGTCGCTGCACCAGAGCCAAGTCATCGACAATCCAAGCGCGGCCGTACCCGCCGGGGCCGCCGCGACACCGCCAGCAAAGCCACATCCCGAATTTTACCCTGCTTTTACGGATTCGCAGCTCAAACATTTTTCGGATAAGCATTCTAACGCCAAAGCGTTTCAAGACGCTCACAATAACCTGCAGGGACTGGCGCCCGACGACCTGAAGTTGACGAGAATTGTAGTAGGCAGAGACCGCCGCCTTTACTGGGCGCACAATGGTCAGCCAATCACGTCCCTGCATGGTCTTACAAGTTACCCTGACGGTCAATACACTAATTCATCGTTCATATTTGTTATGGATGAACACGGCAATCTCTACGGCAAACAGCGCATCGAACATGCCGGTGCTGGGACTCTGCCAAATGGTGTTTTGCTCGACGAGTTCAAACACTCACAGTTCCTAGGGCCAAATACGAAAATTGTCGGCGGCGGTGAATTGCAAATCGTCAATGGGGAGCTCAAAGCGATCAGTGACGGAACCGGGCACTTCGGCATCAATCTCTCAAAAGAGTTTGACCATTTCGATCAAGGTGGTGCGCTTGACGTCGTGCTCAAAGCACTTGAGGACCAGGCCAGAAAACACCATGCTCCCGATTCGACCTTGCCGAAGTTTGACCTTTCCGGAGTGGAAGTGCATGAACTTGTAACCAAAGCACATGGGGCCATGCATCTGATCGAAATTATGGATCAGGCAGGATTCGATGCTATTATTCAACAACATGGCAGCGACGCGGGAATCGGTTTCCTACGTCCCACCTATGAGGCTGCGAAACGCCGTCGTCCAGACCAAGTCGGTAACGACCCCACTCAGCAATATTATGCAAGGGTCACCGCGATACCGGATGATACGAGTATCTTCGGAGTTTGGAACGATGTGCGGGCTCCTCAGTTGCCATCGGCGACCTTACTTCGCCTACTGGCCAATTCCACTTTCCTTTCGGGACTTTCTCCTGCGGTTGACGAATCGATCAGCCAGACAATACTGACGGGTAGTTTTGACGGACGCATATTGAATGCTGTATCCGCAGCGATAGCTAGTTGGAACTCGCTGGTCGACGCACCCAATTTCTTCGTGCCTGCCGTGGACGTGTTCGTCGAAGACCTGCCCCAAGGTCAATTGGCCGAAGCTCGCATTATCGAGTTCAGCCCGAACGGCGGTGTCACGCGCGCGTCGATCGTGTTCGATGTGAATGCGGATGCAAACGGCTGGTACATCGATCGAACTCCTTGGGATAGTTCGGAATTCGCAGACCCGAACAATGAACAGGTTCGAGGCAGATATGATTTGTACTCCACGGCGCTGCACGAGATTGGACACTTGATCGGTTTCTCGTTTGCCTTTGACGGATTTGATCGCCAAGTAATGACCGATTATCGCGGCAAGAAATTCATTTTAGGTGACTATGGTCAATACGAATTGTTCGGGCCGTACAGCGAGCTAGATCCGATAGCCCACCCAGAGGCGCTTATGGCTGCCTCGCTCGCGCCTGGATCGCGTAAGACTCCAACACAAATCGATCTCGATATCATCAACCGAGTATGGAAATCGTCTGCTGAACCCAGCGACCGCCGAAGAATGATCGACGGAAATCGATTGATGGGTGATCAGAACGGATTCGTTCTGCTGGCATCGCATGTCAGCCAAGCCATCGCCGACGGTCCCGCGACCGGTATCATGAATGGTGCATTTACGATCAATGATCCAGCCAATCCTCAATTCACTTGGGATATCGTCGGCAGCGTCAGCATTGGCGCGGGAGCCACGCTGACTGAGACCGTCGGCTCGATGTTGACGGACCTCTCGCAAACATTCATTCTGCCCGTGGGAACTCAAAAACTGACTTTCACGCTCAGCGGCATCCAGTTGGATGTCGGTAGCGCTAGCCAGCCGGGCGACGCGATCGAAGTCGCGCTGCTGCGAGCCAATGAAACACTATCACAGCTAGCACCCATTACCGGTTTGACCGGCAGCGACGGATTGCTCAATATCCAAGCCGACGGTCGAGTTTTCGTCGCGCCGGGTGTGACCGTTACCGGACTTCAGTCCAGCGGAAGTACGGTGAACTTGGCGCAGCCCATGAATGTGTCGATCGATCTGGCGCAGTTGCCGGCCGGCTCCGTTAATACGCTTTACGTCGATCTGGTCGGCCTTGGCACGACCGACAATTCGCGAGTCAAGATCGAAAACGTCAAACTGGTTGCCGCCAAGGCGCTCAGTTGGCACAACTCTACCCTCGATGTCGATGTCAACGACGATGGATTCGTGACGCCCCTGGATGCACTGCTGGTAATCAACGAACTCAACTCGCATGCGGTGACTGGCCCGAGTCCTCGGTTTCCAGCCATCACCAGTTCGCTCGGTCCGCCGCCATATTATGATGTCTTTGAAGATGGATTCGCCTCGCCTCTGGATGCGCTGATCGTTATCAACTATCTCAACACGCGAGCTGTAAGGGGCGGAGGACTTGGCGGCGAACATTCTTTGGCATGGCATAACGCTGCCAAACCGAGTGACGTGAACCGCGATGGATACATCTCAGCACTGGACGCCCTTCTAATCGCAAACGAACTGAATGCGCCGCGGGTCAGTCATCCCACTACCGGTGTGCTTCCAAGAGTCTTCGAATCGACCGATCGGACCGCATACTTGGACGTCAACGACGACGGTCGATTGACACCCTTGGATAGCCTGTGGATCATCAATGAACTCAACGCGAACGAACCGCGTGCAAATGGTCCGATTACCGCCGGTGATAATGATTTGGTCGGCACTTGGATTGATGAACTCTTTCCAGGCAATTGACGCAATCTTGGCCGCGCGCACTGGTGCTCTTTGGGCTGCGCATGAGTGTCCTGGTGTGGCTTGCCACGGCGGGGAGCCCAACTAGAACAAGTTGGGTCACTTGCTGGTTGGCGGATCGACTTCAACAGTGAATACATTGTCACCTCGTACGATTACTTGCTTGAGCTTCGAAGTGCGAAACTCCAAGTAACGAACGGGCATCTTCTTGCCCAACGCGATCTCTGGGCTGGCTTGCATGTGGGTGGTGCCGGGATCGAAACGAATTCGATGCTCGCCTTCTGGTGCGCCACTGTTCGCCTGGATCAGCGCGATATAGCGCGACAAAGCCCACGAAGGCGATGCGGCGTCCGTTCGAGACGCGGATGGATAGGCGCCTTCCGTTAAGTGCTGAATCTCCATCGAATGCGACTGGGAGCGAGCGTCGATCAGCCAATACTCCATAACACCGGCTTTGGCATACTGTTCTCGCGGCAAATTGGAGTCCTTCGCGACGGAGAAAGAGCTAACAATTTCGACGACCAATGCGGGACTACCTTCCTGTTCGGCATAGCCGCCAAGCTCACAATCAACGCTGGCGATTCATGTTCGCTCGGACCTTCTGGTAACTGTTTATCTTCTTCGAATAGCGCCTGGGTTTTTTCTCAACGTGAAATTGCAGATTGGCAATGCTTGAGAGGGTGTCAATAGTTGTATCCACGTTCGCCGTGTTCGGCCAAATCTAGGCCTTCGAATTCGGACTGGCCACTGACTCGTAGACCGATGGTTGCGTCAATGATCTTGAGCAGCAAATAGCTCGCGATTAGCGCGAAAACGGCGCTGCCTGCGGCTGCACCAAACTGGATACCCAACTGGGAGAGTATGTTGACGTCGCCTGATTTTCCGCCAAACATCCCAGCGCAAAAGACGCCGGCCAGAACTGTTCCCCAAAAACCCCCGACTCCGTGAACGCCGAACACGTCTAAAGAATCATCATAGCCGACGCGGCGTTTGATGGTGGTGGCAAACAGGTAACAAACCGCAGCCGCAGTCGCTCCGATCATTAATGCGCCGATGGGTCCAATATAACCGCTGGCCGGAGTTACGGCTGCTAGTCCGGCAACGGAACCGGTCGCGGCACCCAACACGCTGGGTTTGCGCAGCTTGATCCACTCGATCGCCATCCAGACTACAGTCGCGGCGCACGCGGAAATATGCGTGACCATCAGCGCCATGGCTGCGTCACCATTGGCCTTCAAAGCGCTGCCAGCGTTAAATCCATACCAGCCGACCCACAACATGGCCGTGCCAGTTACCGTCATGGTCATATTGTGTGGTGGTTGAAGTTGCTGCGGGTACCCGGCGCGCGGACCAACTAAAACACAAGCGACCAGCGCTGCAAAACCTGCGGTGATGTGAACCACAATTCCGCCGGCAAAGTCCTTGACTCCCAGGTCGTAAAAATAGGCGCCATCACCCGACCATGTCATATGGCAGATTGGTACGTAGACCACCAGCAACCACAGCGATGAAAACAGCAAGACTGCGGAAAACTTCATGCGTTCGGTAAACGCGCCAATTATCAGCGCAGGCGTGATCACGGCGAAAGTCATTTGATATGCCGCGAACAATATTTCGGGTATTGATCCGCTGACGGATTCCGCCGTTATTCCCGCAAAGAAACACTTGTCCAAGCCGCCAATAAACGAGTGCAGTCCAATTTCCCCTTTGGACATCCCAACCGTACTGAAGGCAAGGCTGTAACCGCAGACCATCCACAGCAGCGAGATCACCGCAGTCAGCGCCAAACATTGCATCAGCAACGAGAGTACATTTTTCGATCGTACTAATCCGCCATAGAATAGGGCCAAGCCAGGAATGTTCATAAACAGAACGAGCGCCGTTGCCACCAAGATCCACGCTGTGTCGCCAGAGTTAATCGTTGGTGCACCGTCTTGCGCAGCAGCCGAATTCTCCAGCAACAAAACTCCCAGCAAAGCATAAAGGCTCACCGAGCGAACACGACTGAGGGAAAGTGCTGCCAACATATTTGCCCAATTTTGAATAAAATGACAATTTCGAAATCGTTCCTGGGAAAAGTCGACGCGTGCGTTTGTGCACTCAATACTCTAGAATCCTCGCGCGTGCCGAATATCGTCAAAGTCCCGAATATGATATCCGATGCCGACGTAGTCGAGAACTTTGCAGAGCCCTCGCAGAGCGACGCCAAAACCATCGGGACCGGAGAATCCGCCAAACTGTCCGCCACCTTTTACGTGCGGTTCCAAGTCCAGGAATACGCCCGGAGCGCCCCGTTTCTTCATGCGTTTCTCGATCTTTGGAATTTCGGTTGCCAAGTCCCGCAGAATCGCTTCGTGGCCAGTATCGCCGATATGAGCCGGTACGAAGTTCTTCAGCGAGGCTTCATCGACGTGTTCCAATCGCTGGGCGGCAGTCGGATGTCGATAGTCCTTGATATGCAACCACCCCAAACCGTTCTTCATCGCCAAGTATTCCGAGAAAACCTCGTCGGGCGTCATCCCTTGGCAAATTAAGTTGGCGCCATCAAAAATCAGTACCAGCGCGGAACTCTTGACTTTCTTGTGAATATCCGCCAGCAGTTTGCCAGTTTGACCAACGAGATTGGCCTCTACTTCCAAGCCAAAGGTCAGCCCCGTTTTTTCGCACGCGTCCGCGATTTGGCCGAGCTGGTCGCAGACTTGCGTCATGTGATCCTCGGGTCGGGTTCCCTTCGGATGGTAGAAGGAAAATCCGCGCACCAATTTGGTACCCAGCATGTTGGCCACTTCGCACATGTGTTTGACGTCTTTGGCCAAATATTGTTTAAACGGAATGTATTTGTTGTGTGTTCCGTCGTCGATATCCAGCAATTTGACTTTCCCGATGGGCGAGCCGATCGAAGCTACGCTGAGGCCATAGGCTTCTTGCATCTCCTTCACTTTTTTCAATTCAGCGTTCGACAGCAACATTACATTCTTAATGCCCTCACCGACGTCAATAAAGCGAATCGAATAATACTGCAGGCCAATCGCCGCAAAGGCTGCGAACTGTTGAATCGCCAACTTTTCGTTTGCGGCCTCGTCGCCAAAACCACTCAATAGTACACTTGGTCGATCGTTCATTTTTCGTCTATCGTTGGGCTGTGAAAGATACTGTGATAACTGAGGTTATTCCGCCGCGTGCTCCCCAATGACTGCGCAGCGTTGCGCTGCGCGGTTCGGCGACCGCCACGAAATCATCCAGGATGCGATTGGTAACATTCTCGTAGAAGATGCCTTCATTGCGAAACTTTTGTAGGTAAAGTTTCAGGCTCTTCAATTCAACGCACTTTTTGTTTGGAACGTACGAAATCACCAGTGTAGCGAAATCAGGCTGACCAGTCTTTGGGCAAATCGACGTGAACTCGGGGCAAGTAATCTCGATCGTATAGTCTCGGTCTGGAAAACTGTTTTCAAAAATTTCCAATTGGTCCTGGAACGGAGTAGGCACGAATTTCCTCTCAACAAAAATGGTTAGCGGCGTTACTTGCTTTCAATACGTGTGCTTCCGACTGGCCAACTGTTTTGCTAACTATGGGTAGATTTTATAGTTTGTGAAGTATGGAATCCAAAATTCGATTGCGAAAGGGGGCCCTGATTCGGATCAGCGAAATCTACCAAAGCGTCCAAGGCGAAGGATTTCTGACGGGTGTGCCCAGCGTATTTGCCAGGACCAGCGGTTGCAATTTACGATGCTGGTTCTGCGATACCCCCTACAGTTCGTGGCGGCCC
Source organism: Planctomycetaceae bacterium (assembly GCA_005798335.1). Classification (GTDB taxonomy): domain Bacteria; phylum Planctomycetota; class Planctomycetia; order Pirellulales; family Pirellulaceae; genus Aureliella. Next base: position 16,597 of record SYJV01000212.1, on the reverse strand, counting down.
GAAGGTGATTACCTTACAGCAACTCAGGTCGCCGAGCGCGTCTTGGCGTTTTCGGCTTCGCACGTTGTGCTGACAGGAGGCGAGCCCATGATATATGGAGCGCTGCCGGAGTTGTGCGCCTCAATCGCTGCGGCCAATCGACATATCACCATAGAAACTGCGGCCACGATCTATCAGTCAGTACCATGCGATTTGATTTCAATCAGTCCCAAGCTTTCCAGCTCAGCTCCGCGGGGCGCATCCGCAGGTTGGATTCATGCCCACGAGCATCGCAGGAAACGTGTCGATATCATCCTGCGATTGATGTCTGAACATGCCTATCAATTGAAATTCGTAGTTGATACGACTGCGGACGCCGAGGAGGTATTGAGGTTTCTAGACGAGTTAGTCGATTATGACGGGCAACGCGTGTTGCTGATGCCGCAAGGTATCACAACCGATGCCCTTGACCAGCAAGCACAGTGGCTGGTCCCATGGTGCAGCGACCATCACGTACGATACTGTTCTCGCGCCCACATTCACTGGTATGGCAACACGCGTGGAACATGATGCCAAGGACTACTCAGTGACTTCTTCGAGCAAGTCGTCTTCGGTGATCATGCGAAATCCTTTGCGAGCCAACATGTCTAACGCGACCTCGGTATTGTCGACCATGATTGCGACCGCAGGCGCGCCGTGTGCGCGAAGCATCAAGGGATAAGCTTGAATGATGTTGATTTCGGCTTGCAACAGCGCAGTGCAAATCTGCAATAGCGGTTGGCTTCCACCGGGCAATTCGAGTCCGATGAGGTCGGTTTCGATGAGCGCCAATCCTGCTCGTTCGAGAATTTCGCGACCGCGCTCGGGATGGCTCAGCAGAAATCTGACAAACGCACACTCAGCCGAATCGCTGATCGAAAGTGCTACGATTCGAATTCCGGTCCCTTCAAATCTGCGAACTACTTCCAATAGCTGGCCAACACGATTCTCCAAGAATACCGTAAATTGCCGAATCGTCGGGTAATCCCTTCCCCGAGCCGTTTGATAGTCGGTAACTGCTCCTTCACCTGTACTCATGTTGGTTCAATTTAGTGGAAGAATAGAGAAGAGTTGCAAGGATTACTTGAAAAGTAGTTTGCGAATGGTGTCTTACCGGTTATTATCTCGCCCACCAATTTACGGTTTCGCACTGCTATAGGTCAATCCAACCTTGCGCGGAAAACAACTTCGCGAGGGGAGGCCCAGCCAGGAAGCAGGCACGTTACGGAAGCACCAGTGTTACCAATTCTCTTCGTGGATTCAATAACGTTTTTTCTCGTGACCCATGCAACACCACCTGGAAATTCGCGTTCGCTACAACGAGACCGACGGGCAAGGACGAGTTCATCACGCACAGTATTTGAATTACTTCGAGCGTGGACGAGTCGAATTGATGCGCGAAATGGGTCACAGTTACAAAGATTTCGAGGCTACTGGCCTAATGCTGGTCGTGGCGGAAATGAATGTACAATACTTGGCAGGGGCCGAATTTGACGATGTGCTGCACTTGAATACCAAAGTCGACAAAGCGCGGGGAGCCAGCATTTACCACAGCTATCGCATAATTCGTCAACCTGATCAGCTAGTAATCGTCGAAGGGACCAGTCGCATTGCCTGCATCGATAAACAAGGTCAAGTTCGCCGACTGCCCGACTTCCTTCGCCAAGCATCTGAGTAATTTTGCCGTTGTACCGCTAGGTGAGATCGTTTTCATGCGTCGAGCAATTGTTTCTTTGAACCGTGTTTGGATCGCTTTGTGTACTGTGTTGGTTTGTTCGCCAATGGGCTGGGCAGCGCCAAACTTGATTTGGATCATGGCGGACGACCTTGGGTACGGCGATCTTGGTTGCTACGGACAAAAGGTAATTCAGACTCCACGCTTGGATCAGATGGCCAGAGAAGGTCTGCGATTTACGCAGTTCTACGCGGGAGCAACGGTATGCGCTCCGTCGCGCAGCGTTTTGATGACGGGCCAGCACCATGGTCATACGCGCGTGCGTGGAAATGCTGGTACGGTCAATCCTAAAGCACAAGCGCTCCGTCCAGAGGATTTAACGGTCGCTAAAACGCTCCAGTCGGCTGGATATCGCACTGCGCTAGTCGGCAAGTGGGGGCTGGGTGACATCGGTCTGGCTGAGTCGGGATTACCACGCAAACAAGGCTTTGAGTACTTTTTCGGCTACTTGAATCAGCATCATGCCCACAACCATTTTCCAAGTTTTCTGTGGCGCAACGAAGAACGAGTCCCCTTGCCCAATGTCATTACCGCAGTAGGTGAAACGGGCGCCGGGTATGCAACCGAAGCAAAGATATATGCCGATGATTTGTTTGTCGATGAAGCGATCAAGTTTGTCAACCAAAATAAGAACCAGCCGTTTTTCTTGTATTGGAGTATGGTGATTCCACATGCCAACAACGAACGCAATCGCGATTTGAAAGATGGTGCGCACGTGCCGGACTACGGCCCCTACGCAACTCAGAACTGGCCTAATCAAGATAAAGGCCAGGCTGCGATGATCACACGATTAGACACGAACGTCGGCAAGATGCTGGACGAACTGCGTCGACTTGGGCTAGCCGAAAACACGGTTGTCATCTTTACTAGCGACAATGGTCCACACAATGAAAGCAATCACAACCTCAGCCGATTCCAGCCCGCTGGACCGCTGACGGGCATCAAAAGAAGTCTAACAGAAGGCGGTATTCGCGTGCCTTGCATTGCCTGGTGGCCCGGGACTGTGGCGGCTGCGAAACAATCCGACCACGTGGCCTATCATGGTGACTGGTTCGCTACTGCCTGCGAATTAACAGGGGCAGCCAAGCCAAGCGATCTGGATTCGATCAGCTTCGCTGCCACGTTGCGAAGTAACCCAGCAGCTCAAGCCAAACACGAGTTTTTATATTGGGAGTTTCACGAACGAGGCTTCAGCCAAGCGGCCCTCTACCAAGGGCGCTGGAAGGCAATTCGCGAGAGGAACCCAGAGGCGCCCATCGCGCTGTACGATTTGCATAGCGATATCGGAGAAAAACTGGATATTTCCTCCAGCAATTCAATTATCGCTCGGAAATTGGACGATTACTTGAAGTCTGCCCGCAGCGAGTCGGCAGACTGGCCAATTCGTACCGAAGTACCAAAAAAGAAGTGAGCGTGCTCATTTGGCCTGATCGTGGTTTACAATGAGATTTTCTCAATTCGAGGAAAACGAAAAATGCTACCGCAAACCTCAACTCACAACTCAAGCCGACGAACGTTTCTGGTCGCGTCCGGATTAGGATTTGCCGGCTATCAATTTGGATTGCCTTCGCTCACTCAAGCTGCGTCCAGCCCTGGCGCGAAATCGGGCGGCAAGGCCAAATCGACGATTCTGTTCTTTCTGTGCGGGGGCTCGTCGCATATCGACATGTGGGATTTGAAACCTCACGCTCCCCTGGAATACCGAGGTCCATTTGCACCAATTTCGACATCAGCGCCAGGCGTCCAACTGAGCGAACATCTTCCATTGCTGGCCAAGCAAGCGCACCATCTGGCAATCATCAAGTCAGTCTCGGGGCGAGTGAACACGAATGATCACCACGCTGGATATTACTACAACTTGACTGGGCATGTACCCGATCCAACTTTTCTGTCGCTAGGAAATGACCGTACGCCCTATCCCGACGATTGGCCGTTTATGGGTTCGGTTGTCGCCGCGCGCCGACCGCCACATAGCAGCTTGCCAAATGCAATTACTTTGCCTCACAAGCCAAGTCGCGCGCCCTACACTCGACCTGGCCAGTTTGCGGCGCGATTGGGTGTGGAACACGATCCGATGTACATCTCCGGGAGTATTAACGAGCCACTGAAATTCACCGCACCGGCGCTAGTTCTGCAAGGTGATGTAACGCGTGACCAACTTCAATCACGCCAAGAATTATTGCAGCGGCTGAATATTGCCAAACGCGAATTCGAACAGTATCCCGCGGAAAACTTGTGGCGCAAACATCAAGCTCGGACCGTTTCTCTGTTGCTGTCTGCGACGACGACTAAGGCATTCGATGTCGAGAGCGAACCGGTCGCGTTGCGCGAACGATATGGTTCCACCGTCAATGGCATGAGCCTGCTGTTGGCTCGACGGTTGGTCGAAGCTGGAGTGCCGTTCATCACCGTGTTTTGGAAAGAGAACGAAGCGATCGCGGACAAGTGCAAAAGTGCTGGCGGCTGGGATACCCACGGAAATAATTTCGTTTGCTTAAAAGAGAATCTGCTTCCCGAGTTTGATCGTGGTTTTTCTGCGCTTGTCGAAGATCTCGCGCAGCGCGAACTGCTCGATGAAACTCTGCTGATGGTTACTAGTGAAATGGGGCGCAAGCCCAAGATCGGCGATCCACGCTCGGGAGGAGTATCCGGAGCTGGCCGCGACCATTGGACTCATTGTTTGAGTGTCGTTATGGCGGGCGGTGGCATTCGCGGCGGTCAAGCATATGGTTCCAGCGACCGATTCGGTGAATATCCGGCCGATCTGCCTGTTACCCCTGCGGATGTGACCAAGACGGTATATCACGCGATGGGTGTCACTGACCTATACGCCCGCGACAGCCTTGGTCGGCCCTTTCATTTACTGGAAGAAGGCAAGCCAATCGCAGAGTTATTTTAATTCGATTTTGGCTGACGAGTCATTGTCGCTTTCTGGCCCGGGGAAGAGTTGCCGGAAAGTCCACATCCCTTACAGTTTTGAACCCAACAAAAGCTACGCTTAGACCACGGTAAGCAACACACGCATGAATCAGCAGCTACGCCATCGGCAATTCGCCAACGGACTCGTCTTGCTTGGTGAACATATGCCGTGGCTAAGATCCGCCGCATTCACCTTCATGTTGCCGGCGGGTACCTGTTACGAACCAACTGGCTTCGATGGACTGGCGGGCGTTACCTGCGAAATGGCTCAACGTGGCTGTGGCAGGCTTGATAGTCGAGCCTATCTGGAGGAACTCGACTATTTGGGAATTGAACGCGGCAGTTCGATTACTACCAGCCATGTTTCGTTCAGTTGTGCGATGCCTAGCGCGGTTCTGCCGCGGGCGTTGGAACTGTATGCCGACTTAGTTCGTCGTCCTCATCTACCAGGCAAGCAACTCGAGGATGCTCGGCAGTTGGCGTTTCAGGAAATGCGTGCGCTCGAGGACGAGCCGACACACCGTTGTTTTAGCGAGTTGAAACGTTTTCGCTTTCCGATTCCCTATGGTCGCACGGCGCAGGGGACTCGCGAAGGCTTGGCGGCGATTCGCATAGCGCACGTGCGCGATTTTTTTCAAAACAGCTATCACCCTTCGGGCTCAATTCTGGCGATTGCCGGGGACTTCGACTGGGATGATGTTTGCTTGCAAGTGGAGAAACTGCTGGGTGATTGGCCCGATTTGAAGTCCAAGTCAATGCCGGCTTTGGTGGCCTGCTATGGCAGTCGCCACACGGATCATGCTTCGAACCAAACGCACCTTGCATTGGCTTATGATTGCGTGCCCTATGAAAGCGCAGAATACTATCAGGCTCGGGCACTCGTGGGAGTATTGAGCGATGGAATGAGTTCGAGGCTCTTTACCGAAGTTCGCGAAAAACGCGGCTTAGTGTATTCGGTCTTCGCAACGTGTTTCTCACTGGCTGGACAAGGGAGCGTGTTGTGCTATGCAGGCACGACAACGAATCGGGCGGAAGAAACCTTGCAAGTGCTATTGGAAACGGTTCGATCGCTGGGTGACGGTGTGACTGAGGATGAACTCGATCGACTGAAGGTTCGCATTAAAAGTTCGTTGGTCATGGAACAAGAGTCATCCGCCGCTCGCTCCAATCAGATTGCCAGCGATTGGTATCATTTAGGACGCGTGCCGACACGCACCGAAGTTTGCAAGGAAATAGACGCTTTGACGTGCGACAGTTTGCTGAAGCATTTTCACCAGCATGCACCGAAGAACTTCTCATTGGTTACCGTAGGCTCACAGCCGTTGGAGTTGCCGAGTGGAACTGTTGACTCATAGATCGGGTAGCGGACCACAGATTATTGCGTCGTGCGATTCTGAGGCGTTTACGACTTCGATAGGTTGGTTCGTAGCTACCGGAGCGCGCGACGAAAAGGCTAGCCTTGCGGGAGTCAGCCATTTCCTGGAGCATATGGTGTTCAAGGGGACGGCGCGCCGAACGGCTGAGCAAGTCAATCGCGAACTCGATCACCTCGGGGCTCAGTCGAATGCCTGTACCTCGGAAGACGCAACGATTTTTTATGCTTCTGTTTTGCCAGAATGCCAAGACCGGGCTGTAGATCTGCTGACCGATTTGATGCGACCAAGCCTGGAACCCGACGATTTCGAAACCGAGCGTCAGGTCATCTTGGAAGAAATTGCGATGTACGACGATCAACCTCCCTACGGCGCGTTTGAACGCGCGATGGAGTTGTTCTTCGCCGGTCATCCACTGGCGACGCGCGTGCTGGGGACGGCCGAAACGGTCTCCGAATTAACCGTTGACGACATGCGACAGTATCATGCGCAGCGTTACTCCCTGGATAATATGTTCATGGTAGCCAGCGGCCAAATCAATTTCGATGGATTGGTTGAGCAAGTCGAAGCCCTGACCCAGGGTTGGTCTGCCAAGCCGGCGCCCCGTAAGCTGATTGTGCCCGGATACCATTACGCCGATGACGTCATCGCGCGCGATGCAACGCACCAGCAGTACATCATCAAAATCTGGCCCGGTGCCAGTGCGAATGATCCGGAGCGTTACGCACTGCGACTGATGTGCAGTATCATTGCCGACGACTCAGGCAGCCGATTGTTCTGGGAATTGATTGATACCGGCCAAGCAGAAACCGCGTCCTTGTATCCGCAAATGTTCGACGACTGTGGGTGCGTCGTGGGATACCTTTGCTGCGCTCCGGAAGACGCAGAGAAAAACACCGATATAATGATGCGTGTTATTCGGGAAGTCTCGGAAAAGGGCGTTACCGAGCGAGAGCTCGATTTAGCGCGAAACAAAATCGTCGCTAGTTTGATCCTGTCGGATGAACGGCCCAGCAATCGGCTATTTGCGATCGGCGAGTCCTGGTTGTCGCGCCGCCACTACGAACCGCTGGATGTTATCCTTAAACGCTTCGCGGCGGTCTCGGTCGACGATATTCAACAAGTGGCCAAGCGGACGCTCTCGAAACAACCTACGACCGTAACCGTGGTCAACGAGGAATAAAGCGAGTTGTTGCTTTGGGAAACCTACCCTGCCGTGGGCGCAATGCGCATCGGTTCTGTTTGACGTCGGCGTTTGTACGCGCACCTAATGCGGGCGCCTCACGCGCGCTGGGGATGTTGGCGCTGGCCATATGGACTTCTGTGGCCACTGAGTTTTCTCAGCCGGTATTGGCTGGGTTGAGTGCCTCGCAAGTCGTTGTGGTAATTAACGGTGGATCGTTGCGATCCAGGACGATCGCCAACCACTATATCGCGCTGCGCAACATACCGGCCAAGAACGTTGTCGTGCTCGACAATGTACCGAATTCGGAAACTGCTTCGGTAGCCGAGTTTCGCGAACGAATTCTCGGTCCTTTGTTGGCCGAGATCGACCGACGTGGCTTGGGAGGCGTGATTCACTGTGTAGCCTACTCGGCAGATTTTCCCACGGCGATCGATATTCAAGAAGATTTGAAACCCCAGGGTGAATTACCGATTGTTTTCACACCGATGGCCTCGATCAATAGCCTGACTTACTTTTATCGCTGGGTGATTAATGGCAACCCGAGCTACATTGGATTGGAAGCCAATTTCTACGCGCGGCGTCCGCTGGAAGCTTGTTTTGCCAATCCAATTGGCGACAAATTACGAACTCAGTGGGAAGCCATCAAGGCGATGATGGAAAACAAGCAACATGCTGAAGCCGTGGTCGAGCTAGAAAAGGTCTTCGCCGAGCTGCCTCATCAGTATCCTGTGGCTTACCTCGCTGCAGGTCAAGCGGCGATGAGTGGCGACAAGAAAAAGGCCATCCAACTGCTCAGTAAATCTATCGAACTTGGCTGGACCAACGGCAAATACCTTAGCGACGATGAGCGATTTGTAAGTTGCCGCGATGATGCAGAGTTTCAGGCTCTGCAATTGTCTTTGGACGACAAAGTCATTCCATATCAAGAGGCAGTTGCTTTTGATTCTCGCGAATTCTGGTCGACCAATGGCGTGCCCAAAGCGAAAGAGGGTACAGGTATCAACTATTTGCTGAGCACGGTACTGGCAGTCACTCGAGGTCCCGGCACGACCACTCAACAAGCGATCGAAGGGCTACGCAGATCTGCCACAGCGGACTTTTCTCAGCCTGACGGAGGATTTTATTTTTGCCTGACGCCTGACGTACGCACGACGACGCGCGAGCCAAATTTTGAAATGGCAATTTCGCAGTTGAAACAGCTCGGCTTCGAAGCAGAAGTGGTAAATGGCATATTGCCGAGTGTAAAACTCAAGGTACTTGGCGTCTGCGTTGGTTCGGCCGGTTTTAAATGGGCAGAATCGCATAGCGTTATGTTGCCAGGCGCTTTGGCGGATAACCTGACCAGTCTGGCCGGCTCAATGCACACCAGTGGCGATCAGGTCAAAATCACAGAATTGCTGCTCGCTGGAGCAGCAGGAAGCAGCGGTACTGTGACGGAACCGTATGCCTTGCAAGCCAAATTCCCACACCCGATGATGTACGTGCATTACGCACAGGGTGCTTCGCTGGCAGAAGCATTTTACTTGAACGTCACCGGTCCCTACCAATTGTTGATTATCGGCGACCCGTTATGTCAACCATGTGCTAACCCACCGCTGGTCAGTACGAATACCAAGTTGCGAAAAGCCAGCAGCGGCGAGCAGCTTACTTTTCATTTTAGGGACGACGGACCACGGCAAGCTAAATTAGCTCGATCGAGCTGGAAACCGGCCCTCGCTCCGGCCATCATTTCCGCATCTGTCGACGCATCGCCACCGCAATTTGGTGTGTTTCGCGAGAATATCAACGTTAAACTGACCGGTAATGAATCGCGTGGTTACCACGATCTTCGATTGGCGGCACAGGGTGTTGGCGATCTGGCTATTCGGCGTGAAATAGCCATTCCTATTTGGATTGGCGAAGAAGGGATCATCCGCCTGGACGCGCCGAAGAAGATCAACCTACGCAATGCCAAAAAGCTGAATGTTTCCGTACGCGCTACCGGCGCCAGCGCGGTTAGTGTGTGGCACGACTACGAGCGATTGGAAACGAAACAGGCCGCAGAGGCTACTTTCGAGATCGATCCCAACCGCCTCGGACTTGGACCAGCTCGGTTGTTTGCAAACGCAACTATTGACGAAGAGTCAGTCCGCAGTTCACCTGTCGTAATCGAGGTTGAACCGTAGCCAAAAAAACCTGCCAGTGTTAGTAATTCAGTCCCGGGCTGCGTTATCGTCCCGTAGAGGATGTGATTTTTTGAAACCCGAAGCGTAAGCGAGGTACGATAATCGGTCCCTCGGCTACTCTTGGGCCTACGATTCTGTGATGCAGGAAACAATCACACTTTCCCAGGGCCGATCATCGCGCCTCGCTTACGCTTCGGGTTACAAACAATCACAGTCTCTTCGGGAATTTTGCGCCGCGACGTTAGTTCACTTCGAGCATGCGTTTGAGCGCTACCAGCGATTGGCTGCTGACTTCCGCATCGACATGGATGGGATTAACGATGGAACCTTCGACTAGATTTTCCAGTGTCCAAGCCAAATGAGCTAAGTCGATTCGGTACATCGTTGCGCACATGCAGACCACTGGCGAAAGGAAGTGGATTTCCTGGTCGGGATGCTGTTTCTTAAGCCGATTTACTAAATGCAGCTCCGTTCCGATCGCCCACTTCGTTCCTGGCGGTGCTGCTTCTACTGTCTGAATGATCTTGCTGGTCGAGCCGGAAATGTCCGCAATATCATTCACCTCTTGAGGACACTCTGGGTGCACCAAGATGTTAATGCCGGGAAATCGTTCGCGGAACTGTAGTACGTGCGCAGCGCGAAACATCTGGTGCACGGAACAATGGCCCTTCCAGAGAATCACTTTTGCGTCGCGAATTGTTTGCGCTGTATTTCCGCCAAGTTGCTCTGTGTGAGGATCCCACACTGGCATCTGTTCTTGGGTGATTCCCATCTTCAGCGACGTATTGCGGCCCAAGTGCTGGTCTGGGAAAAAAAAGACCCGCTCGCCGCGCGCGAATGCCCAGCGAATCACTGCCGCAGCGTTACTGCTGGTACAGACGATCCCCCCGTGGCGTCCGCAAAACGCTTTAAGGCTAGCCGCCGAATTGATGTACGTAACTGGAATCAAGCGCTGGACGTCGATCACCTCTTCAAGCTGCTCCCAGGCATCGTCGACCTGCCGAATTGCGGCCATATCGGCCATCGAGCAACCGGCGGCCATATCCGGCAAAATCACCGTGACGCGTTCCCCGCCGCGCTCTGCCAGTTTCTCCGGGCGATTGGCAAGGATGTCAGCCGTCTCAGCCATGAAATGGACGCCGCAGAACACGATTGTGCGGCAATCGGCGCTGGATGCAGCTTGCTGGCTAAGTTGATAGCTGTCGCCGGTCAAATCTGCGTGCGCGATGACTTCATCTTGTTGGTAATGATGCCCGAGAATCAACAGTCGCGAGCCCAGTTTCTCCTTCGCCTGCGTAATCCTTACGGCCAGCGAGTCATTGCTCTGGGTCTTGAATGTCGGGAGGGGAAATTTTCCGGAAGAGTTTATCAGGGGGGGCGCGATCAACATAGGTGTTTCCAGGACTACGGAACAAGCTGTAGCGGTTTAGGGATGTAGGTCAAAACAAGATGCCAGTCCATTCGGTGCGGGATGTGCCTGCAAAACACGTCTTCGGGCTCGACATGTATTTTGCTAGCATTATCGGTCGCCACGTTGGCAGGAATCAAGTCATTGATCGACAACTGCCGATACGAGAGATAAGACCGTATTGTAGCTTCAAAGGTACCGACCTCCATGTCCCAGCATCTACTCGCGCCATTTTGCCAAAGCCTTTTGCGAGTGGATGTGTGTGTGAAGGTAACTCTGGCAAGTAAGAAACTGCCCGTCGAACAAGTGTTGCGGTTGGTACCGGGCGTGATGATTCAGTTCGACAAACCATGCGAGAGCCCAATGACCGTCGAGGTCGGCGACCAATCAATCGCGCAAGGCGAAGTCGTCAAGATCGGCGACAAATTCGGTCTCCGCATCAACGAAATCATGTCACCAGGCGAACGATTCATTAAACTAGCCCCCAAATCCTGACGGTCGTCTACCTACTGCGTTCCTATTCATTGCTGGGCTAGGCGCAATACCGTTCAACGAACGTGGGATAAGCTTCCAGCTTGTCAATATCTTGTGCAAGCAATGGCGAAACTCCGCTACAGGTTGACAAGCTGGAAGCTTATCCCACGTTCGTTGAACGGTATTGGGGCTAGGCGTGCGCCGCAGGCAGCACAGAATTGGCCGATTTTGTGAGCGAAAAGACGCTAGCCCTCTGCGGCAGTGCTAACCAGACCAACCAGCCCACGGAATTGCACAGCGTGATGGCCGCCGGGGCTTGCGCCCTTTCGCTCACCCTCACTGCTCATGGATCAGCCCTGCGTACGCAGACTTTATCGTCAAGCCAAGAGCTTTTCGATCGCTTGCAAACCGGTCATGCCAATTTCGATACCAAGTGCGGCTGCCGGCTGGCTGACGTCGGCGATTTTCGCGCCGAGCAAGTCTTCTGGCTCACACAGCGGTTTCTCTGGGGTTCCGCGGGCGATTGCCACGACCATACCAAACTTGGATGCGATGTGCACATCGTAAATGCCACAACCTACAACACCACGATCGGTATGAATCGCGCAATACTGACCTTTCGGCCATCTGTAACTAGTACCTAAGACGTCCCCTTTGGGAGTCTTCAATATTTCTTGTCTTGCATTCAGAGCGCCAATTTCCATGTTCAACCTCACTGAATTTCTAAACCAGCATCATTAATTTCAAATCGATGGATTCGGTCATCGGTCGCGCTGCCGCGATGTTTTGCAATATACAATCCGCGTCCCATACGGCCATCGGCGAAGATGCGTCCCATCAGCACAATCGTGTTCGCTCCAGCCGCCAGATCACCGTCCGACCAGGGCCGCGTCATCAATTGTTCCAGCATGGTCTCCTTGGTTGTCACCAAGACCATCGCAGTTGCTTGACGATTATCATAGGCATGTTGGGCGACGTGGCCGGACATGGCGAGAAACTCGTGACGAAATACTTCTCGCGCTAACCAATCGTGTTCTTTGCGCAACATGCGATGGTATAAGTATTCTAGCAAGTCCAGTTGCAGCGAGTCCTCGGCGTTTTCTTGTGGCTCGATCCCGTCGATCAAGAATCGCCGCGTGCCATGAACCAAATGGCCGTAGACGAATCGAACCAGTAGTGGCAAACGTCGATTGAGTTCACTTTGCCAGGCGTGCCAAGCATCCACATCCATCTGACTGCGCAATACTCGTTGGCCTCGATAGCCGAGAAACGGCAAGACATCTTTGGGCCTGCCGTCGCGAAATGGACAAGGCAGTGTCTCGGCCGCCGGGTCCGACAATTCCAGTGCGCGCTCGAACATCCGCGAGCTGTAGCCGTCATGATTCTGCGAATCACCTCGACTGGAAAAATCGACAATCGCTCCGCAGCAACCATCCTGGCTCTGGCCAGCAAAACTGTAATGCATGCCCAGTTGCGTCTTGCCAACTCCCGTCGCGCCGAGCACCATCGTCAGCGTACCTGGGATCAAGCCTCCACCCAGCGCGCGATCCAGTGCGAGTATTCCTGTCGATTGCCGATCATTCATCAATGTTCACGCGGTACTTAGAAGAGCGTGTAAATGAAGGGGGCCGCTCCGGTAGCACTCAGCGCCACCAACATTGCGATCAGCGCCAACGAAACGAATATAGGGACTAACCACCACTTGCGATTCTCTCTGAGGAAAATCGTAAATTCTTGGAACAAACTTAAATCGTCTTCTTGGCCGGCGCGCTCGAACTCGTTCTTAGCATCTTCGTTCCGTGTCTTAAGTGGTAGATTCATGGTACAGGTGGCTGCTCTAAAACTGGCGATAGTAACTCGCCGGCGAAACGGGAGCGTCCTTCTTGCTCCAATAGGAAGTTGCGCGGCTATCCAACTTTAGCTGCAACAAATCTCGCTTCAAGCACCTTAACAGCAGTCCGACCGGCATAAAGACTCCGAAAAACACGACCAGCAACGCGAGCTCACCGACAATCCATCCAATCGGTGCAGCACACAAGGTTAGCAGAACATAGGTGGGCCATGCGATGACAGGAAAAAAGAAACTCAGCAAACCGAACAGAGCTCCGGCAAGACCACCCAGTAAAATTGAGTTTAGCGCAAATCCCCAAAGCCACATCACCAATGGCACCACGCCAGCAGCAATCGCCGCGAACTGGCGAAGCTGCTTAGGGCCTGGCCGCAAATTAATATGCAACATTGCCATGTTACGCGAAGAGCCTCTTTAGTGGTTGACCATCCGCGATGCGCCAGGGGCGACCGCTGGCATCGTGCATTTCAGTCGTAGGATCAAATCCGAATCGCCAAAAAATGGTTGCCACCAAATCTGCTGGCGTCACGGGGTCGTTGGCAGGAAACGCACCCAGGCGATCACTGGCACCCCAAACGGCGCCACCATGAACTCCGCCACCGGCCAAAAGAACCGTGTAACAATCGGGCCAGTGATCTCGACCACCTTCCTTATTAATCTTAGGAGTTCGTCCAAACTCGCCCATCGCCACGACCAGCGTAGTCTCCAGCATACCGCGCGCATCCAGATCTTCAATCAACGCACTCAGGCTTTGATCCGCCAATGGCAACAAATGCGTTTTGTGTTGATTGAAGTTCTTGGAATGGGCATCCCAGTTCTGCCCTTGTTGCTTGAAGTCATAGACATTTACAAAAGGAACGCCTGCTTCGACCAATCGACGCGCCACCAGCAAATTCTGCCCTCGCATATGTCGAGCGGTTCCCAGTTCAGCTCCGTTACCACCCTCACCAACGCTTTTGGGCTGCAGACCATAGCCATATCGCTCGCGGACACTCGCAAGTTCTTGCGTTAAATCAAGCGCGCCAATTACGGATTTCGATGCCAATAATCGAAACGCGCGGTCACTGACGTTCTGCCATTGGAGAGCCAACGGCATAGCCTGAGCGCCGAAAGCCGCGGGTTGCATTGATGCCAGTAGGCGCCTTCGGCTTTCGACAGTAGGCGTCGTGAGGCCATCGACCATCGAAATCGTTCCTGCGCGATATTTTCGCTCGGCGGCGTCGACGTCAATCTGTAATGGATCATAGATCGATCCGAGAAAACCGCCACCTTGACATGGAACGTCAACGACGTTGTGAAATACAAAGGGCAACGCTGCATGCGGCAACTCGATATCAAGCTCACGCCGCAGATAGGAAACCGTTGATCCCACCGATGGATAGAATTGGCGAATCGGTGCGAACTCTTCGCGATCACCCACCGGCGACTGCCGACCGGTTAGCACTTCGGTCGAGGCCGAGTCGTGCAACCGATTGGAATGATGCATCGAACGAATCAATGCAACCTTGTGCATCATGCGAGCCATTTGCGGCAAGTGTTCGCAAATCGCCAAACCAGGTACTTTCGTCGAGATGGGGTTAAATTCTCCACGTATATCCGCAGGGGCATTGGGCTTGAGATCGTAGGTATCCAGATGGCTTGGACCACCGTAGTAGAAAATGACGATGCACGCCTCGAGCGGCTGGAGCGGAGAGTCGCTAGCTGGTTGCGCCCAAGCGCGCATTTGCAAGAGGTTAGATAAACAAAGGCCTGCACCGGTAAACCCATGGTGTAACCAGCGACGTCGCGATAACGTAAGTTGGGAACTATCGAGCTGCGATCGAAACATCATGAATTTTCTAACCTAATGATCCATTCGCGAGCGGTCCCACGTCGAGATCCCCGACGCAACAACCCACATCGCTGGCCCATTTTCTGAGAAAGAGAACCACAACCGGGGACGAAATACTATATCATGTTTTGCTCGTTTGATCTCCCAAAGTACCTTCCCCAAGGCGAGCGGCAGATGGGAATTTACCAAGGCCTAAGCGAATACAAGCCCGATGCGCAAGCGAGTGCGTCAATCCTGGCATACACTCGCCTGCGCTTCGGGCTGGCATACACTTGCTTGCGCTTCGGGCTTGTATTGGTAAGAAACTATCTGCCGCTCGCCCAAGAACATGCAGGATTTCTGGAGCAGGCAATGAAACCAATAGCCATCGCGATTTTGGCATGTGTCATAGGCGCTGTTGGACGACAATCTCGCGCCGAGGACGGACGACCCAAGATAGATGCCGCTAGCACCAAGCATGTGCAAGTGTACTATCAACCCGGGCGATTTGGTGGATGGCCTGCCAATCACGGTGCTTGGTCTTGGGGCAACGAGATTCTTGTCGGCCTTAGCGCCGGCTATTACAAGGATCTGGGAGACCGCCATCATATCGATCGTGACAAACCTGAGGAGCACTTGTTAGCTCGCAGCATGGATGGCGGCGAGTCGTGGACGATCGAAAATCCTGCCAAGCACGGCGTGTTGATTCCGTCGGGAAGATCTTTGCACGGAGCGCCTCTACCGGGAGTGGTAGAACGTACCTGGCAAGATTGTCCCGGGGGCATCGATTTTACGCATCCGGATTTCGCTTTGACGGTGCGCATGACGGACGCGCACGCTGGGCCGTCGCGCTTTTACTACTCCACGGATCGTGGACGCACCTGGCAAGGGCCGTTTCGATTGCCTCTGTTTGGCTTGCCAGGAATCGCGGCGCGCACCGATTATGTTGTGCTGGGCCGAACAAGTTGTCTGCTGTTTTTGACCGCAGGCAAGTCCGATGGGAAAGAAGGTCGACCCTTGTGCGTACGAACCGACGATGGTGGCAAGACTTGGCAATTTGTGGCTTGGATCGGCGCTGAACCAAACGGATACTCGATTATGCCATCCACGATTCGACTTGGTGAATCAGAATTCTTGACAGCGCTACGCTGTCGCGAAGGTGCGAAAAGCTGGATTGAAAACTATCGTTCGATTGATGCGGGGAAAACTTGGCAATGGGATACTCGGCCGGTTCCCACGACGGGCGAAGGAAATCCCGCGTCCATGATTCGATTGGCAGACGGACGAGTTTGTTTAACTTACGGTTACCGAGCCGAACCCTTTGGACTGCGAGCCAAGCTGAGCAAAGATGGTGGACACACATGGAGTGACGAAATCATATTGCGAGATCATGGTGGTGGACGCGATGTAGGCTATCCGCGCAGCATTCAACGACCTGATGGCAAGGTAGTAACTATTTATTACTTTCACGACCAGCCAAAGTCTGATCGCTATATCGGTGCCACGATTTGGCAGCCGTAAGCTCAAGCAGTGCAATACGGTCTGTTAGGCGAGCGGCAGATGGGAATTTACCAATACAAGCCCGAAGCGCAAGCGAGTGCGTCAAACCAGCACGTGTTAAAAGAGCACACGTCAATCCAGGCTCTCACTCGCTTGCGCT
>SYJV01000211.1 GCA_005798335.1 Planctomycetaceae bacterium | reverse complement strand
TCACTCGCTTGCGCTTCGGGCTTGTACTGGTATATTCCCATCTGCCGCTCGCCTTAGAGAAGCTCCATCAACAGATTGTCGAGCGCGCGAAGTACCATGCGGGCCTTGCTCGTCGTCGTTACGAAGAGGTCCTTGATGACAGTGAAGAACTGACGCTTGAGGTCGGGACCAAATACACCTGCCATTTTGGTGGCTCTTTCTCCAGACCACACCCAAGCACTGGGGGTCGCATTTTTAAAAGTTGCGGGCCAGAGTCTTGTGTACGCGCGGCGATCTAATCCGGAATCTTGAATTTGGGCGCGTGACTCCGTCGATTCATCTTGCATACCTGACAGCGGGGCGTGGGTAAGCTATATAATGTCTCGATCTTACTTGTAACTGATGCGGTTTTGAACACACGGGAGCATCTCGATGTACCGACGATTATTTTGCGTAACTACTGCTTCGTCTGGGGCGATGATTGCCATGAAATCGCTGCACCAAAATTCCGTCCTTGCTCAAGTTCTTGCCGGCCGCAATCTCACCAAGTCCGATATTCCCACGCCGGCGTTGTTGGTAGATCTCGACGCCTTCGAAGCGAATGTGCAGAAAATGGCCGGTCATTGTCGAGCGACCAATTTGGGGACCAGGCCGCACGCGAAAACTCACAAATGTCCGGAGATCGCTAAACGTCAAATTGCTGCCGGTGCAGTTGGGATATGCGTAGCTACCGTTCCCGAGGCCGAGGCCCTAGCAGCGGCTGGAATCGACAATATTCTGCTGACTTCGCCCATAGTTGATGTTGGCAAAATGACGCGCATCGTCGACTTGGCTAGCAAGCGTCAGCGGAAGATCATGTTGTCCGTGGGACACAAACGGCAAGTCGATTTGTTGACGCAAGTCGCTGCACAGGCCAATGTGCAACTTGACGTCCTGATCGATCTGGATGTGGGTGACCGGCGCACCGGAATCTTGCCGGGGGCTCCCGCCGTCGAACTGGCACAGCACGTCAGTCGCTCAAAACAACTGACCGTACGTGGAGTGCAAGCTTACGCCGGATTCGCGTCCCATGTTGCAGGCTTTGAAAAACGCAGTCAGACCAGTCGCGAAGCTTTGGCTCTAGCGGTTCAGACCAAGCAGATGTTGTTGCAAGCGGGCTTCGACGCACAAATCCTGTCGGGTGGAAGCACAGGCACGTACAACATCGATTCGCAAATTTCCGGTATGACCGAATTGCAAGTCGGCTCATACATCTTCATGGATGTGAGTTATCGAGCGATAGGTGGGCAGGACGGTGGCGCTATCTACACCGATTTTCAACCTAGTTTGACGGTTTTGGCCACTGTCGTCAGCAACACTCATGCAGGTCGGGTCTCGATCGATGCCGGAACCAAGGGACTCGACACAACCACGACCAGCGTCCCAGAGGTCAAGAATGCTCCGCACCTGGTCTACGCGAAAGCCGGCGATGAATTCGGAGCTCTTACCAGCGATTCGAGCGCCAGATTGCCCGAGATCGGCGACCGACTGGAGCTGATCGTTCCGCACTGTGATCCGAGCATCAATCTCTACGATCGCCTTTACGCTTGCCGAGGCGAAATCATCGAAGCCATCTGGCCCATCACGGCTCGACGCGAGACCGCAACCCAGAGCTGAGAGAGGCTGGTGGTTGGACTCGATCGCGTTGCGGAATCCCTCAAGGCTTTCGCACAGCGCGGATTGGCATCGTGATTTCGAAGTTGCTTCGTCGAAAATACTGAAGAGTCGGTACGGTTGTTTGCCGAGCGCCTAGCTACATTCGGCAGATTAACAGTTCGCGCTCGTAGATTAGTTCCTTTGGCAAGTGGGAATGCAAGTCGAGAAATAGGTTTTCGTGATCGAGAATCTCTTTCCGCCATAGTTCTCGGTCAAAGCGCTGGAGTTCATCGAACTTTTCTTTTGGAAAGTCGAGCCCAGTCCAGTCGATGTCTTCATAGCGTGGAACCCAACCAATAGGAGTCTCTTTGCCCAGCGCTCGACCGCATGCTCGCTGGATAATCCACAACAAGATGCGCATGTTCTCTTGGAACCCGGGCCAGAGAAAGTTGCCCTCGGCGTCTTTGCGAAACCAATTCACGTGAAAGATGCGCGGCGTTTGTGAAAGCGTCCGCTGCATCGAAATCCAGTGCCGAAAATAGTCGCCCATGTTGTAACCACAAAACGGCAACATGGCCATCGGATCGCGGCGCACCTTGCCAACCGTACCAGCCGCCGCGGCGGTCATCTCGCTTCCCAGCGTTGCACCAATATAGACGCCGGTGCTCCAATTGAATGATTGATAAACCAGCGGCATCGTGGTGGCGCGTCGTCCGCCAAAAATGATCGCGCTGATCGGTACGCCTTCGGGCTTTTCCCAATCAGGATCGATCGTTGGGCATTGCGCGGCAGGCGTGGTAAAACGGGAGTTGGGATGCGCCGCTTTGATCCCTTTCTCCTTGGCCAGCTCCGGAGTCCATAGGTTGCCCTGCCAATCGATCGCACTAGCGGGCGGTTCATCCGTCATTCCTTCCCACCAAACGCCGCCGTCGGGTGTCAAAGCCACGTTCGTAAAAATGGAATTTCGTGACAAAGCGGCCATTGCATTGGGATTCGTTTTGTTCCCCGTGCCTGGCGCGACACCGAAAAATCCGGCTTCGGGATTGATCGCGTATAGTTGCCCATCATCGCCCGGCTTGATCCAAGCAATATCGTCTCCCACAGTCCAAACTTTCCATCCCTGTTCGGAAAAATGCTTGGGAGGAATCAGCATCGCGAAGTTCGTCTTACCGCAGGCGCTTGGAAAAGCTGCGGCGACGTATGTCTTTTCGCCCTCGGGATTCTCGACACCCAAGATCAGCATATGTTCGGCCATCCAGCCCTCGTCGCGAGCCATGGCAGATGCGATTCTCAACGCGAAACACTTCTTGCCCAGTAGCGCGTTTCCACCGTAGCCGGATCCGTAACTCCAAATTTCGCGAGTTTCCGGGAAGTGCGCTATGTACTTCTCTTTGTTGCATGGCCATGAGACATCCTGGGCACCTTTGGCCAGTGGCATACCCACTGAATGCAAGCAAGGGACGACTCTTTTCTTGGATGCGTCGATTTGCTTGAACACTTTGCGTCCGATGCGGGCCATGATCCTCATGCTGACCACGACGTAAGGTGAATCGGTCAACTGCACGCCGATTTGCGACATGGGTGAATCAAGCGGTCCCATGCTGAATGGTAACACATACATGGTCCTCCCTCGCATCGATCCATGAAACAGTCCTCGCAATTTCTTCTTCATGTCAAACGGATTGACCCAATTGTTGGTCGAGCCAGCAGCTTCCTTGGAGTGGCTGCATATGAACGTCCGATCCTCGACGCGAGCTACATCGCTGGAATCCGAACGCGCCAAGAAGCAGCCTGGCCATTTCTTTTGATTCAGCCGAATGAACGTGCCGGAATCGACCAATTCATCGCACAGTCGGTCATATTCCGCTCTGGACCCATCGACCCAGTGGATTCGATCTGGATTGCACAATGCCGCCATTTTGTTGACCCAACGCAGCAGATGCACGTTCTCGCTAAGCGGCTTCGTGGTGTCGTGTTGATTGGCTTTCTTCGACTTCATGTTCGCGCATCTCCTTCAGCGGCAATGTTCGGTAAATCACTGGCGTGTCACAATTTCTTAGTATCGCTCAAGAAATAAGTGTCAGGTACCTTTTGCGAGGAACTCGCCCTTCAGGTGCTTCGCACAAAACGTACCTGACACGTACCTGACACTTATTTCTCGGCTATTCCTTATCATGATTTTCTGACTGCTTCATTCTACAACTTTTGTGCCGCGCTTGGCTGACTGTTGCTATTTCCCTTTTCCTTGGGTTCGCCGTATACTCGTCGCTGGCAACCAGTAATCAGCCCAATTGAAAGACAATATGCAACGCAACACCTTCGACAAAGGCATCGCAACTCAAGCGATCCATGCTGGCGAGTCGCCTGATCCCCACACTCACGCGTCGGCTCCCAATCTGGTAATGTCCAGTACCTATGTGGTCGATCGGCCGCTGAGTTTTTCGGCACAGCCGATCGATGAAAATTCGCCGTTCATGTACAGCCGCTGGAGCAATCCCACGTGTCGGCAGTTGGAGAAAAAACTGGCTGTGCTCGAACGAGCTGAGGCCTGTCTGACTTTTGCTTCCGGGATGGCTGCAACATCTGCAGTGCTGCTTGGAGGAATGAGTCCTGGCGACCACCTGGTGGCGAGCGATACCAATTATGCCGGTACTGCGGAATTAGTTCGCCATACGCTGCCTCGATTGGGAATCAACGTTTCGTTGGTCGATTCGTCGTCCATCGTGGCAGTTCAGCAAGCGATGTTGCCGACGACGAAAATGGTGTGGATCGAAACTCCTGCCAATCCAATCTTGCGGCTCAGTGATATTGCCGCGCTTTCGCAAGTGGCTCACCGCCATGGAGCGCTGCTGTGTGTGGACTCGACGTTCGCAACGCCTATCGCGTGTCGTCCCATCGAGCTTGGCGCTGATTTGGTGGTGCACTCATTAACGAAGTATATCGGCGGGCATGGCGACGCTCTGGGTGGGGCAGTATTAGGTAGAGCCGATTTGCTCAGCCGACTTCACCTCGAAGCGTCGGTGCACCACGGTGGTGTGTTGAGCCCATTCAACGCGTGGTTGATTCTGCGAGGAGCTGCTACGTTGCCGATGCGCATGCGCGTCCATCAAGAAAATGCTCTTCACGTGGCACAGTTTCTTCAAACGCATCCCAAGGTTAAAAAAGTAATCTACCCTGGACTGGCATCTCACCCTCAGCACGAATTGGCTGTCCGTCAAATGAAGAATTTTTCAGGCATGATTTCGTTTCAGATTGCCTCTGGAGCGGAAGTTGCGCGGAGAATGACGCACGAGTTGGAAGTAATTCACTACGCCGTTTCATTGGG
>SYJV01000210.1 GCA_005798335.1 Planctomycetaceae bacterium | reverse complement strand
GATCAATTGCGCGCCGGTCAAGGCTACGGCGAGCTCAAAGCAACCTATTCGATTTGCTTGCTAATGAGGGACTTATGGAAGGACAATCAACTTCATCATCACTATCAACTGGTAGAGCGAACTACGGGAAGAGTATTGGAAGAATCGATCGAGATACACACTGTGGAGCTATCCAAGTACAATGGGACTCGTGAGAGCGTTCGAGGATCGAGCACGCTGGAACAATGGTGCTACTGGATCAAGAATGCTGGAGAGCACACCGTGGACGAGTTGCGGGCGCTTTTGCCTGGGTTAGCATTTTTGCACGCGACCAGCGAACTGAGGGAAATTCAGGAGATAACCGAGGAAAAGGAAATGTACGATTCACGTGAAAAAGCCATCTTGGACTACGAGTCCAATCTCATCGACGCTCGGGAAGAAGGCCGGGAAGAAGGCCTAGAGAAAGGCCTAGAGAAAGGCCTAGAGAAAGGTCGAGAGGAAGGTCGAGAGGAAGGTCGAGTGATTGGCCGTATTCAATTGCTTCAAGAGTTGCTTGGCGATCCGGTAGGGCACAAGGAGCAGTTGAGCACGATGTCGCCAGAGCAGCTAGCATCTACGATGGAATCTCTTCAGTCAAAGCTTCGCCGTAGAAACGCTTAACCACTTAGGCGAGCGGCAGAATGATTCTCACCAATACAAGCCCGATGCGCAAGCGAGTGGGGCAATCGTGGCACGTACGCACTCGCTTGCGCTTCGGGCTTGTATTGGTAAGAACCATTGAACACTTGCAGGCGGACGTAGCCACTAACTCAGGCGATGGCCAGTAGGAGGCGGCTGGGGGCTTCCAAGTAGGCGATTACATCATTCAAGAATCGAGCCGCAGTCGCGCCATCCACCAAGCGATGGTCGTAGGATAAGCTTAGCGGCACCATCAGACGCGGTTTGATAGAATCGTCATCCATCACAACCGGCATTTTCCTCGTGCGGCCTACCAGCAGAATGGCTACTTCTGGAACGTTGACGATCGGAGTGCTGTAAGTACCGCCAATGGCACCGAGGTTACTGATCGTGAACGTACCGCCGCGCAATTCATTCACACCAAAATCACCGTTGCGCACGCGGCCAGCCATCTCGCCGAGCGCTTTAGCAATTTCCGGAATGCTCATGCGATCCGTACCACGCAAGTTTGGTACGACTAATCCGCGTTCGGTATCGATGGCGATGCCGACATTGACGTAGTCTTTATAAATGATTTGATCATTCTCTGTATCGAGTTGAGCGTTTATAGCCCAATGATGGCGTAGCGCAGTGGCCACAGCTTTGATCAAAAAGGGCATCGTCGTTAGCTTGATTCCTTGTGCCGCGTAATCATCTTTGCTGCTGGCACGAAACGCCTCCAGGTCGGTAACGTCCGCATCGTCAAAGTTGGTTACGCGTGGCACGGTGCTCCATGACTTGTGCATCTGCGCGGCGATCGTTTTGCGGATTTTGCTCATGCGCTCGAAACGGACCGGTCCATAGTCATCTTGCCCAGGCGCACCTGGCAGCGTTTGGGGTCGGTTGCCACCGGTGGGAGCGGCAATCACTGTTGAGCTGGGTTGCTGAGCAACGACACTGGTATTTGCTGGTCGATGCGCGCTCGCTTCGCGCACTGCCAACAGAACATCGTCACGAGTGATGCGTCCACCGTCGCCACTGCCAGCGACCGAACTGAGGTCGATACCTACTTCGCGAGCGAAGCGGCGAACCGCTGGTCCTGCAGGAATAATTCCCAGTGCTCGTTCAGGACTAGCCATTGCAGAAACGCTTGCGGCAGGCGCATCGGTTCCGAGGGGCTCGGTAAAACTGGGTGCGACAGGTGCTGGTCGGACGACGGGTCGCGCGGGACCAATCGGACTCGGAGCTGGTTCTACTGCTGCCGGTTTGACGGCGGCAGGAGGAGGCGGCTGTTTGGCAGCAGGCGGCGCAATCGGTTTTACTGTCGCTGCGCCAGAGGATTCCGCAACCGCGTCCAATTGCACGATGACAGCGCCGATTGGTACCGTTTGGCCCTCGGAAACAGAAATGCCAATTACTTTTCCAGAGGTGGGACTGGGAACAGTCACTGTCGCTTTGTCGGTCTCCATTTCGATGAGACCTTGATTCTTGGCGACCGAATCACCAACTTTGACCAAGATTTCTAGCACATCTGCCGAAGCGATGCCATCGCCGAGTTCCGGGAGCTTTACATCCATCGCTAACTTTTCCCAAGTGTGAATAAATAACTGATCATTCGCGGACGGCGACCCTCTAGATTTCTCATGTTTGGCAAACGCAACTATGCGAACAATGGATTCGCTTTGTCGGCGTCCAGGCCAAGGTCGGTGATCGCCTGGGCAACTTCATGCTTGGTTACGACACCTTGATTGGAGAGTCGATTCAGCGCTGCCAAAGTAATAAACTGCGCGTCGACTTCGAAATGTCGCCGCAAGGCCGGGCGAGTTTCGCTGCGTCCCATGCCATCGGTTCCAAGTACAAAGTAGTCGGCGGTCATATAGGGGTTCAGTTGTTCCGCCACAGCCCGCATGTTGTCACTGGCGGCAATAATCGGTCCTGCCACTCCCTTTAACATACTTTGCAAGTAGCTGACCTTTGGCTGTTCCAGCGGGTGCAATAGGTTCCATCGTTGGCAGCTTTGGGCATCGCGGCGTAACTGGGTATAGCTGGTCACACTCCAAACATCGCTGGCAATCTTGTATCGCTCGGCGAGAATTTGTTGTGATTCCAGAGCGCAACGCAAGATGGAGCCCGAGCCGAACAACTGCACACGCGCCTTGGCGCCGCCCACTTCGACAGAGCGGAATTTATACATGCCGCGGACGACGCCTTCTTCGATGCCGTCCGGCATGGTCGGCATGTCATAATCTTCGTTGCCCACCGTGATGTAATAAATGCCAACTTCGTCTTCCTGGTACAGTTTGCGCATGCCATCAAACACAATAATTGCCGTCTCATAGGCCCAGGCGGGATCGTAGGCGCGAATGGTAGGAAATGCCATCGCATTCAAATGGCTATGCCCATCCTGGTGTTGCAATCCCTCGCCATTCAACGTCGTGCGGCCAGCAGTGCCACCGATGAGAAATCCCTTGGCACGCATATCTGCGGCCGCCCAAATCAAATCCCCGATGCGCTGGAAG
>SYJV01000209.1 GCA_005798335.1 Planctomycetaceae bacterium | reverse complement strand
TACCGTTCAACGAACGTGGGATAAGCTTCCAGCTTGTCAACTTGTAGCGGAGTTTCGCCATTGCTTGCACAAGATATTGACAAGCTGGAAGCTTATCCCACGTTCGTTGAACGGTATTGGGGTTAAACGAGGCTCGCAGGCCGATCGAGAGTTCATCGACTTGGAAAAAGTCTAAGCGATTTTCGAGATTTCTTGTCGCGTTCTAGCGGGTTTGGCGAGCCAATCTCTGTAACGCTTCTTATCTCAGCTCTCACAAAGGAGAATACCGTGTTTCAGCCAGTAAATCGCTTGGTCTCTCGTCTAATCGCTCGTCTGATGGGCCGCTCATCGTCGCGAATTCGCAAGGCTTTGCGAAATAGAGACATTCGCAAAAAACGAGCATTGCTGCGCGAGTGCCTCGAATCGAGGGCCCAAATGGCCGCCGATATTAGTATCGCGGCTGGCGTCCTGACGATCAACGCCGATAGCGCAGGAACCACTGCGCTGGTCTTCGATGCCAATCCTCAGTCCAATGCTACGATGTTGGTCGTCACGACGAACAGTCCTAATGGCGTCAATAATCGATCTATTTCAAAGAACGGCATCGTGTCCATTCGATTCAATGGCAGCGACCAAGCCGATCGGTTTACCAATGCCACAAATTATCGCTCGCTCGCTTACGGATATGGTGGTCACGATCTACTTGCCGGCGGATCGAATGTCGACACGCTGTGGGGCCAAAACGGTGACGATACTATACGAGGCGGATCGGGAAATGACTTGCTGTACGGCGGAAATGACTCGGACGTTCTCGAAGGTCAAAATGGCAACGATACCATGTACGGCCACGCGGGAAATGACCATTTGTTCGGCGGCAGCGGTGACGATGGACTGTACGGTGGTGCAGGCATGGATGGTCTGTATGGCGATGCCGGTCTAGATACGTACAACGGAGGTTCTGGCGGCGATCGCATGATTATCAATGAGAACGACCCGTTTCAATTTCTAGCCGATTTTAGTACCGAAGATGTAAATGTTTACTTTGCTGGAGCACCCGCGCGAAGTTTTGAAATCAACGGCACAATGACCGAGTGGGAGGCAGGTCAATGGTCAGCCAACGATATTCTGCAAGTCGACAAAGCTCTCGAAGTCCTTGCGAGACGAACTGGTAACAACGTGCTGCTGACGGACGTCGATGGCGACGAGCTGACCTTCCTAAGGCACGGTGCGTACAGCGACGACAATCCGGGCGTAAGTTACTCGGCGTACAATCAAGGTGGGGACATGTATTTCTCCGACTCAGTCTTTACCAGTGACGACAATGTTTTGAGAATCGTCGTGCATGAGATCGCGCATAACTGGGACAGTGCGGAAGAAGTCGATATGCGATTGCCAGGCCAAGGTTCAACAATCATCGGCGGATTCCAGTCGCTTAGCGGGTGGTCCTATGGAACGTTTCTTGGCGAATACTTCGACGAATATGCGGTCAGTCGCGACAATGAATGGTCCTATCTGCGCAGCGCACCGTTTGCACGCGATTACGGCAAAACCAATCCTCATGAGGATTTCGCGACCTGTTGGGAGAAGTACTTCCTAGACTACGACGATCGCCCCAATAATTTGAACGACGTTGGGCTGAAATGGTTGTCCCAGCATGTGATGTTGAATTGGTTAAGCGAAGTCGAATTTGACAATAGTCAACTTGTTGGCTTGAACGGTAATCTAGGCAACCAACTACTGGCCGGTCGTCCGCAAATTTCGGCTGTGGCAGATGACGAATTAGCGATCGACGCGCCGGACCAACTTGCCTTGAATATCGCACCGACCATCAATTTTGCTGGCGGTACTATTTCGGTTCAGGGAACGGATCGCAACGATCACGTCACCGTAAATTATGTGATCGCCCCGGGCGGAGCAATATCCGCCGTTCCCACAGCCTGGATTCGCGTGAGAGCCACTAATGAGAATGGCATGCAAGTTGCCGAATTTCCTACCCTGGCGGTTCAGCTCGTTACATTTGCGGCGCACGCTGGCAACGATACATTCTCGAATCAGACGCTGGTATCGTCCAACGCCGATGGAGGGCTCGGCAATGACGTCTTCAACGGAGGAGGTGGGATCGATCGTTTTTATGGCGGACCCGGAGCTGACGTGCTCAATGGTGGCGCCGGCAATGATGTACTGGATGGCCAATTTGGTAACGACCAGATTCTCGGTGGCACTGGCGACGACTATCTCGTCGGCGGCTTCGGTGAGGATGTGATCCATGGTGGCACCGGCGACGATCATTTAATTGGGCTCCAAGGCAACGATACGCTCAATGGTGACGTTGGCAACGATATACTCGAAGGACGTGATGGCAACGATTTCCTTTCTGGCGGCGATGGCCGCGACCTGTTGATCGGAGGCTTGGGAAGTGACGTTCTCCAAGGTGGCACTGGCGATGACATTCTTATCGGAGATGGACTTTCGGTTGCCGTGACTCCGGCCGCACTGACCGAAATATGGCGCGAATGGACATCGGACCATGAGTATGGAATTCGTGTTCGCAACATCATCGGCACGGAACATCCGACGTTTGCCCTAAGGTTGAACGGCGACAGTTTCTTGGTTCGCGACCAAACGATTATGGATGACGGTGCGGTCGATACATTGCTGGGCCAAGGGGATCGCGACCTGTTTTTCGTAGAAATAGGCTTCGATGTCACCGATCGAGCAGCTAACGAAGTCGGTCTCATATGATCAGCCGATGCAATGAGAAGTACTTGAGCAGTAGCTGCTAAGTCGAAATGGCAACACGCCAGCCTTTGAAAAAGCCTATGCAGCTTCAAAGGCTGGCGTCGTTGTTAGGCGAGCGGCAGATAGTTTGTTACCAATACCAGCCCGAAGCGCAAGCGAGTGTATGTCAGGATTGACGCACTCGCTTGCGCATCGGGCTTGTATTCGCTGAGGCCTTGGTAAATTCCCATCTGCCGCTCGCCTTATTCTGTTTGCCCGTTTTTTACGCGCGAGAAAGAAATTCGCCGGTGCGAGTGTCGACCTTAATTTGTTCGCCTTCTTTGATGTATTCCGGTACCTGGACGATCAGCCCGGTTTCGAGCGTAGCGGGCTTAGTGCGAGCCGTGGCGGAATTTCCGCGAGTCGTGGGATCGCACTGGGTAATAGTTAATGCCACCGCGGCCGGTAATTGTAGGCCGACGCATTCCCCGTCATAGATCAGCGCGTAGATACCGTCGGAATCCTCGGTCATATAAGGAATCTGTTCCTGAGCATCATCGACGCTGAGCGAGAATTGGTTAAAATCTTCTTGATCCAGCAAGTGAATTGCTTCGGCGTCTTTGTACATCAGCTTAACGAGCCGCTTGTGAAAGTCGGCTTCATCCAGTGCGTCCGTGCCCTTGAGAACCAAATCTAGCTTTTGGCGGGTGATCAGATTTCGGGCTCGGAATTTGTACAACGTCGCAGCACCGCGAGCGCTGGGAGACTGGACCGAGATCGACTCGATCATGATCGGGGCACCTTCGCTGACTACGACGGCACCGGGTTTGATTTCCTTGGCTAACATCTTTATCTACTCCAAAACGTTGCATTCTGGTCAAAAGAGCATTTTTCGACAAGTAAACGATGCTTCAAAATCAACAACAACCTAAGAAGATCCTACTGAACGAGGCGGGACGGCAGAACATGCGCGTCGCTGGCCAGTTCAACGCACAACTGATGGATTACGTGCGCAGTATTGTCAGACCGGGCGTTACAACTGGGAAAATCGATAAACTGATTCATCAGTACACGCTCGATCATGGCCATATTCCTGCCACACTCGGTTACCAAGGCTACAACCACAGTTGCTGTACCAGTCTGAATGACGTTATCTGCCATGGAATCCCCGATGACACCGAGCTGCGAGAAGGGGATATCGTCAACATCGACGTCACCACAATCGTCAAAGGATGGTACGGCGATCAATCGGAAACATTTATGATCGGCAAAGTGTCTGATCGAGCGCGCGGTGTGACTCAGTGTGCTTTCGACTGCCTATTCGCTGGCATTGATGCCTTGTTTCCTGGTTGCACCGTCAGCGTCATTGGCGATGCGATCGTCAAAGAAGCGACGCGGCGCGGTTATTCCGTGGTGCGCGAATATGTCGGGCATGGGTTGGGAACTAAATTCCACCAACCACCCAACGTCCCGCATTTTCCAGATCGGAAATCTCGACAGGAAAAAATCTTGCCGGGAACCTGTTTTACGATTGAACCAATGATCAATTCCGGAACTCGATTCACTCGACTGGACAAACGGGATGGTTGGACCGTGCGCACCCGAGATAAACAACTGTCGGCTCAATTTGAACATACGATTTTGATGACCGAAAATGGTCCCGAGATTCTGACAACTACAAAAAATGGTCCCCAGAAGGGACACAAGTTCTAAACTTCAGCCACATTTCACTGTACGATATCGCCGTTACTCGATGCTTGGGAATAGCCGAGAAATAAGTGTCAGGTACCTTTTGTGCGCAGCACCCGAAGGGCGAGTTTCGTGCAAAAGGTACCTGACACTTATGTCTCGAGCGATACTTGGTTCCTCGGATTGGGATTGGCCGGTTGTTCGAGTATTGAAATCCATCGCCGCGCGCAAGCTGTGGCGTGACGAGCAAGTCGGCAGCTCTAAAATTTACTTGTACATTGGGAAGCGCATTTGATGAGTGAAGCGAAATTGATTGGACGCGTCCACTTAATCGACTCGACCAAGAGTTATGGCCAAAAAGGATTCCGCAAGCGAATGGTCGTGATCGAGCAAGACAACGGACGATTTGTCAACTACATTCCGGTGGAGTTCACCAATGATGGTTGCGATGCGGTCGATGAACTGAAGGTTGGCGAAGAAGTCGAGGTAGGCTACCGCCTGACCGGTAGGAAATGGCAAAAAGATCCTGCTAGCGAAGTGAAGTACTTTCTCAGCGCCGAAGCCACCGGATTTCGTCGGTTGGGTGCCGGAGCACATGCGTCGACGATCGACCCCAACGAACAGTTAAACGAAGCATCATTCAGCGACGACGAACCAGTCTTCTGACGTCTAGAGTGATCGATTCGTTGTCAGGGCAAATGGGCCATTGGAAGATGGTCCACATACTCTTTCTCCAATATCACGTGTTGTTACAGCAAGCATTCTAGGCGTCCCTGGGCCCAATGGTACCACCGGATTTCTTCGGTCGACCAATACGTCAATACGGCACGGCAGGCTGGAAGTTCTGCAAGGCGAGGAACTCATCCGATGAACGACGAATTGCTCCAACAAATTCAGCAGATCTACGGCGTTGAAAATTGGTCGGCTGGGTATTTTGAAGTCGGTTCGAATGGCAACATACTAGTTCACCCTGCCAAGGACGATGTACGGTATCTGGATCTCAAAGTACTGGTCGACGAATTGCTTAGGTCCAAGCAACTGCAATTACCACTGTTGATCCGCTTTCCCCAGATCCTGAGTAGTCAACTGCGGTCGCTGTCGATGGCTTACCAACTGGCGATCGCGGAATATCAATATGGCGGCCAGCACTTTCCCGTCTTTCCGATGAAAGTGAATCCTCGCCGTGAGGTTGTCGCTGAATTCTTGCGCGATCCCAACCACTGCAATGTCGGCATCGAATGTGGGTCGAAGGCGGAGTTGTACGCCGCTGTCGCGCAGGAACAGACCGCCGATTCGCTGCTACTGTGCAATGGATTTAAGGACGAAGCGTTTATACGGACTGCGCTGCTGGCCGTACAAGCCGGCAAACGAGTGGCGATTATCGTCGAAAAACTGAACGAAATGCGGATGGTAATGAAGTTGGCGCAACAGACCGGCGTCGCGCCGTGGATCGGTCTGCGAGCAAAACTCTATTCGCGTGGGTCGGGCAAGTGGGCATCGTCAGGCGGCGAAGCGGCTAAGTTCGGTTTGACTACATCGGAATTGCTCGACTGCGTTCGCTTGCTGCGCGAAGCTAAATTGGATGGTCAATTGAAGCTGCTCCATTTCCACATCGGTTCGCAGATCACCGATATTAAACGAGTGAAAAACGCCATGCGCGAAGCCGCTCGCGTATATGCCAAGTTGCGGCAAATGGGATGCGCCATCGAATTTCTCGATATTGGCGGCGGTTTGGGAGTCGACTACGACGGGTCGAAGACACGCTTTGAGTCGAGCGTGAATTATACAGTCCAGGAATTCGCCAACGACGTTGTCTATTCGGTCATGAACATCTGCGATGAAGAGGAAGTTCCACATCCCCATTTGGTTACCGAGAGCGGCCGGTTCATGACGGCGTTTCACACAGTTTTTATCACTTCGATTCGCGATGAAATCGAAACGTTCGCCGACGACAAACCCGAGATCTCCATCGACGAAGATGATCCCGATTTAATTACCGAACTGAAGGAACTGTGCGATAGTATCAACGCGAAAAACTACGCAGAGTACTATCACGATGCCCTCGAACATAAAGACAGCTTGCACACGCAATTCAATCTCGGGTTGATCAGCCTTGAAGATCGCGCCAAGGGCGAGGTGCTGTTTTGGGAATTGTGTGCGCGGGCTTTGGAGCAGTCCAAGGCCAGTAAATTCACCGATGAGGAATTCGAAAACTTGAAGAAGATTTTGGCTGCGAAATATTTGTGTAACTTCTCGCTGTTTCGCTCCGCGCCGGACAGTTGGGCCATTCAGCAACTGTTTCCAATCGTGCCGATCCATCGCCTGAACGAGAAACCTCAAGACTATGCGACACTGGTCGATGTGACATGCGACAGTGACGGCAAGATCGATCGATTTGTCGACTTGAAAGACATCAAGGAAACATTGGAATTACATGACTGGAACGTCGGTCAGGATTACTACTTAGGCATTTTCTTGACCGGCGCCTATCAAGAAGTGATGGGTAGTCACCACAATTTATTTGGGCATCCCAACGAGGCTCACGTATTGATTGGCGACGATGGAAAGTACGATATTCACACGCTGGTGCCTGGCAGCACAATCGACGATATGATTCGTTTTGCTCGCTACGATCGAAATCAACTAGTGAATTCCTACCGCAGATTAGTTGAAGCGCGCGTTGCGTCCGGCATACTCGACTCTGCCGCGGCTCAGAGCCTAATTTCACAGTACGAAGCCGGGGCGATGAGTGGAACGTATCTCGAATAGTACGCTCGGCTGAAGTCTATTTTGCCAGCAAGTCTCGCAAGCCACGCAAGAATTTTTCCAGGGCGCGTGCACGATGGCTGAGGACGGCTTTAACCGCCAAGCCGAGCTCGGCGAACGTTTGGTGATATTCAGGGATCTCGAAGAGTGGATCGTAGCCAAAACCGCTCGTTCCGCGCCCTGCAGTCAATATGCGTCCCCAACAGCGACCTTCCGCTTCCAAATGGATCGCTCCATGAGGATCGGACAGCGCGATTGTGGAAATATAATATGCATTGCGACGTTCGTCCGACGCATTCTGTAACGCGCTGAGCAACTTGGCATTGTTATCTTCGTCCGTCGCCTGTGGACCAGCGTAACGAGCCGAGTAGACACCGGGTTGGCCACCGAGCAACGGGACACATAATCCACTGTCTTCGCCAATCGTCCATTCTTGTAAATGAATCGCTTGTTGGCATGCTTTCAGGCGAGCATTCTCAATAAAAGTCTCACCCGTTTCTTCCACTGTCAGCGCATGTGGATAGTCGGCCAGCGAACACAACCTGATACCCATCGGCGCCAGCAAACACTCCAGCTCCAATCGCTTCTTGCGATTGTGAGTGCCAAGTACAAGTTTGCTAATCTCCGTGGGCATGCAAGAGCATTCCGCAAAAAGTGTTCTGTCATAAGAGACGTTCGCGAATGGTCGCACCACTAGCGCTTCGTCAATGCTTCATTCTAGGGTAGCGGAACTCGTCAAGAGTTTCGATGAAGCAACTTCAACATCGCGTTGGTAATCCGCGCTGCACGAAAGCCTTGACGGCTTCCGCTACGGCCTTAACTCGAAATCTTGGCTAATAAAGCACTAGTCGATCAGTTTGTCAGTCGAAGTCTTCCTAGTAAAGAATTGCCATACAGTTGCGACTTTGCCGGTCGCGGAACTGCCAATGGTTTTCCGTCGACATCGAACGGAATCTTGTCGATATACTTAGCGCTTTGCACTCTCTGCACTCGACCCGTGATCGGGTCCATTTTGTCGAGCGTTTGAAATCCGCAATACTGTTCGAGGACCTGAAGAATGTCTGGTGAATAGCGAAACTCGCCATTGGAGAGCGATTCGCCGAGCGAATCGAAACTGCCGATCATAACGTAGCTGCCGTATATGTCGTGATATTCGAACGCTTCCACTCCCTTTTTGCGCAGTGCCTGAGTCATTTTGTGCGACTGCAGCGCCGCGTGAACTAACAAGTCACTGGCCTCTCCTTCGGTCGACAATTTCCCACCGCTACCAACGTCATTAGCCGAGCGACCGTAGAATGACGCGACGCGCACAGTGTATCGGCCAGGGCAATCGAGCACAGAGTGCTCGATCTTTTTATCGCGATTGAGGTCAATCACGAACTTTAGTTCTTTGTCGTCGCGCGGCGTGAGTTGAAAAAATTCGTCCGGCAAAAGTGGATTGCGAGTAATCAGCGCAGCCCCCATTGGGCCACGCTGCTGAATTTCTTTGCGATTGGTTAACTTCCAAATCGTACTGCGATGCTGAGAAATCTTCGTTGCCGAATCGACGGATTGGCCTTCCCCGGTGGTAGCATCTGCTTGCGCGAGAACCTGAGGTTTCGCAGACTTAATCTTCTTCAACACGGATTGAATTATTGGCGAATCGATCTCGGTAAAGTCACCCACCAGAACCGCATAGTTTTCCTCACGCGATGGGTTGCGAGCACGGACGCGCAATTGAATCGGTTTTTCGTCGCCCGGCAGGTGATACGTGGCCGGAGGCGAAGGAGTTGTGGTGTCAAAAACTTTCTTGTGGACATAGGCTTGAACTCCCAAAGTTTCGCGCAGCTCTTTGGCTAGCGCGATCGCCTTTTGTTGACCATCCTCGCCCGACAGAACAGTTGCGAGAATTAGGTAAGGTCCACTTTCATCCTTCAATTCCAAGTCGGCCTTGCTAATTTCAACAGGCTTTTTCTGAAACATGGACAGGAATGGTGGGACCGCAACGCAGCGAACAGCATTCGCAGAACAGCACGCAACCACAGCCAGCAACACCAGAACGCGAGTTCCCGTCATAACAGATCCCTCCATGGTAATTGTTTGACTACAAACTTTGGGCGGTTTGGCGCTAGCCACTCCGATCCAGCAGCGTGCACCATTACCAGATTTCTCAAATAGAATCGATAGCGGTTATGCACTTCTCAGAAACTTAAATAGTGAGTGTATCTCAAGTATTGCTGCCGCAGGAACAGTGCTACTAGGAGAATTTAGTTGGACAGCGCCATTTTGTGTGCAAGGTATGGCTTTTGGTCCCTAGCCATTTCGTCGTTTAACCCGCAGCCGCTAGGCGAGGATTGGGTTGAGCTTGGCTTTGCAAAAAGTTCGAAAACTCAACCCAATCCTCGCCTAGCGGCTGCGGGTTAAACGATTTCGCTGCAACGACTTGTTCTTT
>SYJV01000023.1 GCA_005798335.1 Planctomycetaceae bacterium | reverse complement strand
TGGGGCGAAGGCGACTTGTGGACGGCAAGTGAAATCGCTGATGCGTTGCATGGCGATAGTTATTCTCATTCTCAGTGGTTGTTTGGTTGCTGATCGGTCCGCGGTTGCTGATCCCAAAGAAGTGGAGCTAGAGTTAGTCCAATGTCTGCAGAGCCGCGATTTGCACGGTATCAATCGCA
This sequence comes from Planctomycetaceae bacterium, assembly GCA_005798335.1. GTDB lineage: Bacteria > Planctomycetota > Planctomycetia > Pirellulales > Pirellulaceae > Aureliella. The sequence continues at coordinate 6,830 of SYJV01000023.1, read as the reverse complement.
TGGTAATTAGCAAGGATGGCAAATTTCTGTATGCCGCAGCGTGGATGGCAGGGCGCCTGTCGGTCTACGCCCGGTCCGAAGATGGCAAACTGGCGTTGGTCAAGCATGTCGAAATTCCTAAGCTGCTTGAAGGTGTTATCAAGCTGAAACTCAATCGCGATGAGTCGAAGTTGGTGGCTATCTGCCTTAGTTCGAGCACGTTACTGCTATTTCGCCGAGATGCGACTTCTGGACTGCTCCAACCGGACGGATTTTCGCGAGACAATTTGGGGTGGGCAACATGCTGTGAGTTCTCGCCCGATTCACAACAGGTGTATGTAGGCGACTCGGGGTCAACCGCGGCAGGCCCAGGCGCTCCGAGTTCATTTTCTGTCATGCAGATAACCAAGACTGGCGGCCTGCGCTCAATCCAACGACTGCAAGACGAATGCCTGTCCGGGGTGCGAGACATATACTTTGAACCACGGGGTGAATCGGGGTATTTGGCATGCCTGAAGTCCGACAGTATTGTTGTATTGGACCGCAATCCAAACGACGGTTCGGTGAAGATCCGGCAAGTGTTACAACACGGGAAGAATGGCATCGGTGGCTTGGACGGAGTTTGTTCCTTGGTCATGAATCGAGCGGGTACCAGATTGTTCACCGTCTCCGGACGAAGGGACGGTGTAAATGCAGTCTGTGTTTTCGCACGCGAGGAGGATGGTAGCCTAACGCTAGAGCGCGAATTGGTCGGTGTTCCCAACTTCAATGGCGGAAATCACATCGCCGTAACCGAGGACGAAGGTACTATTTTCATCACAGGCAGCGAAACGAGTTCACTTGCCGTAATCACCAACGACAAGGACTTGGGCGTATGGAAAATTCAACGGGTGCTGCAGAACTCCAACAATCTCAATATCGCCGGTGCGAGCGGCCTGACCCTCAGCCCTGATCAGAAATTTCTCTACGTCGCCGCAGAATTGGGAGATGCAATTACGACATTTAGGCTGATTCGAAAGTAAGCTCTTGGGAGAAATTGCCAAGATACCACGCGATGTCGCGTATTGTGTTCTTGGACGTGAATGTCGTGACAAATTCCTCGCGTTGGAAGCTGCTGCGGACGGGCGTTTGCGATATCTTATTGTCACCTGCTTTACACGATGATACTTCGATCACATTATCTCACAGGAACGAGACATGTTTACCAATGCAACAGCACATCTGGCGCGCGTGATCTTGGTGGTGGGTGCGCTGATGGTCGCTCAAGGTTCGGTCGAAGGCCAGCACGAACATAAACATGCTTCGAATGTTCAGTTCACCGTGCGGGCGGTTGTCAGCGGCAAATGGTCGGAGCCGAAGACATGGGATCCGCCTCGCCTGCCGGGAAAAGGAGACTTGGTATTAATTGGCCGAGGCATGACCGTGCAATACAACGTTGCGAGCAAAGCGGTCATAAGGCTGATTCAGGTTGTGGGTACGCTCGATTTCGCTCGCGATCGCAACACGGAATTGAATGTGGCGATCTTGAAGGTCCAGGACAGCGACACGTGTAGTGAAAGCGGTTTTGCGTGCGATTTTCGTGGCGTGAACAAATCGGGTGAGCCATCGGACGCTCCCGGTGGTGGCATGCCGGCACTGTTGATCGGCACGCCCGACGAACCAATTCCGGCCAATTACTCGGCGCGCATCCGGTTGCACTATATCGATGGCATGAATCGCGACGACGCACCCGCCGTCGCTTGCTGTTCGGCCAGGATGGAAATTCATGGATCGCCGCTGGCTCGCACCTGGGTCAAGCTCGGCCAGAACGCCGGTCCTGGAGATGACCAACTGATAGTTGCACAATCGGTCGATGACTGGCGCGTCGGTGATGAAGTGATCGTCACCGCGGCGAAGAGGCCGGGGAGTGGTTCGTATCGCGCCGGTACTCGACGGTCTGCACAGCCGCAGACAGAGTCGCGCAAGATCGTGGCCATCGACGGAAATACGCTCAGGCTCGACAAGCCACTGGAATTTGAACATTTCGGTTCGGGTGAGTTTCGATGTGAAGTTGCTAATCTGACTCGCAATGTAATTGTGGAGAGCGCCGATCCCAAAGGCGTGCGCGGCCATACCGTTTACCATCGGTTCAGTCAGGGAGGAATCAGTTACGCTCGGTTTGCGCATCTTGGCAAAGAAGGTGTGCTCGGGCGTTATTCGATTCACTATCATCTCGTGGGCGATACGATGCGTGGCAGCAGCGTGCGCGGCGTGGCCATTGTCGATTCGCACAATCGCTGGGTTACAATTCACGGTACACAGTACCTAGTCGTGCGAGATTGCGTCGGTTTTCAAAGCGTCGGTCACGGGTTCTTCTTGGAAGATGGCACCGAAATCTACAATTTGCTGGATCGAAACCTCGGTGTGCAGTCCTTTGAAGGTCCACGATTGCCGGATCAAGTGCTCGGGTTCGACGAAAATGATGGCGCGGCGTTTTGGTGGGCCAATGGTCGCAATACTCTGGTCAACAACGTCGGCTGCGAAAACGATCAATATGGCTTTCGCTATGACATGCAGAACACTCGTCAAGCGGACAGCCGCCTACCGATTTTGCAACCCGATGGTACAAAAAAGCCGGTTGACGTGCGCACGATTCCGATCTGGCGCTTTGAGGCGAACGAAGCCCACACGAATTTCGCTGGCATGGTCGTTTCGGCCAACGGCGGAAACCAGCCGGACACCCCGATCCAGGATGCGCGGATGCTTGAGCAAATCAAGCGAATCGACTGGACGGGACCGGATACGCGCCACCCGCACGTGATTCGCAATTTCAAGATCTGGCAGTCGCACTATGCATTCCGACCGCACTCGCCATCGATGCTGATGGAAGACTTGCGGATCGATGGCGCTGCTTACGGAATCTACCGCCCAGCCTTCGAAAATCACGTGTACCGCAACATCCATCTTTCTGGGCTTGGCCCAGAGCCATTCAATCGCGGCATGGACGATGCCAGTGCGCAGGTTGGCTCAATATCCATCGATGGCATGTCGATCGACAATCTGCGCGGCGGAAATGATCGGCATCCGTTTGTGCATATGACTGATAATGCGCTGGCGCAGGGAGCATCGTGCCACTTCCGCAACGTGGTGCTGAACAGTCAAGATGGCGGTCGGCCCCTATTCAATCTTGGCGGCAGCGTCCGCGTCAATCCGCTGGTGGACCGTGGTGTGCCGTACTACATTCACAACTATTTCGGTCGAGGGCGTCACGCGAAACTAGTTAGTGTCAAAGCCAAGGATCTGATCAACGACGGAAATCAGTATCGTGAGCAACGTCCTCTCACCGGTGACGAGTCGCGAGTGGCCGAGGTCACCGATGTCACATGGCCGACTCTACTCGATCCTGTGGACGACGTTCCACCGGCAACAATCATTACGTCGGTAAAGCGCGGCGAAGGCAAGATTGTCGTGTGCGGAGTCGCTCACGACGACGGTGCAATCGTTTCAATTGTCGTCAACGATCGACCGGCGCATATCCTCTCAACGAAATCCGGAGTGGTCGATTGGGAAGCGACTTTGAGCGATCCGAACACAAGTAAAATCGTAGCACAGTCCTCCGATGCTGCTGGAAACATCGAGCGCACGCCACATCGCCTATAAAGTCCGTGGTTCTTTCTCTCCGCAAGTTTTAAGCGCAGAATCGCCAATTCCAGCCATTTGCACTTGTTGAAACATTTTGGTCGCTCGTCGAATCGCTATGGCATACCTGACCGCCAGTTTTGGCGCCACCAAGCTCTTGAGAAAGGTCAGAATTTTCTCCCGGTTGGGCAGACTCAGTCTTACGTAGGCTTCTGTGGTCTCTGCCGCTTCGCCTCCGTGAAGGCGAATCGCTTGATCGATGGTGGAGGCGCGCCCGTCGTGCAAGTATGGTCCCGAATCGGCCACGCCCCACAGTGGCGGCGTTCGCCACTCGCGTTGAAGGGCATCCCAGTAGACATCGTCGCCCTTCACGGGATTCCAAATGCGGTCGGTAATCTCGCCACGAGGGAATTGCGGTTCTGTAGGTCGTTCGAGCGCGAATGGAATGGGGTATCGGTCCGAGGGTGACCCGTAGTACTCCGACCCGGAATTGCCACTTATGAACAGCGAGTCGCGCGGAATCACACTTCTGACGACAAATCGTTTTGAGCCTGCCAGCGACAATCCGGTCGGAGCCGGCGAAGGTGCTTGAAGCTCATTTCCCATATCGTGTAGCAACAAGTCACCGTACAAATTCTCCGCTGGTGGGACATTGGGTACATGACAGCGAGCGCAACCGATGCGGTGAAAGAGAGTTCGTCCGCCACGGATTCTGCGTTCATCCGATGTGAGATCTTGAGTTGGTGCAGGCAACTTCGCGATAAAGGATGCCAATTGCTGGCATTGCTCATCCGAAATATCGACACCGGCATTGCGGTAAGATAGATCTGCTGGGTCGATCGGCTGAGCCAAGCGCTGCTGTGAAAGACCCAACTCGCCAGCACAGGCTCCGCGAACGAAGTTCAACAGCGAGTCTGTTTGAGCCCGCCAGCCGAATTTGCCAGTTCCCACTCGACCGCTGATCTTGCCGCTACTGTAAAAACGCTGGCGGCTCGCGATGGTCTTCAAAGTCTCTATCGGAATCTTGTCGATCAACCCCAAACCATACAACGGTGGTGAATTGCGCTGGCTCAAATAAAAATCGATCGTCTCGTAGCGACCCGCCACAACAGGCCTGGCGGCAACGGCTTGACTGGTTCGCTGGGTCGATAAAAACCACTCGTCCGAAAGTCCATCGCGTATGTACTCTCGTAGTTTCTCGCGGATTGGTTCGTATCCCACTCTCGTCGACGCCTCATGAACGACCAAGTCTAACGTAATACCCCCGCTTGCTGTACTCGCCACAGCTTCTCGATGCCTGCCAAAAAGAATTGTCGTCGGAGTACCGTGCCCAGGAATGTAAGCACCGCTCGTATCGATAACATGCGTCAAATCGACCGTTGGGAAAAACGATTCGATCAGCTTTTTGCCAAACTCCCGTTTCATAAATGAGTTGGCAGTGATCTGGCCGGTGAAGCCGGCTGCGCAGGAGTTTTCAGTTTTCAGTTTTCGGTTTTCAGTTTTCCCCTCTGACTGAACACTGAGAACTGAACACTGAACATTTCTTATCGCCAGATTGAAAATCAACTGCATGAATGTCACTGCAAGCGAGTACTTCATATGGCAAGCTGAGAATCGCCTGCGATACCAATCGTTAAGCTTGCGATCGTTGGGGACGATGTACGGTGGATTGGCAACGACGCAGTGATACGAATTCGGCTTGAGCAACGCACGCACCGTTTGCAAGTCTTCGCCGGGATAAGCGTGGGAATACAACTCTTCATCCGTCGCGCCATCGGCAAAGTCCATTGACTTTTGCCCCGTCGATGTGCGATTTTCTCCATGGAGCAATGAGTCTCCACATGCTACGTGGACGCGGAAACCGGGAGCATCACTCAGACGCATGACCCCACATTCCTTGAGCGCCGCGAGCAGCAACCGAAACCGGGCGATCGCCACTGCAAACGGATTGATATCGACACCATAGATACTGTCCAGTGCCCGCTGCACAACGACTCGGCATTTGGCTTCCGGATCGTATTTCTCCCAGCGGTCGACGATGCGACGAAAGGCACCCAGCAGGAAGTGCCCCGAGCCGCAAGCAGGGTCGATCATACGAAAGTTGTCAGTTGTCAGTTGCCGGTTGTCAGTTTTTGACTGATCACGGACAACTGATAACTGACAACTCCCTAACCCGAATTCTTCAATTGCAGGATCGAGCGTACGATCAAGGATAAACTCTTCGACGAAGTCGGGCGTTTGTAGCAGCGCAAACTTCTTGCGAGCGGCTTCGGATAGGTCCTGGTAAAGGTCGCCTAAGAAACGCGTGTCCCAGTTCGGATCGGTGAAATCATGGACCAGGACGCCAGTACTCGCATCGATCTTCTGAAATAAGTTCAACAGTTCGCCGGCCGCGTCACCGGAGAGCCAATTGGGCAAGTCGTTGATAGCGTTATGTTCGCCGAAGATGCCTTTGGTTCCAGGTAGCTTGGCCAGCTCACCGAAGATCGAAAGCAAGTACTCACGATCAGTGTGCTGTGGATGCGATCGGAAATACAACTCGTGTTCATCGCGTGCACGTGCTAGACGTTCGCCTGGGCCTGCGATCTTGGGCGGATCGATGAGCGAGTTGTCTTCGAGGAAACGAACGAACACGCTTGACAAAACCCAGGCTGCAGCCGCTTGCGTGATCGTATCGGTTCGCCAGTCTTCGTAGTTCTGCGCTGTGCGTTCGGCCTTGGCAGCCCTATCGTACTCGGCATGCAGCGCAGCGGGTATCTCAGGCACCTCCGTCGATTTACTGCGTTCCAGTAAGTCCGCTTCGATTCGCTGGAAGAATTTTCGCAGGTCGGATAAGAGTTGCTGTCGGTTAATCATTGGGTTGTTGGTTTCACGCAAAGGCGCAAAGCTCGCAAAGGACTGGGAGCTAGGGTTGTTCTTTAAGGTTGTTGACGACTCGGGATATACCGTCTTTGATCAACTCGGTGCCGAAGTTGATCAAGAGGCCAAGCCGTCGGTCGGCAATACGCAAATAGGTTAGTAATATCTTTTTGTGGACTGGGTGGACGCTCTCGATGGACTTGAGCTCGACAATGACGGAGTGGTCGACGATCAGATCGGCGCGGAAGCCGACTTCTAACTTCTCGCCATCCCACTCGACGGGGATTGGAACTTGATTCTCGACGTGTAGCCCGCGTTTGCGAAGCTCGTGCATCATGACGGCTTCGTAGACCGACTCCAGCAGGCCGGGACCG
>SYJV01000208.1 GCA_005798335.1 Planctomycetaceae bacterium | reverse complement strand
TTCTTGAGATCCTTACATCGATTTTCTTTGCTAGCGAGGTAACGTTGGGGAATTTAGGAAAACTGGTCATTGGTCAACTTATGTCAAAAAAGATGTGGGGTATAACAAGGCTTCCAGCTTGTCAACCTGTAGCGGAGTTTCACCATTGCTTGCACAAGATATTGACAAGCTGGAAGCTTATCCCACGTTCGTTGAACGGTATTGGCCTTTAATGTGAGCCGAAGGCTATCTTCTCCCTGCAGCGTGCTGTAATTTTGCAAGAATTTTCCCCAGTAGGAAATTCTTTCTCTTTTTTCGCGGCGGAATTCGAAATGGTTCGCAACCATTCGAGCAAGGGCGGGTTATTTATAGATGTTTGTCATCTTGCGTCGCGCAGAAAGCCGGAGTTTCTCATGAAATACTTAGTGTTTGTGGGCGTTACCACTGTAATGGCTGGGATTTGGATGGCGGCGTTCGCCCAGCAGCCTCTTGGGCCGGGCGAACCCAACGATCGTCCTGAGGCTCCTTTGGGTCGCGAAAACCCTCCCGCTCAATTTGGTTTCGGGGGGCCGCGCGGCCCCGGCGGACCTGGTGGGCCTCCTCGCCGCCAAGAACGCAAGTTGCTCAAGCAGTTCGACTCGAACAAGGATGGGTGGCTGAACCAGTCAGAGCGCACCGAAGCACGCGAGTTTGTACGTGAGAATCCGGTTGCCAGAGGTGGTTTCGGTCCACCTCCTGGATTCGGGCCAGGGCCAGAGCGAGGTGGTTTTGGACCTCCGGGATTCGGGCCACCGGGTTTTGGGCCACCGGGCGCCGATGGTTTTCGTGGAGGCCCTGGTGGACCCAAGGGTCGAAATCGTGAACCTGCTAAGCCCGGTAAAACGATCTCACCCGAGGAAGTAGCGCCAGCCACTGGCGGACTGTATGACGCCAACGTGCTGCGTACGATCTTCATTCAGTTTGAAAATCAAGATTGGGAAGCCGAGTTGGCCGCGTTTCGCGATTCGGATGTCGAGGTGCCCGCCACGCTAACGGTCGACGGCAGAGTTTATCCGCAAGTCGGAATTCACTTTCGAGGCAATTCGTCCTATCAAATGGTCCCAGACGGATACAAGCGTTCGTTGAACTTGGCGATGGATTTGGTAAATACCGAGCAACGACTGTACGGCTATAAGACACTCAATCTATTGAATGGAGCCGAGGACGATTCGATGCTAAGTTCGGTTCTCTATTCTGCTATCGCTTCGAAGCATTTGCCGACTCCCAAAGCAAATTTGGTGCGCGTAGTAATCAACGGTGAGAATTGGGGAGTTTACTCGAATGTTCAACAATTCAATAAGGAGTTCCTAGAAGAGCATTATGGGAAATCAGGCGGTACGCGTTGGAAAGTCCCTGGGTCGCCAGGCGCTCGTGGTGGACTGGAGTACATCGGGGACGACATCGAAACGTATCGGCGCACGTTTGAAATAAAGGGTGACAGCGACAAGGCGTGGAAGAAGTTGATTGCGTTTTGCAAGACCCTCAATGAAACTCCTACCGACCAGCTCCCACAGGCGCTGAGCAATTTGGTCGATATCAAAGAGCTGTTGTGGTTCCTGGCAATGGACGTTTCCGTACTCAACAGCGACGGCTATTGGACTCGCGCCAGCGACTACAGCATTTGGTTGGATGACGCAGGGAAATTTCATTTCTTCCCCTACGATATGAACGAGGCTTTTCGCGCATCGATGGGGCCTGGCGGCCCGCGCGGTCCTGGTGGATTCGCAGGCCCTGGATTCGGACGGCCTGGTGGGTTCGGAGGCCCTGGTGGATTTGGAGGTCCAGGTGGTCGTCCAAACCAATTCGATGGTGGAAGAGATTTCGAACGAGGGCCTAAGCGACCCGCTGCAGAGGATGATCGCCCAGCCAAACCTGGAATTGGTGGACGTGGACCAGAAGAACGTGTACCGGAGAGACAAAGACCGGAAGGACCTGAAGGACGTGGTGGTCGAGGCGGATTTGGCCCTGGACCTGGTGGAACGGGCGGACGTGGAGGAGCCGGTGGAGGTCTAGAGCTGGATCCACTGGTTGGTTTGGATGATCCTAGCAAGCCGCTGCGGAGCAAGATTCTCGCTGTGCCTGAATTCCGCGAGCAATATCTACAAAACGTTCGAACGTTGGCGGAAAAGGATTTTGCGTGGGACGTGATCGGACCGGTCGTCGCGCAGTATCGTCAATTGGTCAGTGCAGAAATCGAAGCAGATACGCGTAAGCTGGGTACCTATGAGGGATTTCTGCGCGCGACGAGCGCTGAAGTTCCAATCGCTGCGGAAAGCACTCCACAAACTCCACCGGAACAGTTTGGTCCGGGGCCGCGTCGTGGTCGCGAAAGCAATCTGCGCCAGTTCTTTGACGTGCGTAGCACTTATCTTCGACGAACGACTGAGGAAGCACTCGCCAAGATGGCAACAGGTACAAGCAAAGGAAAGCCATGACAAGCCAAACTTTACCGCTCAGGTCGCGATACGAATCACTGCAACACGATAATTCCACCATGAATAATGAACTCGCGCAGCAGGTTCTGCCCCAGCAAGCCCAGCCGTGTTTCCAGTCCAGTGTTCGAGCTGATAAGCGAATCGAACTAAAGTTCATGATCGATTCTGTCTTGGCCGAACAGCTACGCACATGGGCGCGATGCCGATTGGAAATCGATACGCAAGCTTCGGCGGCCGAGCCAGGTAACGATGTGTATCGAGTCAGTACATTGTATCTTGATACAGTTAATTTGGACCTGTTTTATCGAAAAGGCGATGCGAGTAGAACCAAACACCGGTTGCGGCGCTACGGCAACGAGCCGCAGATATGGTTGGAGACCAAGAAGAAGATTAAGTCGGTCGTCCAGAAACGGCGCACTCGCATCGACGATTCGGAGTTGGATCAGTTGCGAATTACCCCGCGCGTAGCACAACTGGATGATGCTCCTTGTGCCGTAGCTGAACGAGAAATCCAACAGGGCGACGGAACTGGTGGCCATGCCTGGTCGGATTGGAGTGGCGATTGGTTTCGACAGCGAATCGCCGCTCGCAAGCTCGTGCCCTCGGCAATCGTGTATTATGAGCGATTTGCTCGAGTGGGCGATTCGTCATGCGGTCCGCTGCGGTTCACCATTGATAGAGGCCTAACGGGCCATCCGCTGCACGCTTGGTCGGTCCCTGCGTCGGACTCAAAATCGCCGGCCAAGTCAGGTGACGTGGAGATACTCGAGTTGAAATTCCATTCGATCATGCCCCCAATTTTCAAGGAACTACTGGCGAGATTTCCTTTGGTTGCAACGGGATTCTCCAAGTACCGTACATGTCTGAAACATTCACAAGTTTGCTAAATGGGTTAGCCGGCGATGTCGGCGTAGCTTTGATAGCGTTGCGGCTGGCCCTCGCAATTGTGGCTGGATGCGTGGTGGCGTGGTTGGCAAGCGGACGGCAAAATAATCTGTCGGACGACACATTGCCGATCACGCTAGTCTTAATGAGTGTACTGATCGCCATGGCCACGCAAATTATTGGCGACAACATTGCTCGCGCATTCAGCCTCGTTGGCGCCCTTTCGATTGTGCGCTTTCGGACGGCAGTCCCACAGACTCAAGATGTGGCTTTCGTTTTGACTTCCGTCGTCGTCGGCATGGCAATAGGTGCAGGACAATTCTTGATCGCAACTATCGGGCTGGTCATGGTCAGTGCGATCGTGCAGTTCATTCACTACTTTCCCAGAGCGTTCACTGGTGAGTCTCGCGAACCAACACCTCCGGCTGGCGCTGTGGCCAAGACTATAGATCTGGCCTTGGTTGTCGGGCCATCGGCTGCCGAAGCGGTTCAAATCACGATCGGTCAAATGTGCCGATCGTTTCAGTTGCGCTGTGTCGAAACGGCACGCAAGGGTGCCGCACTCAAGCTCCACTACGAAGTTATCTTAGCTACACACACGGATGCTACTTCCGCGGTTATCAAACTGCAACAATTATCCGCCGTCGAGTCCGTTGAACTCAAGATGCGCTGAGCTGATAGATACCCGTTTTTAACACGAGCAGGTGGTTTCCAGTGGCAGACACTTCGCTCTGAAAAGGTTATGATTGGCAATTTATTAGGCTGCAAATTTCCGTGGTGAGCGTTGCTCGGCCGAAGAATCTTATCGGGCCATCAAAACGCACGGGACTTTAAAACGCAAATTGCTTAGGGTAGCACGATGAGTCGATTCGAAGGAAGATTCTCTTCACTGCCTCTAGACGCAGATGATACCTGGCAGGGCGGAATAATCTCGCTGAGCGAGATGGGAATTGGGATCGAGGAAAATGCTGGCGATCCAGGCATGGTCGTGTGGTGTTCGGTGGAACAGCAAGTGGTCCATGCCAGGCCTTTCGATTTTATGGAGAACGATGAAGTCGAAGCATTGCTGGTGACCTTTCTCGAACTTGCCAACAAGCCAGAAATCACAGCCCGCCCTGGGCGGATTGAGTGCAATGATCGAGAACTGGCAACCGGGCTGAAAAAGGGTTTTGGCCGGTTGGGCTCAAAGGTATTCTACGTCGAAGACATGCTCCCCTGGCTGTCGATCGTCGATGAATTGGAAGAAAAGTTGTGCGAGGGATTTCTCTTGCCAACATTGAGCGAGGCCGGTTGCGCCGAGCAGCACATTCGCGAATACGCGGATGCAGCCGCGGACTATTTTCGCGCGAGCATCTGGAATTACCTTGATGATACCGACTTGATTCAAATAGAACTAACCGGTGCACCTGATAACATGCGATTTGCCGTGATCTTGGGAGCCGCTTCGAATACCTATGGCATCGGATTTTACGAGGATGAGGATACGCATTATGATCTAATGGCTCAACGAGCCGATGTTCGCTTGTTGAATCTTGTCAGCATTACTTTCGATTCAGCGATTGACGAGAGGAACAGCGATCTGTCGCTTTGGCGCGAGCTGGATCTGCCCTTGGAGACTGGCGATGCATTTCCCTCGATGAATGCTCATTCGCCCGACGGACCGCGGCGACCGACAGAAGAAGAATTACAGTTCGCGACTGCGGTGATGCAGGCTTTGGGCGATACGACAGAGGATGAAATCGATTCCGGTCGTTGGACGAAGCAAGTGAATTTTTTTGGACGGACGATACCTTGTACGCTGAGAATTCCTAACTTGCTCGATCCGCCGGATCGCTCAGAGTGGATGCGTCGCGGACTGATGCCCGATCGAAGGGGCACCGACGCTCACATGAAAATGGTTCAAGAGTTTATCTCGCAAGATCAGGATTGGGAATCCATTGAGGAATTGAACGCGGCGATTAACGATCGATTCAGCGGCCCAATCCCACAGGTCAAATCACTACCGACCAACGCCGCCGAACGTGCGGATGCATTCTACCAACAAGCCCTCGATGCATTCGGCCGTTTACGAGTCGTGCTGGCGAAAAAAGCGGTTAAGGAAGACCCCAATCATCTAGACTCCAGTATTTTGTTGGCCGAATCGCAGCGATTTCCTGAACATCGTATCGAATTGTTTCGGGCAGCCAAGCAACTGGGTGAACAGCAACTCGGAGCCCAGCGCATGCAGGACGATGTAGGAAATTTCTGGAGTATTATCGATACCCGCGCCTACATGCGCGCATGTGCGGGACTGGCCTGCGCATTGGAAGAAGCTGGTCATACCGGCGAAGCCATTATCCAGAATCTCGAATTGCTGCGATTGAACCCCAACGATAATCAAGGCATTCGCTACACGGTCGTGCCGTTACTCTTAACGCAAGGCCGCGACGCGCAAGCAGCGGAGATTCTCCAGAATTACGATGAAGATTCAGCGTCGTGGCATTACACTAACACGCTAATCGAATTTCGTTGCAACGGTGCTTCAATGGCCACTAAGAAAGCGATGAGGTCGGCTTTTGAGGCGAATCCATATGTCGTGCAGTTACTGTTATCCGACGAACCTCCTGAAATTCCCTCCAGTTACACCGTGGGGAGCCCTGAAGAAGCGGCGAACTGTATTTCTGAGTTGACCGAAGCTTGGACGGAGTCCGAGGGCTTTGTCACTTTCATGATCCAGGAATTCTCAGTTTTTGAACGCGATGCTTCCAGGCGCAGGCGTAGTCGTAAACGTGGCGACGACAAAGGAAAGGGCAAGCGAAAAAAGTAACGGCAACATCAAGGGCAGGGCGACTCCATCACATTATTGGTATGCAAGATCCAGCGCGCGGTACTGCGATGAGCCATCAGCTCAATTCGATAGCGTCCCCGTCCGACGGTGTGTGGCACCACTTACAACCGATTCGCGGATGCTTTTTCTCCGATCTACACCTGTTCAGCCCTCGCTCAGCTTACGCGGAGAACGAAGCGGCATTGCGTTCAGCCTGCAAGTCCAGCAATCTCGTCGTGCTGGGAGGCGATATTTTTGATTTGCGTTGGACCAGCCTAGGCAGTTTGCAGCGGACCATCGACGCTGCCTCGCACTGGTTGGAAGAATTTAGCCGTGAGCATGCCCACGCGCAGATCGTTTACTTGCTTGGCAATCACGACTCACATCCAGATCTCGCAACATCGCTCCAGCGAACGACTGCCGCACACGGGAATTTTTCCTGGCATCCGGAGCAACTTAGAATCGGCGACTGCCTGTTTCTACATGGCGACATTCTCGACGCGAGCCGGCATCCGTATGGGTTAGCCAAGTATCGCCGCAAGTTTCACGGCGAAGAAACCAAAAGTCGCACGCAACATCGGGCTTACGACATGGTGGTCGCCCTGCGATTGCATAAGTTTATTCCAAGAGTGCGCCACATTCCGCACAATACTTGCCGGCAACTTTACAAATCGATCGTTCGTGCACTGCCGCATGATCAGACACTGCCAAATAAAGTCTTCTTTGGGCATACTCATGTTCCAATAAGGGCGTTTCGCTATGGACGCATTGAGTTCTTCAACCCTGGGGCGTCCGTCAAACACCTGTCGTTTGCCCCCATCCTGTTCTCGGTGAAGTTCGCCAGCGCATCACACACGTAAATTGAAAGCATGCTTGTGACACCTCGCGACGTTTGGCTCGGTCGCCTCCAGGTTGCACTGGCTGGCGTTTTGTGGAGTTCGAGCGGCTTGTTCGTGAAAGCTCCGTGGTTCGATGGATGGCCTCACGAATCCAAGGGAATTTTGTTTGCGTTTTGGCGAAGTTTCTTCGCGCTGTTGATCCTATTGCCACTGATACGCAAACCCGAATGGCGTTGGAAAATGTTGCCGATGATGTTGTGCTTCACCACGATGACTTGGTCATTTCTCAGCGCTATGGTTCATGGACCGGCCGCCAATGCGACTTGGTTGCAGAACCTGAGTCCAGTTTGGGTGTTGATATTTGGCGTCAGTGTGCTGAAGGAACGGTTCGCGCCGGCCGACATCGGCATGTTCGTATGTTGCTTGGCCGGCGTTGGTCTAATTCTCACGATGGAGCTGGGATATGGATCGACCAGAGCAACGCTGTTGGGAATCCTCTCGGGGCTGTCTTTTGCAAGTGTCGTGCTGTTCCTCAGGTACTTTCGCGATGTGGAGTCAACTTGGTTGATCGCTCTCAATCACACCAGCAACCTCGTGTTGCTTTCGCCTTGGATCATCCCGCACGTCGCCGACATTCCGCTGAACAGTTATGCCGCGCTGGCCATGTTTGGCATCTTCCAAATGTCATTACCTTATGTACTTTTCGCCCGCGGTTTGCGCACCACACCCAGCCCTGAAGCGTCGCTGCTGACGCTGATCGAACCTGTCCTGGTTCCGGTCTGGGTCTTCATCGCCTGGCACCATCACTCAACTTATCAGCCCGTGCCATGGTGGACGTGGAGTGGTGGTGCGCTTATTCTCGTGGGAATGTTGGTTCGTTATGTACCCAGCCTGTGGAACTACCGCGGTGGTTCTCGAACGGCAGCGTGAATTCTCTATGCCTAGGTCGCGAGAAATCACCGTGGTTGTGCGTACAGTTATGTTCATCGGCACGATCCTACTGAGCTGGTGCGTGATGATTGAAACTCATGAAATTGGGCACATCGTTGGTGGGTGGTTGTGTGGTGCCTCGTTGCGAGATTGGCAGTTGTGGCCCTGGCAATTGCCGTACAGTTTTTTTGATCCCGACCCAAAACCGCTGATCACATTGTGGGCAGGACCTGTGTTGGGCTCGATTGTACCGCTCGCAATCGCGCTGGTGTTCCGCAACGAGTGGATCTGGTTAATCGCGAATTTCTGCTTGCTCGCGAACGGACTCTATTTGGCACTGGCGTGGTTGGCGGGCGGAAGTTCGCTGGACACACAGCGGTTGCTGGCCGAAGGTGCATGGCCAATTTCAATTGTCGGATTCTGCTTGGTAACCATTCTGCCTGCTTACATTGGTATCAGGGCAAACATCATTTACCTGTTTTCACAATCTATTCCTGGGATGTCCAACGATCGTGTGGAAGAATCGCAAGTCTGACAGCAACGACGTTCCGAGGCAGTCGCAACTGCTGAATGCGACGTGCGAATTTCTGCGCGACGTCGATCCTAGAAACGATGACTATGCGACCATCGCGGTTGATCGCATGTTGCGACAGGCGATCAAGCTGCACGCCAGTGACATTCATCTGGATCCTGCAGGTGCCTCGATCCAAATTCGCTTGCGCATTGATGGCGTACTTTCCAGTTTTGGGGTAGTGCCGCAAGGCCAAATGACCACGATCGCCAATCGACTGAAGAGTATTGCCAAGCTGCTAACTTATCGAGTCGATGTTCCTCAGGAAGGACGCTTGGCAATTCTAGGAAGCGAATTGGAGGCTCGCGTGGTCACGTTGCCCACTCTGCACGGCGAACGGATCGTGATTCGGCTGGCCAATCAACAGGGGAAACAGTGGCTGCCCAGTGATCTCGGATTGCCCCAGTTGGTGTTTGAGCAAATCTCAGCTTCACTAGCCGAGCCTGCCGGAGTGGTGCTGTTCACTGGCCCGGCAGGGTCTGGCAAGTCTACTTCCGCTTACGCATGTATCCGGGCGATCGCCGCAACCAGCTCGAGTTCTCGCAGCATCGTATCACTGGAAGATCCAATCGAAGTTGAAATTCCCAACGTGGCCCAATCACAAATCCAACCCAATGTTGGCTACGATTGGGCAAGTGGTTTGAAAGCGATCCTAAGGCAGGACCCGGAAGTTCTGTTAGTGGGCGAGATTCGAGATAACGAAACAGCGCAGACAGTTTTTCAAGCGGCGATGACCGGCCAACTCGTGGTGTCGACCATGCATGCTCGCAGCGCGTGCGACGGCTTGCGTCGGTTGCTCGACATGCGTGTCCCCGTTCATCAGATTCGCAGCAGCCTCAACGTGCTGGTCTGTCAACGCCTCGTACGAAGGCTCTGCGATTGTCGTGTACCTAGTTCCACCAGTCCTGTACCCGCAACAGCTCGCGAAAGTCGCTGGGTGGATGACTTCGTTCCGGCGGGATGCGAACATTGCCATCAAAGCGGTTACCGAGGACGATTGCTATTGGCCGAAGTGTTACCTGCCATGGACGACCATTTGGGCCAAGCAATCTGTTCCGGTGGCGACACGTTTGATTGGCAACAAATTGCCTCGCGCCTGGGAATGCAGACGCTTGAGCAATATGCTACCGAAGTGCTCCGCCATGGATGGACAACTTCGCAAGAGCTCGGACGACTCTAAGACTATGCTCTTTCAATGTGCGGCATGTTTGTGGGCAACCAGCGCAATCCGTACGTCGCAGACATTCGTTCCCGTTGGTCCGGTATGTATCAGGCCACCAAGTCGCTCAAAGAAAGCGTAGGCATCCGCTCGGCGCACAAATTCGTGCGGAGAAAGATTCAGCTCTCGCGCGCGATCCAGGTCCCTGGCGCCAAACATGGCCCCGGCTGCGACCGTGGGTCCATCTTCGCCGTCCGTTCCTCCAGAAAGAAAAGCGAAATCCACGGAAACACTTCCACTCGCTTTGCATTCCAGGAGTTCGTTCAAAGTCAACAACGCCAATTGTTGATTGCGACCGCCTCTGCCACAGTCTTCGCTCGGCAGCGTGACCGTAGGCTCACCGCCACTGATCCAACAGTCAATGTCAGATTGCTGGGCCATCTGAACGATCGCCTTCGCGCAGGACTTGGAAACTCCAGTTACGTCCCCTTCCGATTTTAGAGCGGACTGCATGACATACCGGTAGCCTAGTTCCACAGCCTTGATTCCACAAGCGTCGACCGCAGTAGCATTATTGGCCAGCACGATGTGTTTGACAGCAACATGTCCAGATGCTGTGGGCAGAGTGCTGGGCTGGGCCGACGCCAGGTTCAATTGCTTGATCGTCCGTCGAAGATCTGGATCATGTTCAAGTCCCAAATCGTGGATCGCTTGTCGAGCCAAGCTGCATACTTCTTGAAACGACTCATATGTCGGGCCAGACGCAATCGTTTCAAGTGGGTCGCCCAGCACATCGGAAACGATTACGGTAAACATCTTTCCCGCAGAGCATGCACGCGCAAGTTTGCCGCCTTTGACTGAACTGACGGCTCGACGAATTGCGTTTAACTGATCGATGTTGCCTCCTGATGCGGCCACGCGCTTGGCAATCAATTGCTTGTCGATCAATGAGATGCCGTTGATTGGGGCAACCAACAACGCCGATCCACCACCAGAGAGCAATACGATACACAGATCTCGCTCGCCACAACTGCTCACCAATTCCACAATGCGTTTGGTCCCGTCGACTGCTTGTTGCGTTGGGATGTTCAGTCCCGCTGGCCTCGCTGCGTGTAGGTGAATTCTGCCTTGGTGTTCAGCATCGAATGAGCCTTCAGGAGCATTGATCCAACCGACAACGGCAATATGACGAGGCAACTTGGAGAGGCACTGACATTCCAATTCGATGGCCATCGCCGCAGATGCCTTTCCGGCTCCAACTACGACGATGCGTTCGAAAAGGCTCACGTCAGTTTCTTCATCGCCAATCGTTAACCACTGATTTCTCAGACTCGCGTGATTCTTAAACAGCGACGATGGTTTGACTGCCTCGACACCGGCCAACCAAATACTCAGCGCATCTGCCGTCAGCGAGCGCTGTTGTCGTTCGTTCATGCGAAATCTCCAGGCGATCTGGGATTCTTGAAACGATACTTCCACATTGAACCTACCAACACTGACAACCAAGAAACTACAGATACAACCGCCCCTAACCATACCGGCCAAGGAAAATAGGTCAACGTTACCGACATGCGACCCGCAGGTACTGTAATGCTCTGAAACAATCTCGCATAACGCTGAACGGTGATCGGAGATGCATGCGATCCGCCGTCGCGCGAGTTCACAGTTGCTCTCCATAACCCATCGAAATGCTGGCGAACTACAATTTGCGTTGCATCTTGACTATCCATTTCAATTTGGATGCGAGTGGGACTGAGTAGTCTTGCGCGAACAACCGGCGGAGCATTTTCAGTGTTGTTATCCCGGTGTTCGATGGCTTCGATAAATGGAGCAGGATTGGGGATTTCCCGCCAAACGAATCGACCGTGAAAATTGGGAAGTGACTCCGCTGCACTGGTTTGCCTTAGCATGCCGTCCATCGCGTTAGATTCGGCGCGAGCCAGTCGGCCGCCAATTCCCAGCCACGCCAGATACTCATCCAACCGTGCATTCTGTATCTCCTGTGTGTCGCACCGGCTTAACGATTGACGCACCATTCTCTGCGCTGGTAGTTCCATCGACAATGTCGCTCCGAAGTTGCGAACCCCGTACAGCAAATGCAACTTACCGACCAAGAAAACTTGCTGGTACTCGCACAACCGCTGCATGCGATCACTGCTAGTTTTTGTTGGAAAGACGATTTTTGCATCTCCAAGAATGTTTGCTTTCGACAAATTGCACCATACCAAATTCATCGAATCTTGATCATTCGACCACACATTTGGTGGCTTACCCATTGATGCTTGAGGAACAAAACTGATCCAAGTCCGCGCGCATAGCGACATTTCGATCACGGTCATGATGATCACTAAGGCCGATTGATAGCCGCTTATGACTGGCAAACGCGACGCCAGGAAACCACTTGCCATGATCGCGATGGGCAGAAATAACGAAAATTGGACTGAGTCGAATGCGGCGTCCGCGTCGGGTCTACCAAGCCAGACATCCGCCGGACATCGTTCGATCCAAGCCTTCCATGAATCGTAGCAACCCCCGAGATTCAACGTTCGGACAGCCAGACACATCACCGATCCTGCCATCGATACGACAAATAAACTCAAGGAAAATGCCCTGGTCAATAAACGGCCAGAGTGTGCACGCATCGAGTCGAATTGCATGGCCGCTAGCAGAACCATCGCGCATGTTGGCCAGCAAATCCATTTGCCTGGGTATCGAAATGCGGAATAACCAGGAATCACTGCGGTGAGCAACTGATACGGACAACCGAAATCGTCTGGCGGCCATGATACAGTCCAGTGCCGCAGTCCGATGAGAATCATCAATTGTCGCGTGAACCAAACCGGACCGTAGTTGCCAATCGCCAGCAACACACCCACAACGGCTAATAATGCAAACCAGCGCCAACTCGCGGTACGCTTGAACGAAAATCCGTGCATCAGCATGATGCATGGGAGCAGACCTATGTATAGCGACGGCGTCCACACGCGACCCTCCGCCGGAATTGCTTGAAACCAGCGGGAGTGTTCGGGCAAAAAATGTCCACCTACTGTCGGCCAAACCATTGAAAGTAGATGCCACGGAGGAACGCTAAAGTCGTACCCCCGATTTCTGTTCGTAGGCAACGTGGATTCCATTGACAAATCGCGCCAAATTGGGCCAGCCTGCACATCCACATCTGCAGGCATGGGGACGAAGCCCGCTGTTCCAAGAAACCGCTCGCTTTGTAACGCCGCATGCAGTGTTGGAATCCATTGAACAGCGGATAGCACTGAAGCGAGCAGAATGCTGGTCAACCATTCCTGCGCAGGGCGGTTAGCCTCAGCGATTCTCCTGGCGCAGATGACTCGAAACAGAATTGCAACTGGTCCCAGCAGTACCGCGTTTACCGCGGACTGAATATCTCCGGCCAGTGTCATCATCGAAATGGCGAATGACAATGACCAAATGCTCGTGTGCTGCTCACATCTGCTAGTCCCACCGAAGTCTCGTGAATGGACTGAAACATTGGCCATGCGGCTAAGCTCAGCGACGATCAGAGGCACCCACGCGGAACTGCATAGATAGGGCAGATTCACATGTTGAAAAAACACCGGCCCGCTGAGTGCATAGGCTGCCGATGCCAAACAAGCAGAAGGTGCGGAAAGTCCTATCCGATAACAAGCCACTCGCATTCCGATGGCACCCAGCAGCAGGTGGCTAATCACGAACAAAGAACACTTCTGTGCAACGGAGAACAGCGGCAACAGCCAGATCACTCTCAGCGGATAGAACAGTGCTGTTGTCGCTTCTCCTGCGGTACCGATTCCCAAGCCGTCGCTGGGATTCCACAGCGGAAACCACTGACCCTGCTGAACTTGAGAGTCGAGCCAAATCTGCAACGGGAAATAGAAGTGAAACGTATCTCGAAAAGCCAGTACATCGCCGTTCATCCATCCTGGTGAAAACAGCCAGACCAGGGCCGCCAAGAGCCCCATCCAAAATCCAACTTCCTTTTGATGTTGATACAGCAGGATTCGGATGGTGAGCGACATCGCGGTTGAGCCTTTACCGTTCACGCTCAATACCGTTCAACGAACGTGGGATAAGCTTCCAGCTTGTCAATATCTTGTGCAAGCAATGGCGAAACTCCGCTACAGGTTGACAAGCTGGAAGCTTATCCCACGTTCGTTGAACGGTATTGCGTTCACGCTCGCCCTGAAGGAGGCCGAAAATTGCTGCTAAAACCATAAAACAACGATATCAATCATGTTACTGCAAACTTTCGTCGAATTCATCTCGACGAAAGTGCGGTTAAAAACCGGATACGAATCCAAAAGTCAGATACCGTTGTGCAATGCACCGACAGACCGCTAAAACAACGGTACTTGAGTTCTTGTTGGAGCATGTAGAAAATTGCAGGCTATTTGCGTTCGACCAGCCGCATCATGGCTCGTGCCCGCGACGTGGCTCGATCACGAGCAACCGCGTTTTCCTTTGTGGCGGGTATAGAAAGGGCTGCGTCGAGCGCCTTTTCAGCGGACTGGCGATCAATTTTGGTGCAGTCCGACAATCGATCCGTTAGTACTGAAACCACGTCGCCCGATACTTGGACAAAACCGCCTTCGACAAAATACCGACTCGCTACGCCATCGGCCAGTTTGATTCGCAGCTCACCGTAGCCGAGCCGACCAACCAGCGGACTGTGTCCACTGAGAATTCCCATTTCTCCATCAAACAACGGTAACACCACCGACGTCGCCCGAACATCGACTTCGGTGCGTTCCGGAGTAACGATCACGCACTGCATTTCGCTCATCGTTACTAACCTTTCGCAGCCATCTTCTTGGCTTGCTCTTCCGCTTGTTCGATGACGCCTACATACATAAACGCTGGTTCTGGCAGGTGATCCCACTTACCATCGCAGATCTCTTCAAAGCTGCGAATGGTTTCCGCCAACGGTGTAATTTCTCCACGCTTGCCAGTGAAGACTTCCGCGACCAAGAACGGTTGGGACAAAAACCGTTCGATACGACGTGCGCGATGAACCACCATCTTGTCCGACTCACTCAGTTCGTCCACACCGAGAATCGCGATGATGTCTTGTAACTCGCGATAGCGTTGTAGAATCGTCTGCACGCGCCGCGCGATGGCATAATGGCGCTCGCCTACCAACTGAGGATCCAAAATCCGGCTGTTCGATGCCAGCGGATCGATAGCCGGGTAAATACCTTTTTCCGAAATTGCTCTTTCCAAATAGATAAACGCATCCAACTGACCGAATGCTGTTGCGGGCGCTGGATCGGTCGGGTCGTCCGCGGGAACATATACCGCTTGAACCGAAGTAATAGCCCCTTTCTTCGTCGAAGTAATACGTTCTTGCAAAGCTCCCATTTCCGTGGCCAATGTCGGCTGGTATCCCACTGCGGAAGGCATGCGTCCGAGCAACGCGGAAACTTCTGAACCTGCCTGCGAAAAACGGAAAATATTGTCGACGAACAACAATGTATCCTTACCAGTCGTATCGCGGAAATACTCAGCCATCGTCAAGGCCGCCAGAGCGACACGCAAACGAGAGCCTGGTGGTTCGTTCATCTGGCCGAAAACCATACAAGTCTGCTCGATAACCTTGCGCCCAGTTTGACCAATCTCCGTCTCCTGCATTTCCAGCCACAGGTCGGTCCCTTCGCGCGTGCGTTCACCGACTCCCGCGAAAACCGAATAACCACCGTGTGAGCTGGCGATACGCGCAATCAACTCGGTCAAGATAACTGTCTTACCCAAGCCGGCACCGCCGAACAATCCGGCCTTACCACCGCGGACGAAAGGTGTCAGCAAATCGACCACTTTGATACCGGTCTCGAACAGTTCGGTATTAGTCGAAAGTTGATCGACAGTCGGCGCACTTCGGTGAATGGGCCAAAAGTCTTCGGCTTCAATTGGCCCGCGCTGGTCGACAGCCTCACCGAGCACGTTAAACACTCGACCGAGCGTCTTATTACCGACGGGAACAGAGACCGGGCGACCTGTATCAACGCAATCGAGTCCACGCATAAGACCGTCGGTGCTACCCAGCGCGACACAGCGAACGCGATTTCCACCGAGATGCTGCTGAATCTCGCCGGTCAAATTAATACTGACCCCTTTAGCTTTTGAGTTAATTTTCACGGCATTATAAATCGGCGGTAGTTGGCCCTGCGGAAATTCCGCATCAAACGTAGATCCAATGACCTGCGTAATCTTGCCAATGCTCTTCTTTGCAGTCGCTGCGGCAGTCGCCATTTACCAAGTTCCTCGCCGATAAAATATGAACTTCTTTGTGATGTCGTTGTTGATGACCTAAACAGCGGGTCGAAATCTCGCCTCAACCTTCCAAAGCCTCGACGCCGCCGATGATTTCCATGATTTCTTGTGTGATTCGCGATTGTCGAGCGCGATTGTACGTTCGCGACAGTTGCTTGATGATGTCGCCAGCATTCTCTGTGGCGCTCTTCATCGCAACCATGCGCGCGATCTGCTCGCTGACCGCTGCATCCAGAAAACACTTGAATAACTTGACGCGAAAACTGGCTGGCACGACCTCTTCCAGAATACTCTCAGCCGACGGCAAGAATTCGTAGTCGGCTCGAACGCCGGTAGAACCAGCGCTTTCAGCGGTCGAGCCCTGTGTGGCCGGTTGGGCAAAAGGCAAAAGCGTTTCTACTTGTGGAATTTGTTTTGACACACTGACGAACTGTGTATAAACGACATCCAACCGATCGAACTTGCCCGCGATAAACTCGCTCATCAATCGATCTGCAATCACGGCCACTTCTTCGTATGCAGGTTTGTCCTCGAAGTGCGTGTAGGATTGGTCAATACTGACGGAACGAAACTTCATCGCGGAAATTCCGCGTTTGCCGCTGACTTCGAACTTCATTCCTGTATTCGTGGCATTGAGTTCCGCGCGGCGCAGCATCGCTTGCCGCAATACCGAGGAATTGTATCCGCCGCACAAACCTCGGTTGCTGGTCAGCAGCAACACGGTTGCTGATTTAACCTCGGGCCGCCCAGCCAACAGAGGATGCGAGACCTCCAAACCGGCGCCTGCCAAATCGCGCACGATCTGGGTAATGCGTTGCGTATAATCGTTCGCTGCGGCTGCACGGTCCATGGCTTTCTTGAAGCGCGCGGTGGCAATCAATTCCATCGTCCGCGTGATCTTGCGGATGTTGCGAATCGACTTGCGTCGTTTGTCCAGCAACCTGACGTTGGCCATGAAACTGACTATCCTAAATACTTGGTGTGGCTGACTTGAACCGATCCATCCCAGCTAGGACATTAGCTGGGGCGGTAGCCTCGTTTGAACTCATCGATCGAGGCTCGGATCGCTTGTTCAATTTCACTAGTCAAATCATTGGAATCCTGCAATTTCTTGATCACCTCAGCCTTGCGATCTTTCATGAACTGCAGAAATTCGCTTTCCCATTTACGAACTCCCGCGACGGGAACATCATCGAGAAATCCACGCGTGGCGGCATAAATGCTAAGCACTTGATCATAGACGCTCATGGGTTTGTATTGCGGTTGCTTTAACAACTCGACCATGCGATATCCGCGGTCTAATCGGGCTTGAGTTGCTGGATCCAGTTCAGTACCGAGCTGAGCAAACGCTTCGAGCTCTCGAAACGAAGCCAAATCCAATCGCAAACCGCCGGCCACTTTCTTCATCGCCTTGATTTGCGCAGCGCCACCTACCCGCGAGACAGAAATACCGACGTTCATCGCCGGACGAATTCCCGCGAAGAACAAGTCTGGCTGAAGGTAAATCTGTCCGTCGGTGATTGAAATAACGTTGGTAGGAATATACGCCGATACTTCACCTTCGAGCGTTTCGATAATCGGCAAGCTGGTCAACGAGCCACCACCCATGGCTTTGGAAAGCTTGGCGGATCGCTCTAGCAGACGACTATGGCAGTAGAATACGTCACCAGGATATGCTTCGCGTCCGGGTGGACGGCGCATCAGCAACGACAACTGACGATAAGCGACGGCTTGTTTACTTAAGTCGTCGTAGACGATCAGGGCGTGTTCACCCTTGAACATAAAATATTCAGCCATCGCCGTGCCCGAATAAGGCGCAACATATTGCACCGGAGCTGGCGAACTGGCACCGGAAACAATGACGGTCGTATAATCCATCGCACCGTGCTTCTTCAGTGCTTCGATAACCAGCGCGACCGACGAGTCCTTTTGACCAATCGCGACATAGAAGCACTTAACCCCAGTCGCTTTTTGGTTGAGGATGGCATCGAGTGCAACTGCCGTCTTACCGGTCTTGCGGTCACCGATGATCAATTCGCGTTGGCCTCGGCCGATCGGAGTCATCGCGTCGACAGCCTTGATCCCCGTCTGCAACGGTTCGTGCACTGGATGGCGCTCCGCGACGCCGGTCGCGATGATTTCCACGGGCCGCTGCTCGCTCGACTGCACGGGACCGAGTCCATCCAGAGGATTGCCCAGCGGATCAAGGACGCGTCCAATAACGCCTTCGCCTACAGGAACGCTGAGCAGTTTGCCAAGCGCTTTGACTTCGTCCCCTTCGCTGATCGACAGATAGTCTCCCAGAATGATCACGCCGACGCTGTTCTCTTCCAAATTGAACGCCAAGCCGATGACACCGCTGGGGAACTGGACCATCTCGCCAGCCATTACGCCCGACAAACCGTAAACACGAGCAATACCGTCGCCAACTTCCAGCACAGTACCGACTTCGCGAACGTCCATCTGGCTCTCGAACGTCTCGATCTCCTTTTGGATGACCGAAGCGATCTCGTCCGAGTTGAACTTCATGCCGCACCTCGAAAACAGGGATTAATTTGGATTATTTGTTCTAAATGACTTTTGTTATTTTCTCGGAAACCTACTTTTACGCAGCAGTGGCACATCGGGAACTCAACGTTACGACAAGATCAGCGAATGACCTTTGTCGCGAGTGGCCTTTTGAATTCCCACCGATACCGCTCGCCCTAGCTGCTCTAACCGTCCTTGGATGCTGCCATCGAAAACCTTGTCGCCGATGCGCAAAATCACACCACCGATCAGCGCGGGTTCAATTCTCTCAACCAACACCGCTTCTTTGCCGAAACTCTTTTTCAGTTGAGCCGAGATCGCTTGCCGCTGACTGTCGTTCAGCGCAGTTGCACAGCGCACCTCGACGCGCATGCGGCCTAGCTCCTCATCGCGCATTTCCTCAACAGCTCGCTGAATTGCCCGCACATGCTCAACTCGCCCCCGCCGGCATAAGACTTTGAGGAAGTTCACCAAGGTAGGTCCGGCATTACCTGAAAGCACGCGGTCGAGCATCGTTTGCTTTTCGTCCAAGCTGATTCTCGGTGACGCAAGTGCCGCCTCGAATTTGGGAAACGCATCGAGACACTGCACCACGAATGCCTTGAATTCGCGCACAACCTCGTCGACTTTCCCGGCGGAACCGGATGCGCCGAGCAAAGCCTTGCCATACAACAACGCGAGTTGTTGTTGGTCGCTATCGAACACGGTTTCGGGTTGCGGTTGTTCATTCATGGCATTGCTCAGAGTCTGCTCAGTTCCTACTGGGGAGCTTAGACAACATATCCTGAACCAGCTTCTGATGATCGTCGGCCCGCAGCTCGCGTCCTACAATTCGCTGCGCCAAACTCATAGCGATGTCAGTCGACTTGCTCGCCAATTCGTTTAAGGCCGTTCGTTTGGCCGATTCGATCTCAGCTACCGCGCGATCGCGCTGCCGAGCCGCTTCTTCCTGCGCGGCAGCGAGAATTCGCTGACCTGCACTCTCTGCGTCCTTGCGAGCAGTAGCGACCAGCTTCTGCGCTTCTTCAGCAGCACTGGCCAATTTGGCTTCGTAACCGGCTAACTTCGCAGTCGCTTCAGCGGCGGCTTTTTCGGCGCGACTGATATTGTCGGATATTCCTCGTTCCCGCTTTTCCAATCCCTGCATGATCGGCTTCCAAGCTGTGGCATATAAAATCGCCAACAACAACAGGAAGACCACTACCGTGAACATCGCCTTATCGGTTCGGAAATCTACAAGCGCGAGCGCTTGCGGCGACATATTGCTGTGTGTCAGATCCGGAGGCAATACCGATTCGCCGTGCCCACCTTGGCCCTGGTTATGACCTCCACCTTTGGTGTGTTCGTCAGTTGCCTGCCCAACCGCATGCACCTCATGAGGTTGCGAAACCTCTGCTTGCGCAGCAGTCTCCGCTGAGGCTGCGGGCGCAGCTTCCGCCTTATGCTCTTGCGCAACTATCTCAGCGCTCGCTAAGCTACACAGGACGATCATAAACCAACAGCCGACTACCGCTATCCTAAGACTCATGTTCACACTCGCAACTGCGCTAACCGAATAATCCACCGTGAACCTACTACATGCACACGATAACGGCGAACAGAGCGAGACCTTCGATGAGGGCCGCAGCAATAATCATCAACACCTGAATGGTACCTGCCGATTCTGGCTGACGAGCTACCGATTCAACAGCCCCCTTGCCAAGCATGCCAATACCGATACCGGCTCCAATTACGGCCAAACCTGCCCCAAGCTGTGCGGGCATGCTAAAACCGCCCCCATCCTGTGCTGCGGCAGGCGAAGCGAGTACCAACATTAGACCAACCGCCCAAAGGCCGGCGCGAACAAGATTAACCACAGAGAAATCTCCTCATTTTTCGAAACGTCAATTTCCGACAGCACACCACAAAACGCCAACTCGCCAATCACCGCCTTGAAAATCTAGTGATGATGCATCGAGCTGCCTATAAACAACGCAGACAGAAGCGTAAACACGTAAGCTTGCAAGAATGCCACCATCAGCTCCAACAAACTCAGCGCCGTGGTGCCTAGAATCGCGACTACCGACAACACCGTCCAAGCACCGGCGTGCATTGTCACCGCCTGTACTCCAAACGCAAGCCCCATAATTCCCAATAATACCAAATGGCCAGCGACCATATTTGCAAACAACCGAATCGCCAACACACCATGCTTGATAAAGACCGAAACAAACTCAATACTCCAAACCATCGGCACAATTACAATTGCCATGAACCATGGCAACCCTAGGTCTGGGCACAGGTTCTTTAAATACCCCAAGACACCAAACGTTTTAATGCCCATATAAGTACCAACCGCAAACACAATGAATGCCAAGACACAGGTGGTACCAAATGCTGCAGAGGGCGCCCCTACCCACGGGAGCATACCCATCAAATTACAACCCAGAATATACATGAAAATTGTCCACATCAGCGGCATGAATTTGTCGGCATCATGCTCGCCCATACCTTTAACGACAACCTCATTGCGGATGAACGTCAAAAAGCCCTCAAGGAAATTCCAAGACTTTCCTTTCGGAGCGCCGCCCGTTTGAACTCGACCTGCCACCCAACGGAACGCGACCACCAACAAGATGGCAACTACCACCTCAATAATCATATATTTCGATATCGCAAAGCCCGATTGAGTTTCATAGGCATTTCTCAATGTCCCAAATGGTTGCGGAATAAAGATCTTACCAGAGAGCGAACGATTGTAATCGGAGATTTTTTGTTGCGACCAGCTTCCGCGTGAGCTCCCGATGTACTCTTGCACAAGGGCACGGGAATCCATCGAAGCACGGATCGCTTGCCATTGAGCGAGCTGCTCAGGGGATCGATACAACTCCACAACCCATGCTGCTGGTTCCTTTGCGAAATTCTCTGACAAATATGCTGACACAGGATCATTCGCATCGGGAGCCTTGCGCTTGGCCCACGCCTGCGCCCGCAACTGGATCGCCCGAAATTCATCTTCAAGATATTGATCGAAAGGACGGCCATGACGACTGTGATCAGCATGTTGCCAGTGTTGCCAATCATGCTTGGCGGTCAGCAAGCCTTTCGCGAATCCACGGGAAATCCCACCGAGCTTGGAAACAAACTGATCCGCTTCCCAATCTTGATAATCCGGATCTAGACGAACATACCAATCGCCGACGCCATCGGCAAAGCCCTGAGACGACTCGTACTTCGCGCGCCACAACATACGTGGTACGTCAAAGTAATAACTATCTTTGATATGAAGGAGATCAGAGGCCATGCCGATTGCTCTATTGCGACGTACTCTAAGGAACTTAGGAGTGCTTTACCTGCCTCGCAAGGAGCCAAGATTCTAATGGCAGCGCGGCGAAATAACAGGCCAGTAGACCGATGCAAAAGTAATTTCTAGCTGCGGCAGTTAGCTGCATGCTCCATGCAATCGCTGGCAGCAAGATACCAAATCGCCATACCGGAACCGCCATCTGCGTCACAGCGCCGTTGGCAAATGCTCGTGAAAACCACAGCGGCGGCAAGCATGCCAGCAGCGTAAAGATCGCGGCGGTGATACTTAGGCTTACCGTTCCGGTAACCTCCCCAACGGAAATACACAAGTTCGCAATGGTCGCTGCCAAAGAGACTACGGACGTAACAAGCAGCGAGCTAAGTACTGGAGACATCTGGGTTTAGTAAGCCAAAAATGACGACATTTCCAATCGATCTCACTTGTCCAATTGTTCGTCGTCCTGCAGATCCTCCGCCAGACCTGCGGTCGACTTATCTCTACCAGAAGCCATCGAAGCTGGTTTGCGAGTTGGCGGTGTAACGGGTAACTTTGCCTGCAGCAACATGATCAGCGATGTCGTTGCCAGAACCATTCCGCCAATAATTCCAACTGGGGTAATGAATTTCGTCCCCAGGTATCCGTCCAACCAATGCCCTGCCAAGCCGGGCAAAGCAATGGCTAGCATTGCTGCAAGCGTTCGCCCAATCCAATCCGATGCTTCGCGTACTGCCTTTGACACTGCTCGTTCCATTGCTAAATCCACAAGCGATCGTTTGCAACGCGCGGCTGAAGGCATTGAAGCTTCAATTCAAGATGGGAGTCAATGCACAGCGACGATTAGTCGCATCAGGGTTTCGAAATCGAAGTGGCGAGCGTGTTCAACTGCGAAGCCACCCACTAATTGCAACTATCTTTTGTGATTTTGAGTAGGTAGCTAGAGAGGCGCGTAATAGTTGGACGAAATTTGCCTCAACATAGTTGCAACGCTGGCCAGAAGTCGTAAGGTCACAGCTAACAAGGGTTTGCGACATATCTGGTTGGTTTTTGAGGCTGACAAGTGCACGCTGATTACGACGGGTTTGAAACTACAGACTAGTAAAATCCTCGGTCCTTTGGCATACTAATAGAGGAATTTCAGGCCCCATAGTCTGGCAGCGCAATAGCCGATCCGCATGCGGTCAGTGCACTTGAACGAAGCTTGGAAATTATCCGTACTACCATGGAAGGTAGGAGGTGATAAAGAAGAATTTAGAAAATCCAGTCCCGGCTGGTGGCGTGGAATGGGGGGTTGCGATCTTGATTACTAGTGCCGATCTCAAATCACAAGCCAAATCGGACTTGGCCAGGATGGCAAAGGACCGCGGCGTCGATGGCTGGAGGTCGATGAGCAAAGATCAGCTCGTTCGCGCAATCGCTAAATCTGGCGCGAAATCCAGCAAGGTTGTGGTATCTAGAGGAAAGGCGACCAAGCCGGTTATCAAAGTATCCAGCCGAAACACAGTAACATCCGCAAAGTCGATTACCAATGGTAAATCCGTAGGAAAAGTTGGTAAAAAGACTGCCAAGACAGTGAAACAAGCGGAGCTTCAAACCAAAATTGGGGCAAAGAAGGCCAAGAAATTGGCGGCTGAGCCGAGCAAATCCAAGAAGACCGCGCCAGTTGGCAAAGCAAAAATAGATTTGCGAAAACACTCTGTTTCGAAGGCGAAGCAGCGCGTTGCTACCAACGGTGTGGCCCATAAGATTGTCGGCTCCCGGTTGAGTATTGCCAAGCCTGTCAAGAAAAGTCCTGTTCCGGTTGAGAAATCTAAAGCCAAACTGCCTGGCGTCAAGCCGGCAAAAAAGCAGGAACCGCCTACAAATCCCAAGGTTCTTGAGCGAATTCGCCAGCTCCAATTGGAAAAAGAATCGAATAGGGATTTGGCATTCCGACCAGTAAGCATTGCTTCGACCAGTGGAGGAGATCCAACGCAGGACACCGAGCCAAAAAAGGATCGAGTTGCGTTGATCGTGCGCGATCCCTTTTGGCTGCATGCCTCGTGGGATCTAACTCGCCAATGTATTGAACGTGCCAAAGCCGCGATGGCTGAACAATGGCATACGGCGAAACCTGTATTGCGACTTCTCCGTCTGGACGGCGAGGGAACTACCAATACGTCCGAGACGGTGGAGAGAGACATTTCCATTCACGGTGGCGTGCGCAACTGGTATGTAGATCTGGATGGCATGCCAGGACGTTTTCGAGTATTGATCGGCTATCTGTCTTCGAACGGCCGGTTTCATACTCTGGTCAAGAGTAACATTGTGAACACGCCCGCGCCTGGTAGCGCGGATGCTGTTGATAATCACTGGACCGATATCGCTGTGGATTCAGAGAAGTTTTTTGCGCTCAGCGGTGGTTATAACAGCGAACAAGAAACCGGCGAGCTGCAGGAGGTCTTTGAACATCGCTTGAAGCGATCGATGGGAACTCCCGCGCTCGCGAGATTCGGTTCCGGTGCGCAGTCGGGCTATGGTCGACGAGATGATTTTCATTTCGATATGGAAGTGGAATTGTTGGTCTTTGGCAGCACTGTATCGGATGCATATCTAACGCTTAGCGGTGAACCGATAAAACTGAACGCGGACGGTACCTTTCACATGCGATTGCCATTTCCTGATCGGCGGCAAGTGCTACCTGCCGTGGCTTGCTCGCGCGACGGAGTTCAGCAGCGAACCATCGTCGTCGCGGTGGAACGCAATACCAAGGTCATGGAACCACTTTCGTCCGAGCAAGAAGAGCCTGCCTAAGCGTTATTGAGCCATGCCATTACCCACAGGATTCTTGGCGCACCAGGCCGCGGCGGATTTGGTTGACTGGTTCGAGGGGCTGGACTCGGTACTGGTTGCATACAGTGGTGGAGTGGATAGCGCGGTTGTGGCAAAGGCTGCGCATCTTGCTATGGGGAATCGAGCGCTGGCAGTTACCGCGGACAGTCCCAGCCTGGCGCGAGCCGAACTTGCATCGGCGAAAGAACTGGTTGACCGCATTGGAATTCGTCACCAGGTGATTCGAACCCAGGAAGTTCAAGATCTTCGCTATCAACAGAACGATAGCCAGCGCTGTTACTTTTGTAAGTCGCATCTATTTAGTTCGATGAAACAACTTTTGCTGGAGCGTTTTCCAAACGCCCAGATCGTCACCGGCACCAACCAAGACGATCTTGCAGATTTCCGCCCTGGTCTGCGCGCGGCCAACGAAGCAATGGTTCGCACGCCCTTGGCCGATCTCGGGCTTGGCAAGTCTCACGTCCGTGCAATTGCTCATTTCTGGAATCTGCCAGTGGCTGAAAAGCCCGCCAGTCCATGCCTAGCATCGCGAATTGCATATGGAGTTGAGGTTACCCCAAAACGGCTGGCGATGGTCGAACAAGCCGAGGAAGCCATTCGCTCGCTTGGTTTGAGCGAGTTTCGAGTGCGACTACATGCAGGGGAAGTTGCACGTATTGAAGTACCTACAGACCAGCTTGAATTGTTTTTGGGATCAGCAACTAGGCAACGCATTACGCAGCAGTTGCACGTTATCGGCTTTCGTTTCGTAACCCTCGATCTTGACGGATTTCGCAGCGGCAGCCTCAATCAGCTAGTGCACATTCAATAACGAACGGCAATTGACCTGTTATCCCAAACTTTGGATTACGGTTATCTTTGTGCGGTCAAGTGTACTTCATCGGTGAGTGGCTCGAGCGACTTAGGGGAGTAACGATTTGGATAAGGAAAATAGCCGATTGAGTCACCTCGATGACTCCGGTGCAGCTCGTATGGTCGACGTTGGTTCAAAACCCGTTACCCAGCGAACGGCAACTGCGGAGGCCTTCGTCACAATGCAACCGGCAACCGCCGAAGCGGTTCGAAACAACCAGTTTGCCAAAGGTGATGTTCTCCAGGTTGCACGCTTGGCGGGAATTGGAGCCGGAAAACGTACTGATGAATTGATTCCATTGTGTCACGGGCTACCACTTGATTCGGTCGCAGTCGGCTTTGATTGGGTCGAGCCAACTCGATTGCGAATTCTTACCGAAGCGCGAGCTACAGCGCGAACCGGTGTGGAAATGGAAGCGTTAGTGGCGGCTTCGATTGCGGCATTGACGGTCTACGATATGTGCAAGTCGGTCGATCGAGCCATGAGGATCTCCGATATTCAATTGCTGTCAAAGACTGGAGGCGTGCGAGGGGACTATCGCAGGCCAGACTGAATCGCCGATGTTCGGCAGGCACGCTGTCGTTAACTGGACTTGGTCAAACCCATGAAAAAAGCTGCTTGCGTTGAAGACACCTCCAGGATATCCATCTCGGTTCGATTGCCGTTTGTCGCATCGCGTGCTGTGCAATCCGAGGCGAACCCGCAGCCAAACACGATGTTACCGGCCCTCGGCAGCGAGTCAATTCGCGCACATCTCGATGCAGTTGAGCGTGCGCTGGCGCTGCAATTGCGTCCAGGACATGATTGCCTAGCAAGCATGCTCGGGCATGTCGCGAATCTGGGAGGCAAACGCTTGCGACCGGCGTTGTTATTGCTTAGCGCGCAAGTTTTCGACGATCCTACTGACGAAGCTGTACAACTGGCCGTCGTAGTCGAGCTACTGCACACAGCCACGCTGTTACACGACGACGTGCTTGACGGTGCCAGCATGCGCCGTATGATGCCAACCGTGCACGAGTCTTATGGCGTGAATAGCTGTATTCTGCTGGGGGATTATCTGTTTACTCGAGCATATCGGTTGGCTGCAAGTTGTCGATCGACCTATCCTGCACAGCTCGTCGCCAGTTGTGCGACCCAATTGTGCGAGGGAGAACTGCGGCAACAAGCGACCGTTGATCGATGGAGTCTGGATGAGGAAGAGTACATTGATGTGCTTCGGCAAAAAACCGCTGAATTGTGTGCAGCCTGCTGCCGACTGGGAGCATGGACGCAACACGCATCCACTGAACAGCTTGACGCGCTGGAGAGTTTTGGCAGATACTTAGGAATCGCGTTCCAATTATTTGACGATTGGTTGGATATTTGGGGCAGCGCAGCGGTCGGCAAGTCGCTGGGTACAGATTTGGCGCAGCGAAAACCGACCTTACCGCTAATTCGACTCTTGTCCACTGCGACGACCAGTTCCAAGCAGTCGATCCTAGGTGCGCTCGACGAAAACTCGGAGGCGAAGGAACTGCTGATTCGTCAGTTACTTGATCGGTCGGACGCATCTGAATATACGTTGGCCAGTGCGCAACGCTTGGTTGCACTTGCCAATGATTCGCTGGACGTTCTTCCTCGGGGGCCCGCTGTCCAGTCATTGCGGTCTCTCGCGGGCCAATTGGGACCAGCGAGAAAATAACGCACGATTCAAATCGCGGTGAAACGGCATTTCAATTTGGCATGAATTCTATTTGAATCACAGACGTGAATTGGCGCATTAGGCACTGCGTTTCATCATTTCAACGAACCGCCGCGTGCGGACGCGTCTGTATTGTTCTTGGTGGCCGAACTGGCGTTTTTGAGAATTGGGCCAAGTTCGGCGACAAAGTCTTGAACATCCTTGAATTCGCGATAGACACTGGCAAATCGTACATAGGCCACTTGGTCCAGTTCGGCCAAGCGATCCATCACGAGTTGGCCAATGTGCCTACTGGGAACCTCCGTTTCAAAGTCGCTGTGAATTTCGGACGATATCTCCGTTGCTAATCGGCGAATAACATCGGCGCTGATCGGCCGTTTCCAGCAAGCTCGTTCGATACCCTGTTCGATTTTTTCACGCTGAAAAGACTCGCGGAATTCCCCTTTTTTCACCACTTGTAATACAAAATGTTCGATACGTTCGTAGGTTGTAAACCGTTTGTTGCACTGAATACAACAGCGCCTCCGTCGAATGGCTCGTCCATCCTCGCAGGAGCGCGAATCCTGTACTCGATCGTTGTCTGCCCCACAACTTGGACACAACATAGAGTTTCTCCTTGGGTTTGATCGCTCTGGCTGTATTGTGGCCTGAGATCCAGTTTGTTCCAAGTGCAGGGATTTTTTCGGACGTGGTTTAACTGGTGAGCGTTTTGGGAAAGTGCCGGCGTATCGAATTGATGGATTTGGCGAATAATCTCAGACGTCGTCCGAATTGACCAACCAGTTGCGAGAGTGCCGTAATTCGCACAGGGAATGTGGGAGAGTTTCTTTACGAAGCGCCTTAAATGCTCTAGATTTACGCCAATGCCTAGCATCGTGATACCACGCTTCGATCACCTAGCCTTGTGGAGAAAGAAAACGCAATGTCCAGTGATGCCAACCAAGTTCAAGATAACTCTGGCTCTCCCGCTCGTGATAAGTTTGCTCAAAATGTCGCTGCCAAGTTGGAAGGGGCCAATAACACGGGTTCAGAACAAGTACTTTGGCGCGGAGGTTACTCGGCCAAAGCGATGTACGGTACCTGGCTTGCTTCCGCTCTGGCAACCATAGGCGGTTTGGTGCTGCTGGCCTTTTTCGGCGGACAGCACCAATTGTTGTGGCCGGTTGGTGGCGCAATCATCATGCTGTGGTGGTGTGTGGCGATTGGCATCTATTTGTACCGTCGATTCTCCACCCATTATGAGCTGACAACTCAACGCTTCATCCATCAAATCGGTATCCTGATCCGTCGCACCGATCGCATCGAAGTTATCGATATTGACGATGTCAGCTACACACAGGGCATCATCCAGCGTATGCTGGGAGTTGGTACGATCAAGTTGGTGGGCAGTGATCGTACTCATCCAGAACTTGTGCTTCATGGAATCGACCGAGTTCCCGAGATTTCAGGCCAGATTGATGATGTACGTCGAGCAGAGCGTCGTCGTAGAAGTCTGCATATTGAGTCAATTTAGGCCCGTTACTGACGCTCATCCGATCCGAAAAAGATATCGATCTCCTCTCACGACCGAACGGTAACGGATCGTGGGATAACTTGCGGTGCGGTTTGCCGGCAAACTACAGGATTTGCGAATCGTCGCCGATTCTCGAACTCTGCAATTAGCAATCATAGGAAGCAATTCTACCGAGAGTTTGACAAGTTTACTGAGCGTTTATCGGTTTTCCAGCTAGGCTTGCTGTTACGCAACAGCGCCACTATAGGCATTGAGAAGTTGCCGGATTTTGCCGCCAGGGTAATTGAAGGTACACTTGAGAGACATGAATCGCAGTTGGGACCGTGAGCTTTTAGGCACCTTAGGAGCGGAACTAGCATGAGCGAACTCAATCACGAGTGCGGGGTGGCGGCGATCTACCATCTCCCCAGCTCGGAGCCGAGCCCGCTGTGTACTGACGACGGTCCTGAAGAAATCGCTCGTTTGCTGCCACGCATGTTGCAAGACATCCAGAACCGCGGCCAGTTGGCGGCTGGTATGACTGTCTACGCACCCAGTCGAGCTCACCTGCTGTATACGATGAAGGACATCGGGACCGTCGCCGAAGTTTTTCGACTGTCGCATCGTGGCAAGAACGAGGCGATCATGAAGCAATGCGCTGGTCGCGCGGCGATTGGTCATGTACGCTATGCAACCTGCGGCAAAGATGACCGCAGCTATGCCCAGCCATTTGAACGTGAACATATCCACAAACACAAATGGTTCAGCTTCTGCTTCAACGGACAATTGGCCAATTACGCGCCCCTGCGAGCTAAGTTATTGCGCGAGGGCGAGCACCATTTGGCTCGCGATACCGATACCGAGATCATCATGCACGAACTCGGACGCGAGCTGTCGGCCAGCGCACCTGGAAGAAGTTTGGTGGATACGTTCGCGTCCGTTGCCGCGCAGTTTGATGGCGCGTATAGCTTGGCATTGCTCAACGCACGCGGCGAAATGCTGCTGGCCCGCGATCCCCTGGGGATCAAGCCTCTATGCTACGCGATCGAAGGACCGCTGTTCGCTGCCGCCAGCGAAAGCGTCGCGCTGTTGAATCTTGGCTTTGCGCCTGAAAACATACATTCGCTCAAGCCTGGCCATACGATCTTGGTGCGACCAGAAGGCATCACGACTCGCGAGTTCGCGCGCAGCCGAAACCCGGCGCATTGTTTTTTTGAATGGATCTATTTCGCGAACGTAGCTAGCACATTGGACGAGCGCAGCGTTTACTTGACGAGAACGCGCTTGGGTGAAGAACTAGCGCGACTGGAATTTGCTGAAAATCGAGTGCCATTGGACCGCGATACTATCGTCGTGCCCGTTCCTGATACCAGCAAAGCAGCGGCCGATGCTATGGCCTACGAATTAGGTATCCCCAGTCGCGAAGGACTCATTCGAAACCGCTACAGCGGCCGGACTTTTATCGAGGGTGGCAGAGCCCGAAAAATGAAAGCGGCCAGCAAATACACGCCGCTACGAGAGGTTCTCGAAGGCAAAAGAGTTTTCCTGGTGGAAGACTCGATCGTGCGCTCCACGACGATGAAAGTGCTGTTGGATCGCATTCGCACACAAGGAGGCGCCAAAGAAATTCATGTTCGAGTAGCGTGTCCTCCCATCATCGCGCCGTGTTTTTACGGCATCGACATGTCTACGATCGACGAATTGTTTGCACCCGGTTTTCTCGACGGCGGACCGCTGACCGAAGAAGCTCAACGACGCATGGCCGCATCATTGGGCTGTGATTCGCTGCGGTATTTGCCAGTTGACGCCATTGCGCGAGCCCTCGATTTGACCAGCGACCAACTTTGCCAAGCTTGTATCACCGGCAACTATCCGACCGAACATGGTCAACGCTTGTACGATATCGCCATCCGCAATTCCGGCGTCAAACTAGTCGACAACAAACGGACGTACGAACAAATTGCATCCGTATCGAGCAGTGAAGTAAGTTGAGTCTTAACCGTGGTGAATAGCAAATGGCAAATTAGAAATTAGCGAATGAAGGCTTTGAAGAGACAATTGAAAATGAGCGACCTTAGGATTCTGTCAAATTGGTTCTCTTTGCTCAGGTTCATTGCATTCTCTTGCTATTCGCTATCACTTGCCATTAGCCATTCACCGTTTGCTATTCACTATTTGCCATTATTATCGGCATAAACGGTACGCTTTTGGAACTGCTCGCATTGCGCCAGCTGGATCGATATTTACTTCAGAGCATTGTGATTATGCTGGGATGTTATGAAACATGAACACTCCCGAATTCAACGCTTAATTTACTGCTTTGTGCTGGTGATTTTCCCAGTGGTTGGTGATATCGTTGCAAAGGAGCCCGCGACCGACTGGATGACCTGGCCGTCAACTTATACGCATGATCCCGTCCGCGGCATGCCAGTGGATCAATATGCGCTTCCTGCCGAACCGATCTCGCCAGCTCGGCCGGACTTTCAACGTAGCGGGTTCCGACATTATCGGAGCACTCTGCAGGCTGGCCAGTCGGCAGATAACATGCATATCGTCGAGCAGTGGGGACGTCCGGTGGAACCCTACGAACAATGGCGTTTTCCATTTCGTCCTTATGGCGTTCCGTACGACGCTTGGGGGCCACCGACACCGTATGGGATCATCAACGGCAATTTGAATTGGGGTGGATTGCCGCCAGGCTATGGTGGGATGCCGCCAGCTCCTGGTCCGCACATGCCCGGTTATCCGAGTGGACCAACCATGTTGCCCCCGACCAACAACGGATTTCCGTTGGTACCTCCCTATCAACCCGCGCCGTGGTTCGATGGGAATTACCCAGCGGCTCCACCTCTGACCAGTCCATTTCGCTGAACGTGGAATAACCGATAACCACCACGGCGAATTGTCGAGTGTGATACACTTGGATCCATCAGAGTTTCATTGGATTCGCGAATGGTCGGAATTCTAGGTGCCAGGGAAACGCAAATCGCGATCGCGCGCCGAACGCTTTAGCGTCAACCATCAAAAGAGTTGGCTGTGGGGCCGCCATGTCGTCGAAGACACACTGCGCTCGGGGCGATGGCCGATCATCGATTTGTTCCTCACTGATGCAGTTGCGCAAGAGTTGTCCGAACTATTGACCCAATCGACATCGCGCGGAATCATCCACCAAGTCGTTTCTGCACAACGGCTAGAGGAGCTTGCGCACACAGCCGATCATCAGGGATTGATCGCTCGCATGGGCGCATTCCCGTATCCCTCGGTGGTTGAATGGAACGAGTTACTTTCGCGCTGCAAGCATGCCTCGTCGCTCGATCTCCAAGCATCGCCACTGGTGCCGGATTCAAGACACAGCGAGCAATCAGGACTGTTCGTACTGTGCGATCGAATCCAGGATGCGTTTAACTTCGGAGCCATTCTCAGAAGCTGTGACGCGACGCAAGTCTCGGCGGTCGTTATCGGCCGGCACGAACAAGTTGGTGTTACGTCGCAGGTTGCTCGATCATCCGCTGGCGCGGTCAATCACGTGCCAATCCATCGAACAGACGATCTGCCAGCCGTTGCCGCCCAACTGCGATCCTGCGGCCTGGCGATCGTCGCAGCATCGGAGAAAGCCGCGCTGCCGATGTGGCAAGCTAACTTGAGTCGTCCGACTGCCTTGCTGATCGGCAGTGAGTCCCACGGTCTCAGCCCCGAGCTGATCAACTGCTGCGACCTGCGTGTCAGCATACCCATGCTCGGAACCGGCACATCGCTCAACGCCGCAGTCGCCACTGGCGTACTACTCTACGAGATCCGCCGCCAGCAACACCAGGTGCATCGAATCGCATGATCGCATGGTCTGTACGAATGTCAGACGTCGAATTCGTGGCAGCGAATACTGGTCTGACAGTTTCAGAAGTAACTACAATGAAGAAACACATCTTTTTTGGAAAGCACTAACGATTTGAGCCAGGAGTGGGTCCCGTAGTTCGGAAAAGATTTGTTGCCAATGATGATGTTGCTGAAGCATGGATTAGAGCACAAAATGGGCCGCTGGATACTCGTCAACAGCAGTGGTTTCGGCAACGACTTAGGTGAGCGGCAGATAGTTTCTTTCCAATACAAGCCCGAAGCGCAAGCGCGTGTATGCCAGGATTGACGCACTCGCTTGCGCATCGGGCTTGTATTCGCTGAGGCCTTGGTAAATTCCCATCTGCCGCTCGCCTTAGGCTTCGATTCTATGTGTTCTAACAGGCAGCCAGACTTAGTTGATTTGAGCAAGAAAGTCCCAAAGGAAGCGTCCGTCTTGAATACCCAATACGAAATAATCGCCCGCTTCTAGGCTGGGATTTTGTTGATCAATTTCGGCACAGACAAGGTTCAATCGAAATCTGTCAGCCAATTGTTGAGACCGTTGCATCCAACGCGAATCGGATAGAAAAATTGGGATAGCTGCTGCACGTTCGTATCATCCGCAGTCTCTTTCTACCGCCATTTCTCTACCAAATTCCGCAGCCGGCCGTCTTTCTACCGGTCGGTTGGCGATCCATCCCAGATGACGATACTGCCGTCGTGGCTGCCGGCGGCCAGTCGGTGGCCATCGAGACTCCACGCGACGGCGTCGGCGCTCTGCTCGAACCCGCGCAGGACGAGCGCCTGCTGGCCGCTCGATGGGTCCCAAACCCGGACTGTTTGGTCCGAACTCGCAGTCGCGACCCGGTGTCCGTCCGGAGACCACGCGATGCTGTTCACACCATGTGTGTGGCCTCGAAGTGAAACCGTGATGTTGCCCGTATCGACTTCCCAAATGGCCACACGCGAACGGGCTTGCCAGCTTGCCATGTGGCGCACCGTCGGACTCCACGCGACGCCATAATTCAACTGGGAATCGGAGGGTAGGGCATGCACTAAACTCCGCAGAGATCGGCCTCCAATCGTCCATGCGGGATCGGACGACCCACCCGCCGCGGACGTGCCCATTTCGCGCCGCCCGACGACGTCCCAAAGCTTGAGCACATGCGTTCGATCCACAGATGCGAGCAATCGACCGTTGGGGCTGAACTGCACGACCTGCACGGTACTTGCGTGCCCGTCGAACGTGGCCAGAATTTCACCGGACTGTGCGTCAAACAGAGTCAGAGGCATGTCCGCACCACCAACGGCCGCGTAGCGACTGTCGGAGCTGACGGCACACGCGACCGGCCTGCCATTCTCGGCAAGTTGCGTGACAAACTGCTGTCGGCCCGACGCTACATCCAAGCAAATAACCTCCGCTGGCCAGCAACTCGCCAAGACGCGACGACCGTCAGGGAACCATGCGAGCGACCGCACTGTTTTTCCGGCGTTCAGGCGCCGCGGCCCAATTACCGACTGAGTGTCCCAAATTCGAATCGTGCGGTCGTCGCTGGCGGAGACCAGTTGCCACCGGTTGGGCATCCACGCCAATGAATGTATGCGACCCTCGTGTCCCCGCAACTGATCGAGCAAAGTTCCCGTCGCCGGATCCCAGAGTTTGATCGCAGAGTCGATTCCGCCGCTGACCATCGCGGAGCCATCAGGACTCCATGCGACGGCGCGCGCGCTGGCGCGACTATCGAATTGGCGCGGTTTCGAGTCCGGTTGCGGCGGCAGATCCCAAAGTTCGACCCGGTCATTCCCTCCGACCACGGCCAGCCGTTTGCCAAATGCGTCCACGGCCATGTCGCGGACTGTGATCGTTTCCGGCCAAGGCATTGTATGCAGCAGTCGGCCGCTGGCCGTTTCCCAGATACGTATCGGACCGTGACTTCCATACGCCAGCCACTCGCCACTGGGCGAAAACACCAGTGGATGGTCATGCCCGTCCACCATACCGTCGAGGTCTAGCCGGACTTGCCCGGTGGCGGCGTTCCAAATTTTCACGCGTCCGTCTTTCCCAGCCGACGCGACCCATTGACTGTCTGGACTAAACACGGCGGTCCGCACCGATCCTGTGTGCCCCGCAAAGGTAAACTCATTTCGTCCATCGGTTGTGTTCCAGATTTTCACCGTTCCGTCCGAGCTGGCGGTGGCCAGTCGTCGGCCGGTGGGATCGAACGCGACTCGATAGACCCGGTCCGTATGCCCGAGCAGAGTGTGGATGAGCGCGTGCGTATTTGCGTCCCAAATTCGGGCTGCGTGGTCTTGTGAGCCGGAGGCAATTAGCGACCCATCCAGGCTGACCGCGACCGAGTCCACTGCGTCAGGGTGATCGAGCCGAATTGTGGACGGCGTGCATAACCGATTGAGATAGTGCCACTCCCAGCCGCGGTGTTCCGGGTCACATTCGGCGAGCAGTTCGCGCACCCGACCGACTTGGGCGTCCCGCCACTCCTGGCCAGCCAACATGATTTTATGGAAGTAAGCACCCTCGCGGACCTGCCGCTCGGCATTCTCGGCGCGCTCGCGGGCACTTTGCGTTTTGGCCAGCGAGCTGGCTAGGCTGGTACTGTACAAGCCGTTGATGACTGCGGCGGGAATCGCGACCAACGCCAGCACACTCGCTATCACCAGTCCAGCGGTCGTTGGCCGGCGCCGCAGCCACTTCCAAAGTCGGGCGGCGGCCGGGGTGGTTCGCGCGCGGATTGGCTGACTGGTTAAGAAACGTCGCAAATCGTCGGCCAGCGCGGCTGCGGTGGGGTAACGGCGACGAGGCTCCTTTTCCAGACACTTCAGCGCAATCGTCTCGATGTCGCGTGACACGGAGGAATTCAGTCGGCGCGGTGCAATCGGCTCGCTGTTGCAGATCTGGTGAAACGTTTCATGCGGCGTCGCCGAACGATACGGCGGCCGCCCCGTGAGACATTCGTAGAGAATCGCGCCCAGTGCATACACGTCCGACGCCGTACCCGTATCTTTCGTCCCGCGCACCTGCTCCGGTGCCATGTAACTGGGCGTGCCGAACAAATGGCCCGTCTCGGTCCGCGCAAGGTCGGTCGTGTCGAGTCGTTTGGCCAGGCCGAAGTCGGTGATTTTCGGAGTCCACTCGCTGAACCGCGAGCCAACGTTGATCGTGTTCACATTGGTCACGTTCGCCACGGATGCCGTTGCCTGGGGCTCGAGTTTTGGCGAGAGCAGCACGTTTGCCGGTTTCAAGTCGCGATGGATTACCCCGAGTAAGTGAGCGTGAGCTACAGCGTCGGCGAGTTTGGCCACAAGTTCGGCGGCGACGAGGGCGGCCAGCGGATGCCCAGCCAAGTGGTGCGCGAGTGTGCCGCCTGCGACGTATTCCATCGTGAAATACGGTCGGCCACCATGCTCGCCAAAGTCGAACAACGACACGATGTGCGGGTGCTGCAATCGGGCGACAGCGGCGGCTTCGGTCCGAAACCGCGCCAAATCGGAATCCGTGCCGCGGACGTCTAGCAACATTTTCAGCGCGACGATGCGATCGATGGCGCGCTGCCGAGCGCAGTACACGACCCCCATTCCGCCGCGACCAAGTTCGCGAAGAATCTCGTAGCCGGGAAGCATTGGAAACGTTGCGACGCTCGAGCCGGAACCACGCTCGCGAATGGTGTCCGCCGACCAGAGCTGGCGGATTGTGTCCTGGCACGACGGAAAACGCGAGACGTATTCCTCCAGAGTGGCCGGCTGTCCAGACGCACGGCGATGCTCCCATTCGATCAGCAACAGTTCGCGCATCAGCGCGGGCCGCATCGCGGCGGGCGCCTCATCCAGCAAGGTCTCTAGACCAGACCGAGTCCCGTTGAGCAACTCCTGCTCGTACCGCGTGCACAGCCGGTCCACTTTCCACTGCGCGGAGCGGTTGAGTTCGGCAAATAGATCGGCGCTTTGGGTGGTCATAGAGTTTACTGGTAGGCCCTCCCATAGTTAATCGCCATCGAAAGTCAGAGCCCGCCAATGGATGGCCAGAATCAGTTTCAAAACCCGTAACGGAAGCCCCTAGATTTCAGAAAACCGGCTAAATTCTTGAGAATTCAGCTACGTCTGTTGTCTGCTCTCGATCTTGTCCTCCCACAGGCCGCGGATCAGCATGAGCTTGCGTTCGACGGACCGAAGACTGATTCCGAGCCGTGAGGCAATTTCTTCGTTTGTAAATCCTTCGAGCTTCGCTTGAGCCACGGCGCGGAGGTCGTCGGCACCCAAGTCGGCCATCAGTTTGCGGAACTCGTCAGCTACCGCTGCGGCAAATTGCGGGTCGGGCTCGGGGCCGATCACTTCGTCGAGCAGCATGTCGACGCGATCGAGCGCCCCGCCGCGCTTGGCCGCCAATTCGGCCCGACGCTGGTTCACGGCCGCGCGCGCTGTGATCGTCACGAGCAATTTCCAGAGGTCGTCGCGGTTGTCAAGT
Source organism: Planctomycetaceae bacterium (assembly GCA_005798335.1). Lineage (GTDB taxonomy): Bacteria > Planctomycetota > Planctomycetia > Pirellulales > Pirellulaceae > Aureliella. The sequence continues at coordinate 38,420 of SYJV01000208.1, read as the reverse complement.
TTCGGGAACCGATTGTGCGAGGCTGCCTCGCAGAAAGTGTGAAACGCCGACAGGGCCACATCCTCTTCGTCGCGCGCTGCGGTCGGCATGCCGCGCAATCGCTCGCGGGCCAGCTCGACAAGCCGGCTGAAATACCGTTCAAACAGTGGCTGCGCGGCCTGTTCATCACCGGTCTTCAATATCTGCAACCAAGTTGTAACGGAGTTTCCCTGCATGTCGCAATTATCCCTCGCACCGACCGCAGATGCTAGGGGCAGTTGAATTAACGTCGGATAGGCTTCCAGTTTGTCAATCGGTTGAATGAACACGCCAGTCATCTTTCGGGCCAGTTCTCGCCTTGGGCCATTGGCGGGTTCACGCGACGGTTTGCGATGAAACTACTAGAGGAGTCGACTCGATCCGCGATTGGCACCTTCTTTATTCAAGTTTTTGGAGTTGAGAAACGCTTGTTACCAAGCAATTGCCTGGGTAAACGCTCGTTACCCGGCTGCTGCCTGGTAACGCATTGCAATTGAGGCTCTGCCTCGACAGACTGCGTCCAGGCAGAGCCTGCAATTCCAACGGTTCCAGGCAGAGCCAGGGAACCAGATCAAAGCTCGACTCGTACGCTTTTTAACTGGCATTCAAACACATGGGCAAGCACAATTGCACTAATAGAAGCAAAAAGTCTCGTAATCGAAGGCATCACCGCCGTTATTCGCGACGCCGCGGATTGTTGTTCGAGCCGCTTGAAGACAGGCGCGTGATGGCTGTCGATTGGCGCAATCCAAGTGATTCGCTGGACGTGACCGGTGATACGTTTGTCGTGCCTCTTGATGTCTTATTCGTGATCAACGAACTGAACGCCAGTGGTGGGCGGAGGCTCCCGGATGCACGCGATCCTAAAGTCGGTTTCGTCGATGTCAATGGTGACCAAAACGTTTCGGCTATCGATGCGCTATTAATAATCAACGCTATCAATCAGGGGCTGCAAGCGCAGAGGCAACTCAGGGAAGGCAGTCGGCTGAATTCAGAAACCAGTGTCATTGTCACCTCCGGCCAGAAATCAGGTGTGCGCGAGCTGCGTATGCAAATTGACGCTCAGTTCGATACGCAGGGCGTCGATGCATCGATCGAAGACTTGTTGGCTGTATACGTCGTCGATCCCGCCAACCCAAGCACAACTTTGCTTAGTCGAGGAACTCCAGGGACATCCATATTCAATTTATCAGGTAGCGACATCGAAATTGTTCCAGGTTTGACGCGATGGGACGGGAACATACTGTCGATTGATTTAACTAGCCTCGCTCCTCGCGAGACTGCCGAGGTCAGATTTCAGTTGCTTGGCAGCGACGGGGATCTCGGCACGCGGGTGTCGATACGACCACTTTCGAACGAAGTCGATGCCGACCTAATTCCATTGACATCGGTGTTTCAGCCATCTCTTTTAGCAGACATCGTGCAAGTAAGTAGCTTGACCGGAATTGTGCCGCGAAGTGATGTTGACTTGGTCGTCGATAATGTGCGCTACGATGCGCTCGGCGGGATGTACGCCGGTGAAGTTTCGCTGGTGAACCGCGGTGCTCCGTTCGGCCGCAATGCGATCGTTACTTTCCCTGGTTTACCTACGGGGGTGACTCTGCAGAATCCGTCCGGAGCATTTGGCATCGCTGGCGTGCCGTTTCTGGACTTGCAATCTGCGATTCAGGCAGGTGGATTGGCCACCGGTGTTCGTTCCCAGCCGATTCCCTTTCAGATTTCCGATCCCGCGCAGACTCCCTTTAAACTCAAGCTCGATGTTCTGGCCAGTACGAACAGTGCTCCTACGGTCTCACCGTTAGGCACGCTGTCAGCCAAGCCTGGCGACGTTTTGCGAACCGTGCTCTCAGCCACCGACCCGGACCTGGATCGAGTGACCTTTGCGCTGAACCAAATCAGCGGCAGTGTGAATGCCCAGCTCGAAGCCGATAACTCCTTGACGATTTCTCCCGAGCCGACGGACGTCGGTACGCATCGATTTGAATTGATCGCCAGCGACGGGATTCTCGAAAGTAGACAGACATTTTCTGTTGAGGTCACGGCCGATTCAGTAACCACGACGCGGGTATCGGGAAGGGTCTTAAAAGTCGATGGTCAACCGCTCGCGGGTATGCAAGTTGAAATCGGTGCTACGCGGGGTCTGACTCAGGTCGATGGTAGTTTCCTATTAGATTTGGGAAGTGGTCCGCTCGTAAGCGATACATTGAAGGTCCGAGGTGAACTGTTTCCCGGTCCGATCGCGTATCCTTTCATCGCCGAGAAATTGCCGCTCGTCCTAGAGCACGCTGTGTTTCCTCGCGTCAACAATGTAATTGCCCGTCCGATTTTCCTGCCTGCACTGGACGTGGCGAGCGGCAAGACGATCAACCCAGCGGCGGATACGACTGTCACCACCGCCGCGATCCCCGGCGCTTCGGTGCTGGTGAAAGCGGGCACGCTGATGAACCAGCAAGGCACCCCGTTCACGGGCGTGCTGAGCATCACTGACGTGCCAATAAACTTGACGCCAGCCGCCCTTCCGGACAACTTGTTTCCCAGTCTGGTCGTGACGATCCAGCCAGGTGAAATGGTGTTTGCCACGCCGGCCCCGTTGTCTCTGCCAAATCTGGGACAGCTTCCGCCGGGCACGCTCATGGATCTGTGGTCGATCAATCCCGTCACGGGCAACTTCGACAACGTCGGCACCGGCCGCGTCAGCGGCAATGGTGCTGGAATCGATACGATCAGCGGCGGAATTCGCAATTCGAGCTGGCATTTCTTCGTTCCGGTCGTCGTCACGCCAGCCGATCCGAACGAAAACCAGCGCAACCAGAAGAAAAAGGATAATTGCGACTGTTGTCCGCCGCCGTACGAAAAGATCTGTCGAACGGCGGAGGTGGAGAGTACTTCCGCGGTCGAACTGCACAGTGGGGAGCTGACCGAAGACCATCAACTGGTTGGCTATCAGTCGCTCGGCCAGGAACGGAGCTTGCAGTTGCGATACGGCTCTCTTCGTGCCGACCCGCGACCGATCCTGCACTTTGGCCTCGACAATGCGGCCGGAGCTGTGGGAGGAACCACGGTCGATCTGGCTTTGGGGCGGCTATCGTTTACACACAATGGCGTGACGGAGCAGTTGCCGGGCTTTGAAGTGCCACCGGGCAGTGCCGGGCTGCTCCCGGTGGGTTCGCATTTCTGGAGGCTGCCCGCGGGCACCAACGACCTCGACCTGGCCCTGCAAGCGAGCCTGCGCAACAAACCCTCGGGCGTCTACCGCTTCGATCTGACCTTCGGCATCCAGCGGTTCACCGGCCTGACAGTCCTGACAGGCGCGCTGCAGACGTTCAGCCGTAACGAAACGATCGTCAACAAACGCTTGAGCGTATTTGGGGCTGGTTGGGATCTCGCCGAACTTCAGGAGATTATCGAAAACGAAGACGGCTCGATCCTGCTGATCGCGGGCAACGGCGCAGAAACCATTTACGATCCGCCCGCGACGGTTGGCGGACCGTTCGTCTCGCCGCCCGGCGATTTCGGCGTCATGCAGAAGCTGGCGGACGGCACTTACCGCTACACCGACAAGCTGGCTACAGTGACACAGTTTATCAAACTGCTCAATGGCAGCCACCAGATTGGCAGTATTACGGATCGCAACGGCAACCGCACGTCCTACGAATACGGCATCGGCGGCAACATCAGCCGGATCGTAGATCCAGTCGGACTGGCCACGACGTTCGCGATCAACGCAGTCGGCAAGGTGACCTCGATCACCGACCCGGCGGGCCGCGTCACACAACTCATTCATGCCGGCGAAAACCTGGTCGAAATCCGCGATCCGGATGGAACGAGCAGGAAGTTCGAGTACGACAGCGAGCGCCGCATGACCGCAGAGATCGACAAGCGCGGTTTCCGCGAAGAGGAAGTCTACGGCTTCCATGGTCGGATCATCCAGACGAAGGACAAGGAAGGCCAGGTGCGCCAGTTCGAGCCGGTGCAGGCGCAGGGGCTGTTCCCCTTCGAGAAGACAACGAATCGGAACAATCCTCCGACTGCGGCGATCGTGCTGCAGAACGTCGCCGAATCGCGGCACACAGAGCCGAACGGAAACGTCATCGTCACGACGATGAACCAAGCCGGCGTCGAGATCGCCAAGCGTGATTCCGTCGGCGCGCTGCCCACACAGGAACGCAATGCGAATGGTCAACCGACGCGCATCAGGAACGCTCGCGGGAACGTGACCAATTTCACTTACGATGCCAAAGGGAATACCATTCGAGTGGTCGATAAAATAGCTCGCCAAGGTCCCGCGCCGACACTGTTTGGCAATCCGATATTTTCCACGCTGAGCAATCCCAAAGGCGTCGCAGTGGGCGATATTAACAACGACGGCAAACTCGATTTGGCGACTTCGAACCCTTCTGGTGACTCGCGCTTTCCCTCCGGGTTATCCATCCGACTCGGCAACGGTGATCTGACTTTCCGTCCGCGAAACGATATCATCATCGCCAGCGGTTTAACGACAGGAATTTCGGGCGCGATTGCCTTCGGACATCTCAATGCCGATACGAACCTGGACCTGATTGTGAACCAGGATAGCAACACAGCGGTGCGGCTGGGTAATGGCGATGGCACCTTTGGAAATCCGATTACCCTGGTCGGTGGGAATGGTAATCGATTTGACTTGGTGTTGGCAGATGTAGACCTGGACAACGATGTGGATATCGTCGCCAGCACGCTCGGGGCTCAGGGGCTGCTCTTCCGCAATAACGGCAATGGAACGTTTGCAACTGCGGTCGTCTTTTCCCTTCCGGCGAGCACCAGGGCTAATGTACCGGTGGCAGTCGCCGACGTGAACAATGATGCTCGCCCGGACCTGATTTTTGGGCGCGGCGAGTTTCTCAATAACAACGTGCTCAACGGCAGCCTGAATGTGTTCCTTAATGATGGAATTGGCGGTTTCGCAAACGTCATCACCTCCAGCGCATTGCGTAACGTTTCGCAGATCAGCCTTGGCGACTTCAACAAGGACGGTAATCAGGACGTAGTCCTATTTGGCCACACTTTTGGATCGCAGTTTGGGCAGATCGTATTGGGACTGCAATTGGGAAATGGCGATGGCACTTTTTCCGCGCCAACGACTATTCACACTCTTGCTGGAGCGAATCAGGAAAGCAATATTGTTGTCGCGGACGTCAATGGCGACGACAATTTGGATTTAGTCTCAACACTGGCGGTCAATCAGGCCTCGACCGTACCGCAAATCGGACACGCCGTGGAAGTCGTGCTGGGCAACGGAAATGGGACCTTTGCGGCCCCCGTCGAGTTCGTCACTGGCCGCACGGTTGAAACTGGGGGCGATACGATAGCCCTGGCCGATCTCAATGGAGACGGCACCCGCGATCTCGTTGTCGTCAATAGTGGCGACGCGGTCTCGGTGCTGCGCGGACTCGATGCCGGTACCTTCGAACAAGTTGGTAGGACGGTTGCCCTCAATCGTGTCCTAGCCGATGTCCAGGTAGTCGATTTCGATCGCGACAACATTCCGGATCTGCTTATGCGGTCGCCTATTGGTCGCGGAAATGAACTGCTCCTACGAGTCAATAGTGGCGGCAATTTCGACACGGAAATCCGGATTCCTAATCCGGACAACTCGTCCATTGTGTACGCTGCAGCCGACGATTTTACAGGCGACCAGATTCCCGACATCGTGATGCAATCCAATGGTCGCCGCATTATCGTTCTGCCCGGTCGCGGCGATAACACGTTTGGTACACGCATCGACAGCAACGTCGGTAGCATCAACTTCCTTAATCCTGGCACCATCGTCGCCGACTTTGATGGCGATGGTGATCTAGATTTCGTGGTTCCCAGCGTGAATACAGCTAGCAGCGTAGGACTGTTCCGTAATAGTGGGACGGGTAGCTTCCCTTCCATGGAGACCCTGCTCAACGACCCACAGATTTTCGTTCGCTACGTGGCTGCTGGGGACATCGACGGCGATACTGATCAGGACCTCGTATTGCTGGCCAGGTCAAACAACAACGCTAGCACTGTGGTCCTGGCTCAGCGAAATAACGGCAACGGAACTTTTGCCCCTGCAACAACTATTTTTTCTCCGTTAAGTGGTATTGTTGAAGTCCAAGACGGCATCCGCCTTAGCGATATAAACGACGACCAGTTCCTCGATTTGATTGTCAAAGTCAGAGACGACTCATTGTCCACAAGAACTTCCTTAATTGTGGTAGCGCTAGGCAGCGGTGAGGGTACCTTCGGTGCGCCAACCACATATCGCGCAGGCACGCAGGGGCTTGTGCAGGGTGTGGACGGTGTGGACGGTGAATTTCGATCGACCATCTATCTTAGCGACTTCAATCAGGACGGTCGCCCGGACATACTAACGACGAATGCGGCAAGTGATAGCGTCTCGATTCTGTTTAATGCTGGGAACGGTCAGTTCGAGTCCGATGCTCAGTTCTTCGCAGGTCGCATCCCCACCGCAGCAGCCATCGCCGATTTAGATAATGATGGCTTCATCGACTTCGCCACAATCAATCTCCTGAACATACCACCTAGGGAGACCGGTCAGCTCTTAATCAGCCCAAGCAACGGACTCAGCGCTCTGCTCGGCATCCGCAATCTCGGGGCAAAAACGTTCAGCCACGACCCGACATTCAGCGTGGTCACGCGCATCACCAATGAGATTGGGCAGATGACGCTCTTCGAGTTGGACCCGGCCACTGGCAACGCGCTGAAGCACATCACGGTCATCGGCCAGCCCGGCGGCGGGGACGACCTGGAAACGACGTTCACCAACAACTCTCGCGGCCAGGTTGTCACATCCACCGACCCGCTCGGACGCATCACGGAATCCGGCTTCGATGCGTTCGGCCGTCTCATCCAAGTCACGAGCGCCAAGGGGACAGCGGACGAGTCGGTGACACGCTTCGAGTACGACGCTGCCGGTAACGTTAGCGCTCAGATCGATCCGCGCGGCTTCCGAACTGAAGATGTTTACGACAGCATGAATCGCCTGGTACGGTCGACTGATCCATTGGGCAACGTGACGACGTTTACCTACGATGCCAACGGCAACCAGACGGCGACGACCGACGCGCGCGGCAACATGACCCGCTTCGAGTACGACCGACTCAATCGTCAGAACAAAGTCATCGATCCCCTCGGTGGTCAGTTGGTACGAACCTTCGACGCCAATGGAAACGTGGTCGCCAGCACCGACCCACTGAGCCGCACGACACGATTCCGATTTGACGCCCGCGACCGCCAAATTCAGGTGATCGATCCGGCCGGCGGCACGATCAAGAGCGCTTACGACCCCGATAACAACCTAGTCCGCATCACCGACCAGGCGGGCGCAGTTACGACACAAACGTTCGACGCTCGCAACCGCGTGGTCGCCGTCACAGACGCGCTGGGTGGTGTGAAGCTAACTATTTTCGATCCCGCCGACCAAGTAGTAGTGAGCGTGGACGAACTGGGACAACGAACGCAGTTTCGCTACGACGACGCTGGCCGGCAGACTGAAACCATTGATGCGCTGGGCGGAGTCAATCGCGTCGAATACGACAAGGCCAACAACGTGACGCGGAGGATTGACCAACTGAACCGCGCGACCGTTTTCAGTTACGACAACCTCAACCGCCAGGTCCGCATCACCGACGCCCTGGGCGGTCAGATGAATTTCGCCTACGACGCGGCAAGCAACTTTATCACCGAGCGGGACAAGCTCAACCACACGACCACGAACGCCTACGACGGACTCAATCGCCTAGTCTCGGTCACCAATGTCCTGGGTGGCGTGTCGCGAACGACCTTCGACGCGGTCGGCAATATCGTCGCGCTGACCGACCAGCGTGGCAACGTCACACGTTTCGAGTTCGATGCGCTGAATCGCGAGACGAAAGTCATCGACGCGGCCGGAGGCGAGCTGCGTACGGAATATGACGCCGCCAGCCAGGTCGTCAAACGCATCGACCCACTCGGCAGAACGACGCGCACCACTTTCGACGTCCTTGGCAATGTCGTTACTTCGACCAACCCGCGCGGCTTCGTCACGGCGTTCAGCTATACCCCGACATCGCAGCTCGCTTCCACGACCGACCCGCTCGGCAATGTTTCACGCGTCGAGTACGACCGGCTGAACCGCATCACGAAAGAAATTGACCCGCTGGGCAAGGCGATCGCCTACGAATACGACGCTGCCGACAACCCAACGGCCGTGACCGACCGCCGCGGCAACGTCACGCGTTTTGCGTATGACGCGCTGAACCGCGAAGTAAAGCAGACTGACGCGCTCGGCGGAACCGTCATCTCGCAATTCGACGCCGCCAGCCAGATCGTGCGCACGACCGATCCATTGGGACGCCAGACGCAAGTCGAATACGACGCGCTTGGCCGTCGAACGAAGATCATCGACGCGCTAGGCGGCACCCGCGTCACGGCCTACGACGCGATGGACAATGTCACTTCGGAAACGGACGCGTTGGGGCGCACGACGCGATTCAGCTACGACGTCCTCGACCGGGTCTTCCAAGAGATCGACGCGCTGGGCAACGTGACGGAGTTCGGCTACGATGGCGTCGCCAACCTGCTGTCGGAGAAGGACGCTCGCGGCAACGTCACGCGCCACGAGTACGATGTAGTGAACCGCCGCACGCGAACCATCGACGCGCTGGGCGGCGTTAAGCTCAAGGAATACGACGCGGCCGATCAAGTGATCCGCGAAACGGACGAACTGAACCGTGTGACGGAGCACCGCTACGACCCGGCGGGCAATCGAATTCGCACGACCGATCCGCTCGGCAACTCGTCGACGTTCGCCCACGACGCCCGTAACTTTGTGGTTCGCAGTACCAATGCCCTGGACCAGTCGTTCGACTACGGCTACGACGCGCTCGGTCGCCGTGTGCGCACGACCGACCCGCTCGGCAATTCGACCGTGACCGAGTTTGACGCGAAAGGGAACGTCGCGTCGAGTACGGACGAGCGCGGCAACACGACGCGGTTCGTCTACGACGCACTGGATCGACAGACGGAGATCCGTGACGCGCTCGGCGGGCGAGTGCTGACGGCGTACGACGCCGCGGGACAAGTCACGTCGAGCACCGACCGGCGCGGCAACGCCACGACGATCGTCTACGACGCGCTCGGCCGACCGACTCGCACCACCGACGCACTCGGCGGAGTCAACCTTACGACCTACGACGCCGTCGGCAACGTATTGAACGTCACGGACGAACTCAACCGATCGACGCGATTCGCCTACGACGCGCTGAATCGGCGCACCGAAACGACCGACGCTCGTAACAACAAGACACAGTTCGTGTACGACGCGGTCGGCAACCAAACCCGCGTGACCAACGCCCGCGGCAACGCCTTGCAAACCGAGTTTGACCCGCTGAACCGACCCGTGCGGGTAATCGACGCGTTGGGCGGGGTCGAAACTGCTGAGTTCGATGGCTCAGGGCAAGTCGTGTCTGTCACCGACGAGCTGAACCACAAGGTACGATTCGAATACGACGCGGCCGGAAACCGTACGCGCACAACTGATCCGTTGGGCAACGTGACGCGTTTCGTGTACAACGCTGACCACGAACTGACCCAGACCATCGACGCGCTGAATCAAACGACAGCCAACCAGTACGACGCGCTGCACCGCGTGGTGCAGACCACCGACGCTCGCGGCGACATCACCCGCTACGCCTACGACGCGGCGGGTAATGTGACCCGGATTACGGACGCCAGTAACAACGCCACGACCTACGAGTTCGACGCTCTCAATCGCGCGGTCAGCGAAACGAACCCGCTCGGGCTAAAACGTCTGTTCACGTACGACGCCAATAGCAACCTAATCGAGCGCACGGATCGCAACGGCCGGCGCATTGCGTTTACCTACGACGCGCTGAATCGTCAAACGGTCGAATCCTGGTTCGTGACTGGTAACGCGAACCCGATTCACACGATCGCGCGAACCTTTGATGCGGCGGACCAACTCACGGGGCTGAACGACGCCTTCGCAACTTACGGCTACACATACTCCAATATCGGCGAACTCCTGAGCGCTACCAACTCCGGCACGCCTGGCGTGCCCGTGGTGATCCTCGCCAACACGTTCGACGCGAATTCGAACCGCATCAGCACGGCGGAAACCATCGCCGGCACGGCCGCGGCGACGACGAACCGGACCTTCGACGCGCTCGACCGGCTGTCACGAGTGACACAGTCGGGAACTGGAGTCGCCCCGAAACGCGTGGACGTTGCCTATGACGCCGCGAGCCGGATCGTCGGCGTGGATCGATTCGCCGACCTCGCGGGCACGACGCAGGTGGCGCGGACGCAGGTGACGATCGACGCGAACAACCGAGCGACGCAGGTGCTGCATGAGAAAGCGAGCACGCCGCTGGCGCGGTTCGACAACACATTCGACGCCCTGAACCGAATTACTCGGCAAGTGTCGGTGGACGGCAATGCTGATTTCAGCTACGACGCCATCAGCCAGTTGACCGCCGCAGACTTCTCGTTCCAGGCCGACCAGCAGTTCAGCTTCGACGCGACGGGAAACCGCACCGGCGGTACCACGATCGGCGCTAACAATCGGCTGCTGGCCGACTCCGTTGCCGACTACGCGTTTGACAACGAAGGCAACCTAGCGCGCCGCACCGAACGAGCGACCGGCCGTGTCACGGATTACAACTGGGACCACCGCAATCGATTGACTCGGACTACGGCAAAGGATGTCGCCGGAACGATCGTGTTGCAAGTCGACTTCCGCTACGACGCGCTGAACCGCCGAATCGCAAAAGTGACCGACGCCGACGGTGCCGGCGCGGCAGTTGCCACTACGGTGCAGTTCGTGTACGACGGCGACCAGATCGCGCTGACCTTCGACGGAGCAGGCGTGCTCAAGCGCCGCGTGCTGTCGGGTCAGACCGTCGATCAGGTGTTCGCCGAGGAGGCGGCGGGACAGGTGCTGTGGTCGCTCACCGATCACCTCGGCACGGTGCGCGACGTCTTGGACAGCGCCGGCGTGCTGGCGAATCACTTGACCTACAACAGTTTCGGGCAGATCACGGCGCAATCAAACGCGGCTCTCGGTCACCTCTTCAGCTTCACCAGCCGTGAATTCGACCCTGAGACAGGACTATATTATTATCGCAATCGCTACTACGACGCGCAGACGGGACGGTTCCTGAGCGAAGATCCGTTTGGGTTCGGTGCCGACGACGTGAACCTGACGCGTTACGTCGGCAACAACCCAACGAACCTGACCGACCCGTTCGGGCTGGACGCGGCCTCCGAACGCGACCCGGTCCTAGAGTACTTGCAATTTCGGGACCAGCAAAAGGACAAGGCTTTCGAGTTCTTCCAGCGCTACCAAGACGCCAAGGAACAGCAGGGCGTGAGCGACGAGACGGCCCTGGCGCAAATCGACGCCGAGATTGACGCCAGCAACGAGCCGTATGTGAAGGAGTTCTTCAGGGCAGCGACGGGCGACATCGACTTGCGTGACGTGGACTACGAAAGGATCGGCGCGGATAAACTGCATTCCGACGGCAGCGTGAACACCACAGCGAGTCGGGTGAGTATCGAGAGCGAGTTCCATGCCCGATCGTACAAATTCCGCCAGGAACGTGAGCGTCAGGAACGCGACCTAGCCAAGCAATTGGTGAAGGACAACGGATTGACCTACGACAAAGAGACGGTGGACGGTGTGGCGACTGCGATCGAGCAGGCTCGCTTCAAGCAGTTCGACCGGCTGAGGGCCATCGAAAAGCGACGGCGGGAACTCGAGTATAACCAGGACATCCGCACGGCCCTGGCTGCACTGTCGCTCGTTGCGCTAGTCGTCCCCGGCGGATTTGTGCTGTCGGCCATCATCGACGCCGGTCTGGTGATCGACGCGCTGCGTCGCGCGAACAACCTCTGCCCGGACGATGACCCAAGCCTGATCGAGATCATCGTCCCGGTCTCGATCGCCGGCCTGAATGTGGGCCTGAAGCTGTTCTTCCGAACGGTGAAAACCGCCGAGGGAACGACGAAGATTGTCCTCGATACGACTTCGGAAGAGGCGCAGAAGATCATCAAGGATCAACTGGCGTACATCGCCAAGCAGCGGAAGGCAGCCACGGGAACCGGCAACACGGTGGATAACGCCGCAGGGACTGCGAGCAGGACGGCCGATGATGTCATCGAAGAACTGAATAGGCAGGACGACATCCTATCGAATTCGGCTCAGAAGAATCCGTTAGACGACACCCTCAACAACAAGGTCGTCGAGGATCTCTCCAAGTCGAAGCCGTTAGACAATCCCAATAATCCTGCAAAACAGCAGCGCCTATCGAGGTCCGACCTCGAGAACGCCAGCCCGGAAATCAAACAGGCTGCCGACGAATTCAAGGCTGCGGAGGATTTCAAACGCAAGGCAATCAGCGAGTCGAATGCAGGCAAGAATGCCGCCAACGTCCGGGCTAAAGAACTGGACAAAGCGAACAAGAACTTCCGGAAAGATCGAGAGCAGTTTGGACAAGAGTTCGCCGAGAGAACTCTGAAAAAATCACGCGAAGACGCCCAGCGAAAGTACCAAGACACAATCGCCGAAGTCTTGGATCAGGCGAGACGCAGATCGACGGGCAATCCTTCACCAACAGTCGGCAATCCCACCGCGGAGACCCCGCTCCCGAACCTGGGCAACCCGACGGGGTCGTCAGCATCCTCGACCGAAATCCCAACGATCAACTTTGATGACGTCGGATAACCTCGGGGGTTGAGGCGAGAGAAAAGGACGATGGAAATCAATGCAAGTGCGATTACCCTCGTTCCCAAGCTCTGATTGGGAACGCACGATCTGGAAGCTCTGCTTCTCTGCCTACTCTACTCAACTCGTAGCCGTTCGGAGCAACTCCTGGTAGGTCTTGATACGATTGGGATCGTATCATTGAGGCAGTTCGGAAATGGTGGCAGGTGGTGGGAATCGGAGTTGATGAGAAGCGGAGCTTCTGGGACTGGCGTTCCCAAGCCAGAGCTAGCCAGAGCTTGGGAACGAGAGAACGTGGGACGAGACAAATGCCAATTTTAGAGCGGAACATTATGGCCAACTTTCATCGATTCCAACTTGAAACTCTCGAATGGCGCCAGTTGCTGGCTAGTGATTGGCGAAACGGGTCGCTGGTTGGCGATGTTGATAACTCGGCTCTGGTTACACCGCTGGATGTGTTGCAAGTGATTAACGACTTGAACAATCTTGGATCTCGGCAACTCCCGGCTCACAAGCCCAGTAGCGAGTTGTTCGTCGACGTAAGTGGCGATGGTTGGCTGTCGGCGCTGGATGTTCTGCTGACGCAATCAACTCACTTGGGAATCTGTCGCCGGCTATTGTTGGAGGATTGGCACCCGACTCCGATCCCAATAATAACGGCGTTGTGCTGACCGATCGTGTTACCCATCAAGGTCAAACGCTTCCCAGCGCTACACTAGAGTTCTTCCTGGATAACCAACTGATCGGTCAATCGACGGCCGACGGTCAAGGTCGGTTCGAATTCACGCTTACCTTGGAAGCTGGGCAGCATTCGATCCGAACCGAGGCTCGCGACCAACTGGGACGCAGTGCTCAAACGGAGCTTCAGGTTCGACGCGGCAATGCCATTCAAGATTGGAATACTGCCATTCTTGATATCGTCCGGCAATGGACGGCGACATCCAACGACCCTTCCGAATCGCATCGTGCCATCGCAACCGCCGCGGGTCGCACGAAACTTGGCGATGATCCATGTGGCTATGTTCGATGCTGCCAATGCTGTAGACGGAACGTACGCTCCATACGTTTTCGCGGCAGAAAGCTTGCCATAACGTACCTGTCAAGTTTTTCTCGCAATAAGCACCACGAGCGATGTCGCAAACGCATTCCAGTTACGATAGGTGAGCCAAGCGTACTCGGTCAAATCGCTGCTCCGGCCGATCAGGCTGAGGAAGCTGAGGATTGCAAGCTGCTCATTCGACGTGGACTCGAATTGATACGCGACGAACGCGCACTTCGAGCATCCGTGAAAGCCGCGGTCGAGCTCGCTCGAACAGTTCGCTGAGAAGCGACAGGTCAACAAAAGCCTGAGTCACAATAGGGCCTCGACGTTTTCGGCGGCTGAGAGATCAGAACTCCTGATTGCGGTGATCAAATAGAATACATGGGCCTAATTGAAACTGGTACCAGAGCTGAGAAATTTTTTCGGGACGTTTTTTGTCTTCCATCTTTTTGTCTAAAGATCTTTGTTAAATCCAACCAGCCATTACGGCAAAAACAGTTAGGACAAAAAAATACCGGGCGAGTCGTGCGTGGAAGTGAAACCCACGCATCACATCCGCGTCGGCGAGGCTGGGGAAAAACACGAATGCCATGTTCAACTCAGCGGATCACGTCGACGGTGTGAGGGAAAAATTGCACGACGACGCGGGCGACATCGGGGCTGCGCTCGAACGAGGTGACGTTCCCACTAATCAGCCGCTCAGGGAGGCCTTTCCACAAATTTTCCCGACGGCCGCGGACGATATAAGCAAGTACCTCCCCAAGAAGAATCCAAACGACGAGGTGGTTGGTGATATTTCCGATGACTTTTTTGGACCGGCCGTTGGATCCTATGGATAGTGTCACAGAACTTACTTGGAAATTGACGAATTAGTGCACCCTACGATTTACGATTTCGTCCGGACAAGATAGGCAAGCTAGACACTTGCTTGGTGGTGATAGGCGAGAATTTTCAATTGGCAGCAGATTGCGGCGAAGGCTTGCTGCGAACTAGGTCGCGTTGGTACTCTGCTAGCCAGTTTTTCAGGATGTCCTGGGCCGGTAAGAAGTCGCGGCCCGGAATCATCATCAGATCGATGTTATTATTGCCGCAACAGAAGCAGGTTGTTAGAAAAATCATCCACGAGCAACCTGAGCTTGAACGAGCAGCTCACTGATTACATTTCCGTGCACGTCCGTCAGGCGGCGGTCTATGCCGTTGTGTCGGAAGGTTAAGCGTTTATGATCCAGCCCAAGCTGATGCAAAACGGTGGCATTGATGTCGTAGACTTGCGTGGGATGCTGGCGGTCCAGCGGCTTGTAACCGAACTCGTCGCTTGGCCCGATGGTGATACCGCCTCGGATACCGCCGCCGCACAGCCAATTCGTAAAGGTGTGTGGATTGTGATCGCGCCCAGCGCCACCTTGAGTTGACGGCAGTCTCCCAAATTCGGTGGTCCATAACACGATCGTATCGTCCAACATACCTCGTTGTTTGAGATCCATGATCAAGGCGGAAGCACCGCGCGCCATCCCAAGTGCCAACGGCCCATGGTCTCGCGCTACATCCTCGTGAGAATCCCAATTGCGTCGAGGAAATCCGTTATCGTTGCCAGACCAAATCTGCACGAATCGCACACCGCGCTCGAGCAGCCGCCTGGCGACTAGACACTTGCGACCAAAGGCGTCCATTTCTTCAGCAGGGTTGATCTCGGTAGGCCAAACTCGATTTGATGAGACACCATACATGTCCAGCATATATGCAGGTTCGTCGTTCAAGTTCAGTGCCTCGGGAGCGGCAAGCTGCATGCGCGCCGCCAGTTCATATGCCTCGATCCTGGATCGCAGTCGCTGGTCCTCAGGATGCTCGCTGGCGTGTCGAGCATCAAGCGTCGCGAGTAAACGCTGGCCCGCTAGTTCGCTAGATTGCGATATGTATTTGCCTTGCGCGTGTGGGAACAAATCCTCAATGGGATTATTTCGCTCGGAGTGAATCAGCGTACCTGCGTGCTCTGAAGAGAGGAACGCAGCGTCCCAGTTCTTGGCACCATTGGATGCGAATCCTCGATGGTCCGGTAGGACCACAAAAGTCGGCAAATTATCGTTGAGACTTCCCAACCCATAGCTGATCCAGCAGCCTGCTCCTGGAAACCCCGGCAGATTGAAACCAGTCGCTTGCAACAGTGTTGCTTGACTGTGCACGCCGGTTTTACCGACCATATTATGGACAAAAGCTATTTCATCCACGCACGTGCCAAGCTCGGCGACCACGTCACTGAGCATTTTCCCGCATGCTCCATAGGGCCGAAAGTTCCAGGCAGGTTTCTTCCATGGACCCAGGCCATTCTGGAAAGCCTCGATTTTTTCTCCAAAGTCGGAAGGTTGCCCGTGGCGTTTGACCAGCTCCGGCTTGAAATCCCACAAATCGAGATGACTAGCGGCACCCGCCATGAATAGTTGCACGACTCGCTTTGCCCGAGGCATGTGATGTAAACCACGATGCAATACGGGTGCGGCCGAACTGTCGTTGTGCAGCATAGCTGCGAGCGCGATACCGCCCAAACCTGAGCCCAATTCTCGCACGAAATTCCGCCGAACGGTTGCTTGCATAGTGAGTTCAGTCCACGAACGAAAACTCGGATAGATTTAGCATCCACCTGCACAAATTCACCAGCCCATGTTGTCGTGCATAGTCGCATAACAAAACCAATTCATCGGCATCGGGCGATCGTCCCGTGACTTCGAGAAAGCCAGCGTGGGCCATTTGCTCGACATCGGTTGAGTACCTGTTTAGCTTTACAGCAAATCGTTGTGCCATCACCACGATCAAACCGTTGTTCAGCATCGTCAGGGCCTGTAACGGTGTAATGCTCTCGTTGCGACGATCCACTTGCAGAGATGGGTCCGCACAATCAAAGCTGGCCATGAATGGTTGCAACTGCGAGCGGACGGTGAAACGATAAACCGACCGCCGCATCGCACGAGGATCACTCGGATCGTGCAATCGATATTCGTAGTGCGGTGAATGCTCCGGTTTCTCGATGACAAAATCTTGGAAGGCCGGGCCACCCATGGACAAATCCAATTGTCCCGCCACTGCCAATACCGAATCGCGCACAGCTTCGGCCTCCAATTTGCGACGGTTCATGCGCCACAGCCAACGATTGTCAGAATCGCTGCTGACTGGAGCATCAATGGGTTGGCCGATGGGCCGCGTGGATGATTGAGTGTACGTGCGGCTGAGAACGATTCGACGATGCAGGTCCTTCAACGACTGATGAGCATCGCGAAAATCGACAGCCAGCCAATCGAGCAGCTCGGGATGTGTCGGGAGAGCGCCCATCCGGCCAAAATCGTTGGCAGTCTCAACTAATCCTCGGCCAAAGTGATATTGCCAAACTCGATTGACGATACTGCGCCAGGTGAGCACGTTCTCGCGGGCCGTCAACCATTTCGCTAGTGCTGACCGTCGATCGCTCTCGCGGTGGGCCCCGGGCAGAATAAAATCAGCTCGCAGTTGAGTTAATAAGGATAATGCGCCGGGTTGCGCTGCGACGTCGGGTTGCGTTACATCGCCACGTCGTAACACGAAAATATCGCGAGGCCGACCGCCATTCCCGCCGGTTCCAAGGAAATTGCCGGCTCCATCATGAACGGTACCGGCATAAACCATCTTGGTAGGTGGCAACGTGGCTAATTGGCTCGTCAGTCTCTTCAGTTCGGCTCGTCGCTCAGCAAGCGCAACGCGCAGTTGTTGGCTTCCACTTCCAGCCAACATCGCATCGCGGCTGGCTGACAACTTCGCTAATTCTTCTGCATTCGAATTCTCGGGCATTAACCCATCGACCAGATTCTGTTTGCGCCATCTTGGCGGTGCATCGATCGAATCCATGGCGGTTACCGTCTTGCCGAGAGCAACATTCGCACCGCTGATGTCGATGGCCTGGAGTTCTGCCAACGCGAAAATGTAGTCAGTCTGGCGAGTTGCCAGCTTAGTGGCGGTGACTCGCACAAACCGGCCGCGTATACCTCGCGTATGAAACGATTGTGGCGTCAAGCCAGGCGAGGGCAAGTCGCTTTCCAGCGTTTCCTGCAATCGATCTCTTATCATACGTACCTGCGATCGAAAACTCGCATCGTCGGACAGTTCGATTTTGAAGCGAACGGGAAATCCGAATCCAGCCCCAATGTTATTAAACGAGTCAAAGCAGGGCAGAAGTACAATGCGGTCCAGTGCAACCGAATCGCCAAGGTCAACTTGCACCCATTTAACTACATCATTACGCTTCGCAATTTGACTGTGATAACCATATTCGGGCGGTTGTTGGCCCTGTTTGCTGGCGGTTAACGATTTGATTTGATCATCAAGTTTACTCAGCTCTGAGCCAGCCGCGTCGCGCTGCTGCTTTTCCAGCGAGGCTAACTGAGTCTTCAAGTGTGTCTGGCTAATTTTCAACTCGTTGAACCTGAGCAACTGTTTCTCGTCGTCGATGTATGGCTTGTCCGCTCGGTCGACGGCGGCGAATACTGCCTGCAATCGGTAGTAGTCCTCTTGTCGAATCGGGTCGAATTTGTGCTGATGACATTGGGCGCATCCGACGGTGACGCTGCAAAAAGACTGCATCGTTGTGCGAACCATATCGTCGCGGTCCAAATGACGCGCGATTTTGCCGTCGATCTTGGTTTCAGCTACTTCCGCATGACCAACGAAATCCCATGGTCCAGCGGCGATAAACCCCAACGCCTCGATGCCGTCCACGGTTCCAGGAAACATCACGTCGCCGGCGATTTGTTCCTGGACAAAACGTGACCAGGCCTTGTCGGAATTCAACGCACGAATCACATAATCCCGGTAGGGCCAAGCGTTTGGTCGCGGTTTGTCTTTGTCATATCCATGAGTATCGCCAAAATGCACGACATCTAACCAATGTCTCGCCCATCGTTCGCCCAAGCGTGGTGACGCAAGCAATCGGTCCACCAACCGCTCGTATGCGTCCGGGCGATCATCGCGCGAGAAACTTTCGACATCGTCAGGCGTTGGAGGCAATCCTAGCAAGTCAAAACTAATGCGCCGGATCAATGATCGTCGGTCGGCTGCGGCGCTAAAAGTCAAACCTTGTTCCTGATGTTTGTCGTGCACAAACGCATCCACTGGATTGTTCAACTCGGAGATCGCTGCACTCGACATCGGAACTGGCACGCGAACGTCGACTAACGGTCGAAAGGCCCACCAGTCTGTGGCTGCAACAACCGGCGCGGCAAGCTGAAAGTCTTTGGGCCAAATCGCGCCTGACTTGATCCAACTGGTGAAACTCGCCAGTTCTTGGACCGAAAGCGGTTGGCCATCTTTGGGCATCAATGCGTGACCATCTTTGTCAGGCCGCACCAGGGTCAACAACAGACTGGATTCGATTTCGCGCGAATCGATGACTGGTCCACTGTCGCCACCTTGCTGCCAGTCGCGCGACGATAACAGCGATAGGCCACCTTTGCGATCATGTTGATTGTGGCACGATACGCACTTGTGCTGCAGTAAGGGCGCGATCTCCAGCTTGAATTGCTGATCATTGGCGGGCGCTGAAGTCACCGTCGCGCACGACCAAATGGCAATGCAGCAAACACCTAAGAATATGGTCCAGGCGTTTGCGCTCTTTGGGTCAGCCAAATTGCAATGGCGGCGCATGCGCTTACGCTCCCAACTTAAGAAATGTGCCAACGAGCTTGACGCAGTTGGGCCAGCGGCGAACCGGCGATTACCTCGTACCATGCTGTAACTAGAGTGCCATCATCGCACTCGACGGTCGATGGATATCCCAAGTCGCTGCCGATTCCATCTTGGGACAGCACCATCGGATCGGACCAAGATTGACCATTATTGGAGCTAATCCGCGCCTGAACGCCAAATGGCTTGCGTCGATATCCGTAGGACATTAGCAAGCGGCCGTCTTTCATCCTCAACAGATGCGACGGCAATCCCCACACGCCGATCGTATGTGGAGTAGACCAAGTCTTGCCGCCATCTCGCGATTCAGTTTGCAATGTCTCGCGTTCGTTGGGGGAATTATGGTTGCGAATATGACAAATAATGCTACCGTCGTTGGCTTCGACCGCATGTAGTTCGTGATATTCCTTTGGGTCGTCGCCTGGCCTGGGTTGAATCGTGGCCAGCCATTCCCAGGTGACACCATCGTCTTGCGAGTGGCATACGCCCACACGTTCGTTGCCCCACAGTGCCTTGCCGGCATACAGCACGCGCCCGTCGCGCAAGGATATCGGCCCATGCGGACTGTTCAGCGGAACTCGATAGCGCGATGACCATGTCACACCTCCATCGGTTGAACGGAGCATATAGCAGCCCAATTCGTGCTGGCGCTGGTCAGCCGACAGCCGATGATGAACGGCTTTCCATTCGTTGATCAGCCCCGGTTCTTTGAATGCACCCGCTTCATCCGGCTTGGCGGATTCTGCTCGCGCTAATACCGGCTCGTAAGCTAGCGACGTAAAAGTAGTCACCAAGATGGAACCCTTGCTGGTTTCCACTACTCCCGCATCGCGGTCGTCGATGGGACCATCATTGATTACTTGCGGCCAGCCCCAAGAGAGGCCATTGTCCTTGGATCGCATCAACTCAACTCGGCCAAATGGGCAAACATGTCGTTCTCGACCGCCCGAGAATGCCAGCAATAGTTCACCGTCCTTTCTTCGAGCTAGAGTTGGCCAGCCGTGATACAGCGGTGGTTTCCAGCTAATAATTCGTACATCCAGAATTTTGCAATTCGAGGCAGCGTTGCCCTGTGATATTGCCAAACCGGCAAAGGGCACCGAAAGAGCCGATGCCAAGATTTCGCGACGTAGTGGTCGATCGTGCATTCTAAGTTCACCTGTTGTAGATAGTGCGATAATGGTGTTCTATCTTAACGCAATTATCCGTAAATTTCAGCGTCATAAGCGTTCTGCCCGACCGACATCAACCATCGAAGGCGTGCCTGAAGGAACTGAAGGGGCCGAACAAACGATGTCGAATTTCCATTTCTGCTTTCTGTTTTGCCTTTCAGAGCGTTTAGTGATTCCGACCGCGCTCCCCGGGGCGGCGCTCTGCGCTGGGCTGGTTTGTGGCTGGCCTTTCAGGCCGAGTGTTCTATCGTCATGACCAGTTTCGGGCTATTCTAGACTTTTGAAATGGTCTAGCGGGACGCTAGCTGGGCATTTGATTTGTATCGCTGGCGACCGGCTGCCGACCCTATCTGGCACTGAGGAAGAAGGAACGATTTATGTGTCTAAATAAAAACGCAGGTGGTGATTTGCGAAAGTTCTTTTTCATAGTGTGTTTGGTCGCTCTGACCTGCGAGCTAGCGATCGCGCAGCCTGCCGACGGCAACTTGCAAATTCAACCCGCGAATTCTGGCACGCCGCCAAGTGCTGAGCCAAAACTCTCCGAGAATCCGCTAGCTCTTGAACAGGCTCAGGTCGCTGAGCGGTTCAAGAAACTTGAGTCGTTGTTGATCAAATCGGCTGAACTCGAATCCGCGAGCAATCCGACTCGCGCCGCAATTCTGCAGCAAGCCGCGCAACTTGGCAAACAATCTCAATTGAGCGAATTGTTAGCTCGTGCGGCGAAGAGTTTGCAACAGAAGCAATTTAGCCAAGCGATCGATGATCAGAAGAGTAGTCGGGACAATTTGAAACGATTGTTGGAATTACTGCAAAGCGAAAATCGGCACGATCGTATTCGCGAACAAAAGGAAGAAGTGAAGAGATGGATTGAGGAAACAGATCGGTTGTTGCGGCTGCAAATATCGCAGCGTGGGCGCACTGAAGGTGGTCAAGATGCACGGCAAGCTTCCAAGGATCAAGGCAAACTGGCTGACAAAGCCAACGAAATTGCTGAAGGAATGAAGGGTATCGAAGCGAAGGACAGCCAACCGCCGCGCCCAGACTCCGCGCAAGATTCGCCCGAGTCGACCGATCCGAATCAACAAGAAAAAAGTACGCTGCCGCAATCGGACAAGCTCGAACCGCAGGATAGTTCCAAACC
This sequence comes from Planctomycetaceae bacterium, assembly GCA_005798335.1. Lineage (GTDB taxonomy): Bacteria > Planctomycetota > Planctomycetia > Pirellulales > Pirellulaceae > Aureliella. Next base: position 16,596 of record SYJV01000208.1, on the reverse strand, counting down.
CGCTGCCGACAGCAAAGCTCAATCGCCAGACGGCAGTTCAAAAGAAAAAGGAACCGAAGCAACGCCACCAGAACAAAAGTCCGCCGATCAAGACGCTCAAGAATTGAACGGCAAAGGCAAAGCCAATGCCAAAGGAAAAGGAAAAGAAGAGAGTTCGCCTAAGGAGAAAAATCGTGGCGATGAGGATAACGATGCGAAAGACAAACCCTCAGATAGCAAGCCCAACGACAACCAGTCCCAACCGGCTGACGAAAAAACCGATCCAAATAGCCAGCCCAACGGCTCTGCACAGCCACAGCCTAACCAACCAAAGTCGCAGCAATCCCCGAGCAATCCCGGTCAACCGAATCCATCGGAAGCTGAACCATCGCCATCTTCTCCGGGCGAGCCAAAGGACTCGTCGCCTCAAGAACCCGAACCTCGCGATCCTCAACAGCGCGCCAAACAGCGACTCCAATCGGCTCAGCAGAAAATGAAGGAAGCACAGCGTCAGTTAGAAGACGCAAAGCGCAAGGAGGCGGTTGAAAAACAGTTGGAGGCAGAGGAGCAATTGCGAGCTGCGATCGAAGAACTGGAAGAGATACTGCGACAAATGCGAGAAGAGGAAATTGAGCGCTCGCTAACTGCTTTGGATACGCGCTTGCGCCGCATGTTGGAGATGCAGTCGAAAGTTCTGGACGAAACCAAGCGCCTCCACGAAATTGCTGGTGCCAAGGCCGATCGCCAGGTGGAAATTCGTGCAAGTAACTTGTCTTTGGACGAACGCAAGATTCTGGCCGAGGGTGAGCGAGCTCAATTGCTGTTGCGCGAGGAAGGTTCCAGTGTCGCCTTTCCCGAAGCGATTACGCAGGTGCTCGACGATGTCCAGATGGTCGTCGATCGATTGAGCAAAGCGGATGTTGGCAAGATGACGATTGCCATCGAGCAAGAAATTGTCAGCGCGCTGGAAGAAATGGTCGCTGCATTGGCTCAGGTGCAGAAAGATCAAAAGGAAAGACAGCAGCAAAACGAGCAGCAGCCACCTCAACAGCCTCAAGCGCCTCCGGGTGAACAACCGTTGGTGGACAAACTTGCCGAACTGAGGCTGATACGTACCCTTCAAGTCCGTGTGAATAAGCGTACGAACACCTTATCCGAATTGCTGAAAGATCCTAATGATCCGATCGGCCAGGCCGAAGCGGAGGAAATTTTGCAGCAAATCCGCGAACTCGCTCAGCGCCAGTCAAGCGTCCAGCGAGTAACGCGTGATATTGTCGTCGGAAAAGCCAAGTAGGCTACAGCCAACTTGCTTCCACCGATTCCCTTGACCAGCTACAGTCCAACCGACGGTGCTGGCGGTGGTGGTTCGTAGGGAGGCGGTTCAGAAGGTGGTGGCTCGTAGGGAGGCGGTTCGTAGGGTGGTGGTTCAGAAGGTGGTGGTTCAGAAGGTGGTGGTTCGTAGGGAGGCGGTTCGTAAGGAGGCGGTTCGTAAGGAGGTGGTTCGTAAGGAGGCGGATCATAAGGAGGCGGATCATAAGGAGGCGGATCATAAGGAGGCGGTTCGTAGGGTGGTGTAGGAGGAGCTGGAGGAGCTGGGACGCTGTTGATTTGGAATATTGGTGCCCGTTCGGTGAGCATTGCGACTTGGGAACGCGTTACTGCTCCTGCTGAAAACCTGGGAAAGATCCACTGATTCGAATCTGCCGGCACTTCAACCGTTACGGCAACGCGAGAGGTAGCCTCACCGATTACAGAAGGATTGACCGTGACGACTGCATTCTGAACTCCTATGATCGATAGGACTTCATTGGCGCGGGCTTGTGCTTCGGCGCTGGTAGCTCCGGGAACAATCACCCGTCGCGCCGCTTCGTATGCCGCGGTATCGGTCAAATGATTTAACAGTGACAGACGCGTCAGCTCGATTCCTGCAATAACCATTAGCAATAGAATCGGTAACACAAGAGCGAATTCGACTGTCGTAGCGCCGCGGTGCTGCAGTCTACCATTGGCAGACGCGTGCGACGGAGTTTTTGGCTTGTACAGTTTCAAGTTACGAACCTCGATTTCATGTTGCTAGTCGTGGAACACAGAGCTCTGGCGGTGGCCGCGATTTATTTGGTCAGCAGTGTCGGCAGCGATTTGGCAATGTTGGAGAAAACCAGCGTCAGGTCTGTACTGCTGGTAGCATGAAAGTGTCTGCCCATGCCAATTTCGGCAACTTGCTGCATGGTGGATTGATCTGCTTCGGCAGCAAATGTTACGGTAAAGATCATGATCCCTTGTGCCACAGCAGCTTCAGCCGCGCTTGCTGGATCTCCTGGCGCTGTTTGAATTCCGTCGGTTAACAGGACGATGGCCTTGATTGCCCAAGGCCGAGAAAGACCTGAGGAAAGTGCTGTAACTCCTGCGTTGATGCCGGCTGCAATGTTGGTGTGACCCGATTGAAAACTGAGCGAATAAGGTGTCGTGGCAGACAATACCGCGGGATAGTCATACGACAGAGTCCGATCTGTAGTACTGGTTTGGTTGTAGGTACATAGTGCCACTAGTTCAGTGGCTGGTGACTGTGCCAGTTCGCCCAAGAAACTGTCGGTCGCAGCAACTGCGTCCAGCCAACGGCTGTTGGGAGGTACGGGTTGACCAAACTGCCAACCAGCGGGTGCGGAACTTGGAATGGGCGGATACACGGCGGGCTCCGATGCGCTGTAGGCCATCGATCCCGATCGATCGATTACCAGCGCAATATCCACTTCGACCAAAGTTGATCGAGCTTCTTGAACTGCTTGAAAGCTATTGATCGAAAAGATGTTTGGCATCAGTAGGCCGATTGGGCCATTGAGTGAACCATTATCGCGGCGTCCCAGGATCTTCACTGCATTGGGATTGGCACCTGCGGCATTAAAGTTGTACTTATCTGCTATGGAAGCGCGAATCGATTCACCGAAAATGATATCGGAGTCTGCAAGCTGGAGAGCGTTACCGGCAACTTTATTGCGTCCCGCCGCATCGCGAGCTTTATTTTTCGCGGATACAGCATCACCCGTCAGCGCGAATTCTCGTCCGGATGCTCGCGCTGCCGCATCAGTTGCAATATACAACTCAGTACGATTCAGCTCCATGTATGCCAGATTGATGGCGAACCCTGCAAGAATAATCGTCATCGGTAGCAGCAAAGCGACCAACACGACGATGGCCCCGGTTCGATGTTTCGCGAGTCGATTTTCGTTCATCGATAATTTCATATTTGGCGATGGGAGTTGGTGAATCAGCTTTCGTTCGAACTGACTAGCAGCGGCTTAGTCTGTTTCCTTCATCATTTCTACTTCCGCGACGAGCGTCTTGCCCTGGTAGAACCAAGGTGAGAATTTTGCGTTTGCATCGCAGGAAGCAGTCACCGTTACCTTGATAAACGTGCCGTAGGGCCGGTTCTCAAAGTCGCTGGGAGTCACCGTCACAGTCGTACCATCGATATTACGGCTGCTGAGAACTTCATTGCTTGCGGCGATTGCGTTGGTTGCCCTAGTCGATGGTACGAGGGCAACTCGAGCGCCTTCGTGTGCTGCGATCTCGATGCTTTGTTGCAGAAAGATCATGCCGGATGCTTCGATGGTTCCCAGTGTGATCATCGTTAGGATCGGGATTGTTACAGCTAACTCGACCGCTGCGACTGCGCGGCGATTATGTCTGGTGCGATTCTTGTGGAATTTCATGTGGTGATTACCTTGAGCTGGTGGCGAGTTCCGGTTCGGCGCAATGAGTGTCGTCGGCGCATAGGGCCGGTAACTCGACTTCTTCTGCAGGTGCACGGCTGGTATCCGCCCCATCCAACCTGCTCTCAATGCGATGGAGCATGGAATTGAATTCGGTCGCGACTTCTTGCCAAAAATCGTCCGACCGCAGGCAAATCGGTTTCACAGGTACCACGCCCACCTGTCTCATCTGCGTATGCAAACGCAAAATTGGGCCCACAAAGCGATGACTGTATTTTACGGAGTCGTAGATAAACAGAGGCAACAAACAACTTGAGACCAAGCAGTTGGTGACAAAGGTGCCCCAAAGTACGTCTAGATTGACCTGCGCGCCAACTGGATTGATAAAGAACTGTACGGCCATGGAAGCCAAGCACATAGTCCAAGCAAAACAAATCCACTGCAACAGCAAGCGCCGAACCAATGCAAATTGAATGGCCTTGTGGACTAGACTCTTGCGACGCTTGTTTTTTGCTCGCGCCATGTTAGGTATCCGGTAGATTGAGGCTTTATTTACGCACTGAAAATCTAGGTCAAGGATCGGGCATGCGAGAGAAGTAGTAAGTGGATTTATTGAAAACGTAATGCATGTTACGCCAAACCTTACTTATTTCCCGGTTGACCTCGCGGCATAATCCCTACAATCGTTCACCGCCCATCGAAGTGTTGTCGAGAATACACTGGGCCATGTCGCCGAGCAGACGTGCACGCCAGCCTGTCGTGTAATGTCAATGGCAGCTACACTAACTAAGGCATGACAAAGAGTTGGGAACCTGTCGTGAAAAATTCCTAAATTGGAGTTTGTCGCGACTTATCTACGTACAGGTATGGTTGTGGCTTGTGGAACAATTGGTTGTGGCAATCGACGGTCCGGCTGGGGCGGGCAAAAGTACAGCGGCGCGAATGATAGCGGACCGTTTGCAGTTTGATTTCTTGGACACTGGAGCCATGTACCGCTGCGCGACTCTAGCTGCATTGCGGGCCGGAGTGGAATTGACCGACCAGAGCTCGGTTGCGGAACTTGTACGCCAATTGGATATCCAGTTGGAAGGGAGAAATGTGTGGCTTAACGGCGAGGACGTTTCGCTGGCTATTCGTACCCCCAGCGTGTCATCGCAGATCGGACCGATTGCCGACAATATGCAAGTTCGTCGGCAACTCAGTCAGTGGCAACGTTCTTGGGCACAGGATCGGCACGTTGTAACTGAAGGACGCGACCAAGGAACCGAAGTTTTCCCCGACGCCCGTTGCAAAATATTCCTCACCGCTTCCAGCGAAGAACGTGCCAGACGACGTGTACAGGAATTGTCCGCCCAAGGTATTGAAGCGGACTATCCCGGTATCCTGGATCAACAAAATCAGCGCGATCGCGATGATGCACGACGCGAATTCGGTGGACTGCGTAAAGCAGCCGACGCGGTAGAAGTTGTTACTGACGGAATGACTCTCGAACAAGTCGTGGACCGACTGGAAACCATCATTCGCCCTTGGATCTCCACGCCCTCACCGGAGTGCCAGCTGGACGTAAGATCATAGAGGGGATTAATGCAAGTCCCAGGTTTGGCGCCCAAAATCGTGATATGGGCGCTGTCTTGCGCTGGCCGGGAAAGAAGATCTATTTGAAAACCACCTTGGAATCAGGCGACAACGAGTAAGTAACTTCGTGCCCCTTTATCCATGTGTCTTTCTGCAAATACTGGGAACGCACGACCAGTTTGCCATCACCAGAGACTTCGGAAGTCGCCCTGACTTCGGTGATTCCATTCTTGCTTCCAGTCACTTTTTCCGTACTCGTCCATCGCGAGCCTTCGACTTCCATGGTTCCTTCGGTGTGAAATCCGGCTGTGGTAAAATACCAGTAAGCAATTTTCTTGCGTTCGGCATCCCACATCATGATGGTCTCGCCTCCATACTCACCATTATTGATTGAGTGCAGAATCCGGACCGCCTGGCCATTGATGGCCCGCTCCCAACGTGAAATATCCACGATCGGCTTTTCGGGCGTCGAACCGGCAAATTCACCGCGATAAGTCTTGCCAACCATTGGTTCAAGAAACTTGAGTTGCTCCACCAACGAATTTGGCTCGGCACCCAATGTCGGCGACGTTAACGAGAATGCGGCAACCGTAAGCAAACACAAAGACATCAAACGCATCATGATGTTCTCCGATGGCGTCGAACTCTCGTCGTTCGGCGTTAACTTTTCAGTGCTTCTTCGGCAAAAAACTAAAGCTCACCTATCTGACCCTGGTATCGGACATTCTCGGAGAGCAGGTTTGCGGAAACCCTAGTGTAACGCGGGAGTTGGGAGTTTCCAAGAACGATGTGGGTGGTTTTCTGGAGTGCCGTGTTACGGAAAAGCTGCCAAACACTTGGATACGACCTACTTCGCTAGATGGCTCAAATTTGTGATTGAATTAGAAACGATAGTACCTACTGTGACGGCAGATGATCAAGAAGCTCTATTTCAGCGATGGATTCGAAGTCACTTTGGCTTAATGGTGAGTCACGACGAATTGAGCTAGAGGAACCGCAGGCCAGTTTAAACTCGTCAGCGTCTATATCGAAATCCGTGAAATAATGCGACACTGCTTTAGCAAAGCGGCAAAACGATCGTTGATTATAGGGTAGCGATCTGTCGAAAAGTTGCGGTCGACGCAATAATTACTCATCCCCATTTAATGCCTCGCAGATGATTCGCGACGTATGTTGACGCGCAGCAGGAAACATTTGCATGCTGACAAGTAATAGGAATGAATCTATGGGAAACATTGGTTCCATGATCGCCGACACATGTTCGCCGGGCATACGGTATGGCAAGCGGCTGCTGGTCGGAATTCCAGACAATCGATTTGCCAGGCTGGCAGCGCCGGGCGGCAAACTAATTCAGTCAAATCATCCTGCGTTTGTGATTGGGCATCTTTGTTTGTATCCGGTTCGCGTCTTCGATTTGCTTGGCCAGGATTCGTCGCCCGCCAGGCCACCCGAAAATTATCAAACCCTGTTTTCGAAGGACGCGGTCTGCATGGATGATCCAACCGGCGTTCAATATCCGCGCCAGCACGAACTGACGGAGAATTTCGCGCGATTTTATGACGCAGCGATGGATAGGTTGCGAAGGACGGATGACCAACGCCTGTTGGCGGAAAACCCAATCGATAATCCCATGAAGTTAATCTGCCCGACTCTTGGATCTCTGCTCGCATTTTACGTCACCGGACATGTGATGAGCCATCTGGGGCAGTTGAGCGCTTGGCGACGTATGGAGGGACTGCCCCCGGGCTAGTGGCCAAAGATCGTTCATTAATTGAATGTTGCGTGCTGCAAAACCAGCTCGCAACTTTGCGGGTACCTCGCCCTCTGCTTTTCGAAATCTCGAACTCCTAAATTGGGAGTTCTGCAGCAACCAGTTTAGGAGAAGAACTCCGTTGTCCGAAGAACACGTATTGGTTATTGCTGCGTCACGCATGAGCGCACTTGGTCAGTTCAGCGGATTTCGTCCGTTCGAGCAATCGGCGTTTGAGGCCCTGTTGGCCCCGCAATTCATGGAGTTTCGACCACGCAGTCAAGTAGAGGATGATCCGTCTTATAAACAGCTCATACCCTACGCGATCCTCGTGTTTGGAACCGGGGACCAGCGCAAGATTTTTCAATACACTCGCGGAAAAGGTCAGGGAGAAAAGCGGCTGCATGCACTCAAGAGCATCGGCATTGGCGGGCATATCTCGCGCGAAGATGCGGCGGGGGACGATCTCTATCGATCGGGCATGCAGCGCGAATTGACCGAGGAATTAATTCTCGATACCGACTACCACGAAGAACTGGTCGGCTTCATTTACGACGACACGACTGAAGTAGGCCGAGTGCATTTGGGGGTCGTTCACCTCCTGCAAATGCCGTCCACTACCGCCCGCGCCCGCGAAAGCGAATTGGTTGGCAGCGGTTTTCAATCACTCGCGGAAATCAAACAAGATTTCGATCGATTCGAGACCTGGTCCAAGCTGTGTTTAAGCCATTTGTTTTCCTGACGGTCGAGAATTTTTTTTGGAGGCGAGCATTTTAGAAGAGAATCTCCGTGAGTTTCGGAACTTTCCAGAGCCGCTTCGTTCTTTGGTGGAAGACGAGCTCAAGGCTGGCAACCAGATCGTTGAGTTCGGCCACGGTTTTCCGGCAGCGCCCTGTGGAGCCTACATTAGGCTAGCTTTGCCTGTTACCACGAGAGCGCGCCAGGCGACAGCAGAACTCGATTTTTACGATCGCAATTCGAGCAGTTATTCCGGCGAGTTTACCGATGCAAACCGGCATTTTTTTGTGCTCGAACCACCTCACCCGCCGAGTCCTGCGCCCGATATGAATGCCATCCGAGCGGCAATCGACGCCGAGTATGCCGCCAATGCAGCGCTGCAAGCACGCGGGGCGTATCAGTTGACTGACAACAGGGATGAAACGCCAGCGTCTGGACAACACGAGGCTGCGTCCGACGAACGAATTGATCCAGCTTCGACTTCCATCGTCCGGCGCTTCGTGGAGAGCATGGAAATAAACTACGACAAATGGCACGAAGGTGAAGGATACGATCTGGCATTAATCGAGCTGGCCGACCAGTGCACGCGAGACAGTATCGAGAGAATCCTCATTGGGCGCTCATCTATCGGTTGGCGCGACATCGAGGCGTTGGCGAAAATCAATTCGCCGAAATCGCGGGTTGCCATCATGCACGCGTTCATGCACGCAGATACTCAGACGAGAATGGCCGTTCACATACATGCGCCCGAACTGCTCTCGCAGCAGTTGCGTACCGACTCGATCGTGCGAGCCTTGCAGGAGTCTACAATTTACTTTGGTCTGTCTGAAGCTCTGGCTGAAGTCGAACAATTCCATCCGCCGGAGATTGTCCAAGAACTGTTGCGCGGTCTCATGCGGCGCGACGGAGGGACTGCATGTCATTTCGCGGCCATGCTATACTTCTTGTACGGAAAATCATCGTGCACTTTCGATTGGGAGTATCGCCCTTTCTTCCTCAAGTTCAATACTGAAGATTTGCTTGAGCGAGAGAGAGCTGTCCGTGAACTTTGCGATGTTATTGGCGTCGATCCAATCATTTGACTGTCGGACAGCGATCAGGATCGACTATTGCTGCAATTGCTTGCATCGGCACCAAAAACTAAAGCGAACCAGCCATGCGTCAACAATGGGAAGTTGAACAGAAGTATCTCCTCGATCAAGCCGCTGACTTGCGAGAAAAACTGGATTGTGAGGGTGCTCGCTTCCTTTTCGTGGAACAACACTTGGATACTTACTTGGCACATCCTGCACGGAATTTCCGCCAAACAGACGAAGCTTTTCGTATTCGACGCGTCAACAATGATGCATGTGCCACATATAAAGGCCCGCGTTTGCCAGGTCCGGTAAAGACGCGTCAAGAGATCGAATTGCGGATTGAGGCCAACGAAATCGAACAATGGTTACAAATGCTATGCGCGTTGGGTTTTCGAACTCTACCGCCGATTAAGAAAGTTCGAAACGTATTCTCACTTGCGTGTGAAGGACATAACTTCGCCGTTGCTATTGACGAAGTCGACCAGCTTGGGACCTTTGCTGAAATCGAACTGATCGTCACCAATTTCGACAAACTTGGACAAGCTCGTGAGGCTATTGAGTCGCTGGGCCATCGACTGAATTTACACCATTCACAGCCCAAGAGTTACCTTTCACAATTGCTTACCAAACTTGGTATCGAAACCGATGAATCGCAAGGACAATGAGAATCCGCCAGTGGCAAGATTCTCGCAACAGAGATGCATGAGAAATTTGGAATGTATAAGCAATTGAGACGATTACTCTACTCTCGTAGCGTTACAATGCGTGAATTCGAAATTTTTTATTGTAAGAAGGGGTCCGAATCGTGCGTTTCGCAAAACTCTGGTTACTGATTATTGGCACAACCCTGCCAATCGGAACGAGTGCTGGTGATGATTTGCGCGAACGATTGAAGGACGCCAATGGAGTTCAAACCGACCTGTGGGTATACAACGATATTCCCAAGGCAATGGCCGAGGCGAAGCGGGTCAACAAGCCACTGTTTGTAACCTTTCGTTGTGTGCCGTGTAAGGACTGTGCCGCCTTCGATGCGGATGTGGCGAACGGCAACGATCGAGTGCGCGAATTGGCTAAGGCTAAGTTCGTCTCCGTCCGGCAAGTTGAAATGAAGGGTGTCGATTTGTCACTCTTCCAATTTGACCATGACCTGAACTGGGCAGCGATGTTCATTAATGCGGATGGAGTCGTCTATGCACGCTACGGTACGCAAAGCGCCGAAGGAGCGGACGCGTACAATTCGATCGATGGGTTGATGACAACCATGAATCGAGTACTCGAGCTGCACGCGAACTTTCCGGCCAATCGACATGAGCTGGACGGAAAACGCGGGCCACGCAAGCCACACAGCAGCGCGCTCGAATTGCCGGGGTTGAGCAACCCAGCCAAGTATGCACAAGAGACAACTCGCTCGAATTGCATCCATTGCCATAATATCCACGATGCAGAACATCAGCATGCGCTCGAGACAGGAAAGTGGTCGCCAGAGTTGATGTGGAAATATCCATTGCCAGACAACATCGGGCTGAAAATCGATCGCTCCAAAGGAATTCGCATCAATGAAGTAATTCGAGATTCAGCAGCTGCAGTCGTTGGCTTGAAATCGGGTCAAGAAATCCTGCGCATCAATGGCCAACGCATGACATCGATGGCCGATATGCAATGGGTGTTGCATAACCTGCCAGGCACAGAAACAAACGTCACGATCGAGACCGCTGACGATGGCCGGTTCACGCTCAAGCTGGCATCGGGTTGGCGAAAAACCGACTTCTCTTGGCGCGGTTCCATGTGGAATGCGCCGCCGAAACTGAACATCTGGATGCCAGAATTGTCAGCCGAAACGAAACAGCAGCTCGGACTGCCATCCAGCGATTCTCCTTTGGAAGTGCGCTGGATCAATCGCGGTGCCGCTGGGGGCAAGCAAGCGTATGCTGACGGTTTGCGAGAAAAGGACGTCATCGTCGCGTTGGCCGGCCAGCCAATGCGCATGAAAACGAATCAGTTTCAAGCGCACATCAAGATGCACTACAAAGTTGGACAGAAGCTGCCGTTGACTATCTTGCGCGATGGCAAGCAAATCGATTTGAACATCGCGCTGGTCGACTGAGCTATCGAGGCAACAGAGTATGGCCGAGCAATCCAACAATGAATTGAGTTCGCCACCTACATCGCGCAAAGCCGGGAAGTGGCTGGCTGAGCTAATGAATCGCGATGGCTCGCTGAGAAATGTGTCGAGTATCGATGCCTATTACAAGGCGATTCTTGGTTTGTCGGCTGCGGGATTTCAAGAACCATCCGAGCGCATGCTGAACTATGTTACCGGAAAGTACCTCCTGCCCAATGGCGATCTCGATGGTAGTGGTTGCGTTTGGTTTGAAAAGCATCGGACCTATCCGCATTCGTGGTTGTTGATGGCAGCGGTGGTGCGAGCCCGATTGGATCTGGTCCATCGATTGGCCGATTTTCTGGAACGATTCCAGGACCCAGAGAGCGGCGGGTTTTTCGCGACGACAGAACAACTGCATCTGCGCGGTCGGCAGGAGATGATGGCTACGGGTGTAGCCGCAATCGCGCTCGCTTGGGCGGGACGCATCGAAGCAGCCCTAAAAACCGGTCATTGGTTTCGGCGCATGTACGAGGCACAACCCGATCTGGCCAAGGGACTATATTTCGTTTGGGATCGACGCACTGGATTGGTAACGGATTACCCCGCAGAGCAAGCGGTCGAGTTTCGAGTGGACGCATCGCAGCTTGCGCAGTGGTATTTTCAATATGGAATTGCCGCAGCTCTGGCGACTTGCCTGTATGGTGCCACATCGGATAACAGTTGGTTGCAACTGGGACGCAGCTATCTCGATGCTACCAAGTATTGCCGTGAAGATGTCCTGCGCCAGGGGACCAGCGGCAAAATCGGCTGGGGAGCGGCATGGATGTTCCGCGTCACCGGTGACCAGCAGGATCGCGCAATAGCCCAATCCGTATACTCCAACCTTCGCGACACTCAACACGCCGACGGCTGGTGGTCGGTGACGAACATCTACTCGCGCGATTGGTCTACGCTACCTGAACCCCAAGTTTCCGTCACCGGCGAATTCGCGGTCCTAACAAGTTGGATGGAAAACGCGCTGCTTTTGTAATCACAATCGGTTGCGTAGAACTGCAAGTCCGATGTAGATGCTACAAGAAGTCTCTTCCGCGGAGGTGGCTTAGTTCAACCGCTCGCATATCCGACCTGTCAGCCGAGCATCCTTCGCACACTAACTTACCTTGGGATTGCGAGGGGTAGCAGCAGACGATTTGCCGGTGGGCACGAGATTCAACAACCCTCTAACCCTTCGAACGCTGTTACCCGTTTTTGCACTACGCAAACATTGACGTAGTCAGGTTTGGCAAAATTGCTAACATTGGCACAATTGATGTTTAACGGGCGTGGGATAAGCTCCCAGTTTGTCAATATCCTGTGCAAGCAATGGCGAGTCTCTGCTAAATATTGACAAGTTGGAAGATTGTCCCACGCAAGCCCCGTCTAGAACCATTTCGACAAACTCCGAGCGAGCGATTGTCGCCGCTGGCTCGATATTTCATAGCGCGGACGAGAAATGACTACATACAGTCTGGACTATATCGACGATCTTTATGTTCAGTTCGTCAAGGACCCGGCCAGCGTGTCGCCTGGTTGGCGAAAATATTTTGAAGAATTTTCGTTAACGGCGGCACCGCAACCCGAGCATTTGCCTAACGATGGCCGCCGTCCGCTGGAGCAAGAATCGAGCGCCGAGGCCCAGCGCGCGGCGCGCGACGAATCGATGTGGTTGGCCAAAATGCAAGATCACGTCGATCAATTGGTACGCGAATACCGAGTCCGTGGGCACTTGATGGCACGGCTCGATCCGCTGGGAATCGATCGACAGGGTCCTGCGGAACTCGATCCTTACTCGTATGGTCTGAGTGAGGAAGATCTGCACCGCCCTTTCACTTGCGAACACCTGGACTATGTTAATAGCCGGACGCTGGGTGATATCGTCAGCAAACTGCGCAACACGTATTGCCGCAGCATTGGTGCGCAGTTTATGCATATAGACAATCGGACGATTCGCGATTGGCTGCAGCGTCGGATGGAGAGCTGTGAAAATCGGCTGAACCTTTCGCCCGAAGTTCAAGTGCGCATCTATACCAGACTGGCAGACGCAGCGATTTTCGAAGAGTTTGTGCGGCGCAAGTTCACCGGCGCCAAAACATTTTCGCTGGAGGGAGCGGAGAGCCTCATTCCATTACTGGACTTGGCGCTGGAAAAGGCGGGACAGCACAATGTGCGCGCCGTGGTTATGGCGATGGCTCACCGCGGCCGGTTAAACGTGTTGGCGAATGTAATGGGCAAACGAGCGCAGAATATTTTCTGGGAGTTCGACGACCCGAATCCCGAACTGCATCGCGGCACCGGTGATGTGCGCTACCATAAGGGATACAGCAGCGACTGGACAACAGCAACTGGAAACCAGGTCCACATCTCGCTGTGCTTTAATCCCAGCCATCTCGAATATGTGAACACGGTCGCGCAAGGTCGCTGCCGAGCCAAACAGGATCGTGCTGGCGATGATCGGCACGCAGATACGATGACCATTTTGATGCACGGGGACGCTGCATTTGCGGGCGAGGGAATCGTTCAAGAGACGCTCAACCTCAGTCAACTTCCCGGTTATACGACCGGCGGAACCCTCCACGTAATCATCAACAATCAAGTCGGCTTTACCACCGAGCCCCATGAAGGTCGCTCAACAACATATGCCACTGATGTCGCCAAGATGTTGCAAGTACCGATTTTCCACGTTAACGGTGAAGACCCAGAAGCGGTTGCACAAGTCGTGAATTTGGCGATGGACTTTCGACGCGAATTTCGACGCGATGTGGTGATCGACATGTATGCCTATCGCCGTTGGGGGCACAACGAAGGTGACGAACCTCGCTTTACGCAGCCGACCATGTATCGCGCGATTGACCAGCGCAAGAGCGTTCGCGAAAGTTATCTCGAACGGTTGCTAGAAATGAAAGGTATGGCGCGCGACGAGGCCGATGCGATCGCCGAGGTCCGCCAGAGCAAATTGGAACGCGAGTTTGAATTGGCGAAAACCGAACGTTACGTGTCCGATCTGCAAACATTGGGCGGAATTTGGAAGGGTTATTATGGAGGTACCGAACCGTTCACCGACCGACCTAAAACGGCCATCTCGTCGGCACCAGCCGTCAAGATATTGAGCCACCTCTCGCAAGTTCCCGCCGAATTCAATTTGCATCGCAAACTTCAACGCTTCGTCGAAATGCGAGGCGAAATGGCGGCTGGAGCCAGGCCACTGGACTGGGCGGCCGGTGAAGCGCTGGCCATCGGTAGCTTGCTGCTGGAAGGTCATCCGGTGCGCTTGAGTGGGCAGGATTGCGAACGCGGGACGTTCAGCCAACGGCATGCCGTATTTCATGACACTCAATCAAACGCTGCTTACACCCCGTTGAAAACTTTGGACCCCAGTCAAGCTCACCTAGCAGTCATCAACAGCCCATTATGTGAGGCGGGCGTCTTGGGTTTCGAATATGGGTATTCGCTCGATTGTCCAGAAGGTTTGGTGGCATGGGAGGCTCAGTTCGGTGACTTTTGGAACGTGGCTCAAGTTATCGTGGACCAGTTCATCACCAGTGCCGAAGACAAATGGGGACGCTTGAGCCGATTGGTCATGCTGTTACCGCACGGATTCGAAGGCCAAGGACCGGAACATTGCAGCGCGCGATTGGAGCGATTCTTGCTGCTGACCGCGGAGCACAATATTCAAGTTTGCCAACCTACGACACCCGCACAGTATTTTCATTTGCTGCGCCGGCAAGTGAAACGCCAATGGAGCAAACCGCTGGTGGTGCTGACGCCTAAGAGTCTGTTGAGACACGCTGCGGTTGTATCTGGGTTGAGCGATTTCCTCGAGGGTGAATTCCAACGAATCCTACCGGATGATCGCCAACAGCCAGCGCGAACCGATCGTATTCTACTGTGCAGCGGAAAAGTCTACTTTGATCTAATGGACAAACGTCAGGAACTAAACGCGCAGCAGGTGGCCATCGTTCGCATCGAACAATATTATCCGCTGCCGGAGAGCGAACTGATGGCTGCGCTGGCTCAATATCCCACCGGCGCCGAAGTCTTGTGGGTGCAGGAAGAACCATCCAACATGGGCGCATGGCAGTTCATGAAAGTTCACTTTGGCGACATCCTGGGAAGTCGATTCAAATTTAGCCGAGTCAGTCGAGTTGAATCCGCTAGTCCCTCGACCGGTTCCGCGAGTGCTCACAAACTCGAACAGAACGAGCTTTTGGAGGCCGCGTTTGCGAAGTTACCTCTGGTTTAGCTATGAATCAAGAAGACCTCAGATTGTTTGGCAGTTAGCACGTTTGTCGAAAAGTAGTCTGGTGCCGGCCACCATACCGCTCGTCGCCCACGCAATTTTTCCCTGTCGAGTATGGTCTAATAGCAGGCACCCCAAGTTTCCAGCCAAAAATGGTTGCAGTTAGTTTGAGTGAAGACAAGGTTTTAAACGATGATCCAAGTTACGGTTCCAACAGTTGGCGAGTCGATCAAGGAAGTACAGATTGCAACGTGGTTGAAAAAGGAAGGCGAGTGGATCGCTAAGGACGAAAATCTTGTAGAGCTGGAGACAGAGAAAGCGTCCGTGCAAGTTCCCGCACCAGTTTCCGGCGTAGTGCGCAAATTGTGCAAACGGCAAGAGGACTTTGCCAACGTCGGCGAGTTAATTGCCGAAATCGAACCAGCGGATAACCCTGCGCGCGCCACGTCCGCAAATCAGACGTCTCCGGCTGGCGGACCATCAATCGTCGCTGGTTCACCTGCCGCCGAGCCTCGCATCATGCCAGCCGCACGAAGTTTGATGGAAGAAAAAGGAATTCGCGCGGATCAGGTAACGGCCACCGGTCCCGGAGGTCGCATATTGAAGGAAGATATTTTGAGAACAGCCGCTACATCCCAAGAACAACCAACTGCGTCGGCGAAGGCCGCCGTGACATCATCCCCCGCTCCTGCACTGGCAACTGGTTCGTTGGAGTCGACTGCTCGCGAGATTTCTGTAGCGGGCCATGATCGTCCTGAACGCATGGAGGAAGTCAAGCCACTGAGTATGATTCGCCGCACGATTGCAGCGCGACTGGTACAAGCCCAGCACACCGCGGCGCTGCTGACGACGTTCAACGAAGTCGATATGCAACCAGTGATGGAGCTGCGCCAAAAGTATCGCGATGCGTTTGAACAGCGTCATCGCGTCAAACTTGGTTTTATGTCCTTCTTTGCTAAGGCTAGTGTCGAAGCTCTGCGGCGGTTTCCTTCGGTCAATGCCGAAGTTCGAGGAAATAACATCGTCTATCGACACTACGCTGACATTGGCATTGCCATTGGTGGCGGCAAGGGCTTGGTCGTACCGGTATTGCGCAATGTCGAGAAAATGTCGTTTGCCGAGGTGGAACGCACCATCGGCGATTTCGCTCGCAAAGCCATGGAAAATTGGTTGATGCCCGAGGATTTCGAAGGAGGCACGTTTACAATCAGCAACGGAGGCATTTACGGGTCGCTGCTCAGTACACCGATCGTCAACCCTCCGCAGAGCGCCATCCTTGGATTGCATGCGATTCAAGAGCGACCGGTCGCCAGAGATGGCCACGTAGTCATTCGTTCGATGATGTACTTGGCATTGACCTACGATCACCGCATCATCGATGGCCGCGA
>SYJV01000207.1 GCA_005798335.1 Planctomycetaceae bacterium | reverse complement strand
GCTTGTCAATATCTTGTGCAAGCAATGGCGAAACTCCGCTACAGGTTGACAAGCTGGAAGCTTATCCCACGTTCGTTGAACGGTATTGCGTTTAAACGACAGGCCGCGTCATTTGGTTTCCTGCCGCAACTGAATCGCATTGCGGCGACCAACCAAACGATCGTATTGAGCGCCCAGCATAGCTCGTAATCGATCGGCTCCTTGGAAGTTCTCGATTATGGAAATCGCTTCGTTGAATGTTTTTAACGCACTGGACGGATCCTTGCGAGCTAGGTGCATTTCCGCCAATCGTTGCAAGGATACTAACAAGGTAAAATGGTACAGCAACACGTCAGGCGACTGTTTCGCCAATTCGAGCTGAATTGCGATTGCTTGACGCATATTGCCAATCGCGCGTTCAACTTGACCAGGCCGGTTCGGCGCGAATAGGTGCTCCGCGGTACGTACCAAAGCCGTAGCTCGCAGCGCACGAAACTCCGGTACGTTGGGTTGCTCGGCAATTAGCTCCTCGCAGAGCTTTAATGCCCGCGAGAAATTCGCACCATTCTCGTCGCCGGAATACAGCGGCGTACAAAGTGCGTCGGCCAATTGGTATTTAAACGATGCGATCGATGGTTGTTCATTAATCAACTTTTCCAAAATCTCGACAGCCAACTCTAATGATCGTTCCGCTTGTTGCACGTCCTGACTGAATTGGGCGATGCGCACATTATCGCGATAGGCCTTGGCCAACGTCGCGCGGTAGCCAAGGTGCCCTGCATCTTCGGAGACCAGGTCTTTCAGCAGTACTAGCGCTCGAGCATTGGAATCTTCCTGGCGTTTCAAACGCATCGCATGCAGCGGAGATAACTTCAACGGCGGGCGTTCGGGAAATGGCAAGAATCGAGCAAACGGACGAACCGGCTGCCTTGGAGGAGCATCCATTCCAATGCGGGAACCTAGCGAAGCGATACAGCCGTAGGTTTTTGCGAGCGCAAATCGCCCGTCTTTGGATGCCCTCAGCGTCGCGTTGCCTTCGAGCAATTTCAGAGCTTGCTCATGCCTGCTGATCGACTGCATGAGGTCGCCTCGTTTGGCAGAAATTACTGTTAAGTTGTTCAAGATCTCCGCCTGCATTAAGACCGGCGCAAAATTTCCAGTTTGCTGAGTTGCCAACTTGGCGAAATTATCCAGCGCGCTGAGGTACGACTGCTGTGCATCGTCCAACTCACCCAACTGCATCTGAATGTCGCCTATCCGCAATCGAGCTTGAGCCAATTCACTGGATAGGTCCTTGGCATTCGCTTCCGAGAATCGCTCGAAAAACTTGAGCGTTCTGGTCAGTAAATCGACATCGGCCGAACTGAGTGTCGCGTCCGCACCACCAAGCAACTCTGAACCTTCTTCCAAGTCATCGAGCAATGATTCGGCGCTGCCCCTGGAGACAATGTTATCGATGATTTCGCCAAACGCCTCAACCGCCAAATCCAGATTGGTTTCCGCCCGACTGCGTTCAAGCTCCACGGCATCCAGTGCCGCGGATTTCTCGCGTAAACTGCCTTGCGTCTGAGCGTACAGTTTGTCGATCTCGTTGAAGGCCAATTGTTTCTGCCGAAATCCAAAACCGAGCATTAAAACAATGGCTAGCAGCAGGGTTATCGTCGCCGCCGACAATGTAGCGATTGCCGGGTTGCGCCGCGACCAGCGCCAAAATCGTTCGGGAAACAAAATCGGCCGCGCCGATATTGGACGGTCTTCAAGAAAGCATCGCAAATCCTGTTCTAATTCCGTTGCTGTGGAATACCGGTGTTCGGCCTCCCAACTGCTCGCCTTGAGCACGATCGTTTCGAGGTCCCACGGAATATCTGATCGAATTAGACGTGGTCGAACGATTTGATCTGATTTACCATTGCTGGTTAAACGCTTCTGTGGTGTTTCGATGGCAGGTCGCAGCGTTAGAAGTTCGTACAGCGTAACTCCAAGACTGTAGATATCACTTCGCGCGTGGAATTGGCCGAGCAATTGCTCCGGCGCCATATATCGTAGCGTACCGACGATCTCTCCCGTCTGAGTCACGCCATCCATTTCCGCTTTTCGAGCCAAGCCAAAATCGGATACCCAGACGGTACCGTCACGATCAAGCAGCAAATTCCCAGGCTTGATGTCTCTATGCAGCACCCCTTGATGATGTGCATGAGCGAGGGCATTGGCGACGTCGGCAATCAACGAGACAATTTTGCGATAATAGAGCAATCCAAGCGCGGGTTGCTGGTTTGCGTTTGTTTGACCAGCGAATGGCACAGTCACGGCAGGACCGAAACTCTTCGTTTTGTTGCCAGCCGTTTGGGAGTTGCTGAGATCAAAGAACGCCGAAGCAGAAACAGTTTCCGCAATTGCTGATTTTGGCAAGCCACCTTCGCTATCACCTGGCCGACTGGTTATCGTCGATCGAGTGAGCAGCAGATTGGCCGCCTCGACTGCGTTGAAAGTGCCGCAAGAGCCAGCCAAGCTTTGCGTCGAGTTGGATGGCAAGGTGTCCGTCGACGGAAACTGTTCCGTCTTGGCATTTTGGACGCCCGACGAATTGGACCGCAGTTGCGCGATCACGTCGCTGAACGGTACTCCGTCGATCAATTGCATCGCATAATATTGAAGGCCGTTGTCTTCACCAATGCCGAAGACAGGCACGATATTCGTATGATGCAATCCCGCCGCGGACTCCGCTTCGCGACGAAATCTCTCACGCTGTACATCGGAAGTTGCAACCAAGGCACTGACAACCTTTAATGCGACTGACCGTTTCAACGATTTTTGTACTGCTTCATAAACAACTCCCATCCCGCCACGGCCGATTTCTCGAACGATCTGAAAATCACCTAACGATTCGGGTGGGCGTGTCTGCAATACCGTTACCGTTGAATGTGCGGTCACCGTGCTTGTCTGCGCCGCATGCTGCGATACTCGCTCGACGATCTCGATGGAGGGGAATATCGTTCGAATTAACTGTGCATATTCTGGAGCCTTGGCCAGGTATTCATCGATCTGAACCGCTTCACCGGCGCGTAATCGCGCTGCGAACTCTTCGGCGAGCAGGTCGACCGGATGTCGAGTTGGTTCGCTCATGGAGATTCTCCGTGCTGGGTGCCTGCCGGTCGAATGCTGGTGAGGATTTCCGCGAGACGACTGGCGGCGCGCACATAACGATTGCTGGCGGCAGTCGAGCTGATCCCGAGAATTTCAGCGACCTGGGAATTGGCGAGCTGTTCAAAATGGCGCATGGCCAGTACTTCGCGATCGATTTCGTGCATCGATTCGAGCGCTTCGCGCAGTGCCTGAACTTCTTCTGCTTTTACGGCAGCTTGGCTAGGTGAAGTCATATCGTCCAACAAACAATGGGCCATCGACAGACTGGTCGCATCCGGCGGACGAACTTGACCGAAATGTACTTCGCGCTGTGCATCGCGTTTGTCGCGAAAATGTTTGCGATGGATATCGATGAGCACTTGCATGGTCCGTTGCCGCATCCAAACATAACAGGAGACGCTGGGGGTCGACAGATAATCACTCAATCGGTTGGACATTTCAATGAATGCGTCCTGCAATACGTCTGCTGAATCAACTCGCGATCTAATTCTTGGGTCCAAGCGAAATCTCACCAGACGATCCAATCGTTCGCGATGGCGCGAAAACACTTCTGCCAGGCCCGTGAGCCCTTTCTGGAAAAGTTCGATTTTTTCGTCGGCATCTACGTTTGTCATGACGGCGGAGATTGTGTTGATTTTCTGCAAATCGCTGTGGATGACTCGAACTAAAAAACGGTACAGTTCCTATGAGCTAATTTAACCCTGAAGCCAGCAACCAGTTTCTAAAACAGGATAACAATCTATGAAAGTTCACACCGCGTTGATTGCCGCACTCACCCTTGCGTTCTCAGCCAGCGTTTTACTCGCCGAACAGGATAACGACCAACCCAAGAAGGGCAGTCCCGGCGGACTAGGTAGGCCAGGTGCACCCGGGAAGTCTGGTGGACCAGGAGGGCCGGATATAACAGGTCTGCTGAAGATTCTACCACTAATGTCTGCTCTGGATGTGGATCGGGACGGCACAATCTCCAGTTCCGAAATCGACAACGCAGCAACTGCCCTGAAGAGTCTAGACAAGAATTCCGACGGCAACTTGTCTGCGGAGGAATTGCGTCCGTCCATGCGTGAACTGGCTAGTCTGCGCGGCGCTGGTGGTGGTATGTTGGACATGGTCCGTGACAAGGCTGGGCCAATGGGCTTGCAAATGATGAGCCGCATGTTCCAAGAACGCGATGCTAATGGCGACGGCAAATTGTCCGGAAATGAAATTCCTGAGCGCATGCAACCTATGCTAGAACGAGTCGATACCAACGGCGACGGTGCGATCGACAAAGCAGAATTGGAGTCAGCCGCCTCTCGGTTGGGAGCTCAAGCAGGCAAAGGCAAGAATGCCGACCAACAAGGTGGCGCGGGTGTCAAACCCAAACGCCCCGAATGATGCCGTCTTTAGTTGGACAGCGCCATTTTGTGTGCAAGGTATGGCTTTTGGCCCTAACCATTTCGTCGTTTAACCCCAATACCGTTCAACGAACGTGGGATAAGCTTCCAGCTTGTCAATATCTTGTGCAAGCATTGGCGAAACTCCGCTACAGGTTGACAAGCTGGAAGCTTATCCCACGTTCGTTGAACGATTTCGCTGCAACGACTTGTTCTTTCCACTGCAAATGAAAGTGGCGCTGTCCATTTAGTTTCCGTTCTATTATTGAGAACTCGCATAGATGACCGGTAGCAGAATTTGTCAGCGAGTCGATCTCAGTAGTTTCTTGGTGCGCGAATGAAATCTCTCTTCAATGCTCCGGGTGCGAATATGCCGAATCGATTTATATTGTTCCTGGTCGCGACTGTGATTTCGTTTTCGCTGTCACTGATTTCGCTGCACGCTCAAGAATCACTGACCCCGGAGCAACTGAAGTTCTTCGAAACCAAGATCCGGCCGGTTTTGACTCAGCAGTGTTACAGTTGCCATTCAAACGACGGTCAGGGCGTCCGTGGTGGGTTAATTGCTGACAGTCGTGAAGGCCTGCTCAGTGGCGGTGAATCCGGTCCGGCGATTGTCCCTGAGAAACTTGAGGAAAGCCTGCTGTGGAACGCGATTAACTATCAGGACTTTCGCATGCCGCCCAAGAAGCAGCTATCGCGTGAAATAATCGAGGATTTTCGTCAATGGATTCTCATGGGTGCTCCCGACCCTCGTGTCGCCGACGTTACGAATTTGCCTTCTCGATTGACTGCCTCCGATATCGAGAAGGGTAAAGACTTTTGGTCTTTCAAGCCCCCAGTGCTTCCTGCAACTCCCACAGTTCAAAACGCAAATTGGCCCAAGACGGGCATCGATCGCTTTGTGCTTAGCGAACTCGAACGCCAGCAAATAGAGCCGAGCGATGATACCGATGCCTACACTTTTGTTCGCCGACTGTACTTCGACTTAATTGGCCTGCCTCCTTCGGTGGCTCAGGTGCAGGCGTTTGTTCAATCTTGGAGCGATGATCGCGAGCAAGCCATCGGTCGCGAAGTCGATAGATTGCTGAAAAAGTCCCAATACGGCGAACGTTGGGGTAGGCACTGGTTGGATGTTGCACGCTACGCAGAGTCCAGCGGCAAAGAAGTCGATATGGCTTTCCCACATGCCTGGCGGTACCGAGACTACGTGATCGACTCATTCAACGCCGACAAACCCTATGATCGCTTCGTGACGGAGCAAATTGCCGGAGACCTGTTGCCAGCCAAGTCCGACCAGCAATGGACACAGAACTTGATCGCTACCGGATTTCTGGCCCTGGGCCCAAAAACTCTTGCCGAACAAAATCCTCGACAATTTCAAGCCGATCTCGTCGACGAACAAATTGACACGACCACGCGCGTGATCCTGGGTGTCTCGGTCGCTTGTGCGCGCTGCCACGATCACAAGTTCGATCCGATTTTGCAGACCGATTACTACGCCTTAGCTGGTATTTTCGAAAACACGGTGACGTATTTCGGAGCCGTAGCCAGCCAGCGAGTACGTCGGGCCAGCGATTTGCTCGTATTGCCAGTCGCCGACTTAAGTCCTTTCGACAAAGCCATTCCTACAACTGAACTGACACAGCTCAAAGTAGATCTTCAGCAAAAACGTCAAGAGTTGTTCGAAGCGCGCCGCGCCCAGCGCCAAGGTGACTCGGGGGTGAAAGGCAAATCCTCGACTACGGCACGACCTGCTAATGTCGGGCTGTTGGAGCTGCAAATAGGTCAGTTGGTGAATCGCATCAACAGCGTCGATGAACGAGGTCAACCATTGTCCTTTTGCATGGGAGTTCAATCGATCGACCGACTACGTAATGCGCGAGTATTGGTCCGCGGCGAGATCAACCAACCCGCTCAGGAAATTCCACGCGGGATGGTTTCAGTGATCGGACCAAGCGATATACAGATTCTTGATAAGTCGAGCGGTCGATTGGAATTGGCTCGCTGGCTGACCAGTCGCGATAATCCACTGACAGCCCGCGTCATGGTCAATCGAATTTGGCAACACATGTTCGGAGCAGCGATTGTTCGCGAGTCAGATAACTTTGGAGCGTCAGGCCCCGGGGCAACCAATCAGAAGTTGTTGGATTACTTGGCGGTGCGATTCATGGACTCCGGATGGTCAGTTAAGAATCTGATTCGCGAAATCGCCATGTCGCGAGTCTATCGACAGTCCTCCAAGCATCGCGAGGACTTGTTTTTGCAAGATCCCGAGAATTTCTTTTTTGCACGAGGGAACTCCCGTCGATTGGAATCCGAAGCAATTCGCGATGCCATGCTCGCCGCTGCCGGACAGCTCGATCTAGATCGCCCGCGAGCCTCTTCAATCGCGACGATTGGGCAATCGATTATTGGTCCCGGCGGAGTTGCATTGACTGGACGGCTGGCAACCGAAACACCTGCCATGAAAGGACCACCCACGAAATTTAACCGAGCCAAAAGTCTGCCATTTGGCGGCCAGCGTCAGCTTAATCGACCGACGTCGGTAACCGAAATCGCATCCAAGAATCGTTCGGTATACTTGCCAATTTCCCGCAACTCAGTCCCCAGATCGCTGGAAGTATTTGATTTCGCCGAACCATCCATGGTAATTGGTGAACGAGAGACCTCGAACACTTCTGCGCAAGCGCTGTATGTGCTGAACAATCCGTTCGTAATCGAACAGAGCGACGCGATGGCACAGCGCATTTCGCGTCAAGCCGCAAGTACTTCCGATCAGATTCGCGCTGCATTCATGATCGCCTATGGACGTGCTGCAACGCCTGCTGAACAGGCAGCCAGCAACGAATTCATTCGCCGAGCCAGCAGTCCAGCTCCCGCGCGCTCCTCCGGAGTTCGCTCGACAGATCCTCGCTCGTCTTCAGCGCTCAGCCAGTTCTGCCAAGCGCTGATGGCCTCGGCGGAATTTAGATTTGTCAACTAACAATCGCTTTGATATCGCAAATGTGCCATAGACTCCAAAGTTCGTTTCCGAAAGGTCACTCCCATGACTTCGAATGTTAATCCAATGTCTCGTCGTGAAGTGTTGCTTTCAGCTTCCGCCGGTTTTGGCTATCTCGCTTTTGCTGGATTAAGCACCGCGAACTCTGAAAAACTTAACGCTGCGGACAGTACCGCGCGAACGACTAACCCGTTGGTCGCCAAAGATTCGCATTTCCCAGCGCGTGCCAAGCGAGTGATTTTCCTGTGCATGCAAGGTGGTCCTTCACACGTCGACACATTCGACTACAAGCCCAAGCTAGGTCAAGATGCCGGTCGCGGTGGCAAGTACGGCAGCAAACTCATGGCCTCGCCATGGAAATTCTCGCAGCGCGGCAAAAACGGTCTGTGGATCTCGGAACTGTTTTCAGAAGTCGCCAAGCATGCTGACGATTTGTGCTTAATTCGTTCGATGCACTGCGATCAACCCGCCCACCCTCGAGCGATGACGCAAATGCACACTGGAAACGCACAATTTGTCCGCCCCTCGCTGGGGGCGTGGACGTTGTATGGACTGGGGACCGAAAACGACAGCCTGCCTGGCTTCATATCGATGAATCCTCCGCCTGGTGGCGCTCAGAATTTCGGCAGCGCATTTTTGCCCGCGATCTACCAGGGAACTACCGTCGGCCGCAATGCTCCTCGAGGCCCACTAGCTCGAATTTTGCCGACCTCGCAGCAGCAGTTGCCCGATATCGCAAATCCACGATTGTCCGATCAATCGCAACGCCGGCAACTCGATTTCATCCAGACACTTAACAAGCAGAAGCTTGCCAGAGATCAACATCATCCCGGCGTCGAGGGAGTGATCGAATCGTTCGAATTGGCTTTTCGCATGCAGGACGCGATACCAGAACTGATGGACGTCTCCAAGGAAACTGCGGACACGCTCGCCATGTACGGAATCGGTCAAGGAGACTCGGATAGTTTTGGGCGACAGTGCTTGCTTGCTCGTCGATTCGCCGAAGCAGGCGTCCGCTTTATCGAAATCACTCACGGCAATTGGGACCATCACAATCGATTGAAAGCTCAACTGCCGCAGACTTGCAGTGAAGTTGACCAACCTATATCTGGATTGCTGGCCGATCTGAAACGCCGCGACATGCTCAAGGACACATTAGTGATCTGGGGCGGCGAATTCGGCAGATCACCCGACGCTCCCAACGGTGATGGACGTGATCACAACCACAAAGGCTATACGATCTGGATGGCCGGAGGAGGAGTCAAAGGAGGACTCAGCTACGGGCAAACCGACGATTATGGATATGAAGCCGTAGTCGATAAATGCCATATCCACGATTGGCATGCCACCGTTCTACATCTCTTAGGTCTCGATCACCAGCGCCTGACCTATCGTTACGCAGGCCGAGATTTTCGACTGACCGACGTCCACGGCAATGTCGTCAAGCAAATCATCGTTTGATTTGGGTCAGCCAACGTCAGTTTGCGTGAATCTGTGAGGATTAGATAACGCGGTTTCGTTTCGCAATCTTAGCGGAATGTTCTTTGCTTACGCGTTAATCCGATTGATCGTTTGCGTTCTATTAAGAAACTAAAAATTGAGCGCATCTGCGCCGCAAAAATGTTTTAGTCTCCCTGTAATCAATATACACTTCGTTCTCACTTTCAGGGTTGGAGCGGTCAATCCTGATTACGCGTTTGCAGGGAATGGCGCTCAGCGCTACGCAATCGCAGTTTACCTCAAAATCTCTTTTTGCACGGGTTGCGGTTTGCGGTCGCGATCGGACCCCTGGGAGAACTTTGCCATGTTCCGAAAATTGATACGTCTCGAATTGCTAACATATTTTTTCAGCCGCCGTAGCCGCAGGACATTGCATCGAACCAATCTGCGAAGAAGCAATCCGCTTCGGCTTGAGCGATTGGAGAATCGTGCAATGATGGCGGCGGACTTGCTAAATATTGATGAGCTATCGTATGAACGCGACGAATTTCTGGTGCGATTCCAGTCGCCTGAAGCGGCGGCCAATTTCGCCAACCATCCGTCCGGTGGTCTAACTTTGGGCGACCGGTTAACCGAAGATGGTTGGTACGAAATTGAGGTTAGCTCCGATGTGAACTTGGAACAAGCGCTTTTAGCGTTCCAAGGTCGTACGGACATTGTGGCAACAACTCCCAACTTTCGCGTGAGTATCTCAGCGGCGCCCAATGACACATCCTATGCCAGCTTGTGGGGACTGGAGAATGGAGGAGCTAGCGGCGGAGTAATCGATGCTGACATAGATGCGGAACAAGCTTGGCAGTACGGTACCAGCTCTAACGTGGTCGTGGCGGTGATCGATACCGGAGTGGACTACAATCATCCCGATTTGGCAAGCAATATCTGGTCGAATGCCAATGAAGTTGCTGGCGATGGTATCGATAACGACAAAAACGGTTATGTCGACGATATTCGTGGCTGGAACTTTGTCAGCAATAACAACAATCCCATGGATGACAACAACCATGGGACGCATGTGGCGGGTACCATCGGCGCAGTGGGCAATAACCAGCGCGGAGTTGTGGGGGTAGCCTGGGACGTCGATATCATGCCGCTCAAGTTCCTCAGTGCAACGGGTTCGGGAGTGCTCAGCCACGCCGTTTCGGCGATTGATTACGCAAATCGCAATGGCGCGAAAGTCATTAACGCCAGTTGGGGTGGTGGCGGGTTCAGTTCAGCGTTGCAATCCGCGATTCAACGATTCCAGAATGCTGGCGGAATCTTTGTCGCGGCGGCTGGCAATGAGTCATCAAATAATGCTTCAACGGCCGCTTATCCGGCTAACTATCCAGGTGTGATTTCGGTGGCTGCTTCGACGCGAACGGACGCCTTGGCTAGTTTTTCCAACTTCGGAACCAATGTGGAAATCGCCGCACCGGGCGCATCCATCTTGAGCACCGTTCGTGGTGGCGGATATTCCAGCTTCAATGGTACCTCGATGGCCGCGCCGCACGTTGCCGGAGCATTCGCACTGCTGTGGGGTCATGCACCAAGTAAGACCTCGACTGAGCTGATCGATTTGGTCATGGCCAACACGGACAACGTGTTGCGCGATCGTACTACATTCGGACGCTTGAACGTTGGCAAAGCTGCGCAGGCACTGCATGATGGTGGCTCGCCGGTCGATATCATTGGTCCAACAGTGAACTCAGCCGCTTGGGTGCGCAGTGCAAATAACCTGTCAGCGGTGGACTTGACTTTCTCCGAAGCAATCATCGGTTCCACACTCGCGTCTTCGGTGGCACTGACTGGCCCAGCGGGGACCCTGCCAGTCACTTCGGTAGTTGCGCTGGATGGTACGAATACGCACTGGCGAGTCAGCTTTGACCAGCAAAGTGCGGTCGGTACTTACTCAATAACAATTGTGCCCAATGTTACTGATGCGGCCGGCAATGCCATGGACCAGAATCGCAACGGAACAGCCGGCGAGTCGGCAGACACGTTCACCAGTCAGACGGCAATTGAGACGACTCGCAGTTACACTCGCGGTGGCCCGATCAGTTTGCTTGATGCTACGCGCACTCGTACTTCGACGACGCGAATTAGTTTGGATATCGCTGACGCGATTTCCATCCAAGACATTGATGTACGCGTCAACATTGCTCATACCTACATCAGCGATATTCGCGTTCGTTTGATCGGACCTGACGGAACCGTGGTTACTCTCGTTAATCGCCGCGGCGGCGCTGCGGATGATCTGCGGGTCCTGTTCGATGACCAAGCTAGTTCGCCGATCAGCCAAGCCCCTACAAACTTCGCGGGCACCTATCGCCCAGAAGCACCTTTGAGTGCTTTCCAAGGCAAGAGTGCGACGGGCAGATGGTTTCTCGAAGTAACCGATTACGCCTATTTGGATGCGGGGAGACTCGAGAGTTTTAGCTTGATCATCACACCGAGTGTCGCCGCAGCGCAAAGCCAAAGTCAATCGGCCAGCGCAGGGCCTGCTGGCAGGATTGCAAGCACTACAATCGCACCTGAATCGGTACCTGATTTGGCGAGTTCCAACCAACCGACGGCTTCGCCAGTCCAAGCTCCTGTCATCGTGCAACCCATTACGAATTCCGGCATACGATCGCGTGCTCCAAGTCGTTCGTCCGAATACGAGACTTTAGTGGATGCGATTTTCCGTTTATGGCAATGATGTTCTCGGCCGGCAATTTGGCAACCCTGTACGGTCGTGCCGCAACCAATGTCATTACATATGGTCCGCGGCACGACCATGGAATCAACTTCGTTACAGGTGATGAGTGCTGCGAGCGACGGTTCGGGTAACTTTCTGCAGCCAAGGGTGTTCGCTGGGACAATCCCTTCGTACAATTCAGCGATTAGTTAGACGGCGGCACTCGCGTAGGCAGTCTATCGCGGTAAGTCGATGATTTGGGATGTAGGGCTTGTTTCAGTTGCGGAGCGTGTTCGTTGTTGGAGGTTCGCACGGGAAGTCGATTGCATTTTGGCCTAATGG
The DNA here is from genome assembly GCA_005798335.1 of Planctomycetaceae bacterium. Classification (GTDB taxonomy): domain Bacteria; phylum Planctomycetota; class Planctomycetia; order Pirellulales; family Pirellulaceae; genus Aureliella. The sequence goes on along the minus strand of SYJV01000207.1, from coordinate 11,656 downwards.
AGTTAGGTGAGGGCCAGCCATTGCGATTTGGCGGTTTGGGATTAATGACCCAGCATCCAGCCCTGATGGTCCACTGCGACCTCACGGATCAAATTCCGTCAGCATCCGATGAAGCAGACCGCCGCGTTGTAGATTTGATCGCGAGGTTTCGTACCAGTGCAACTGCTCAGGTGCCCACTCGATTTTCCGCTAAGGTAGCATCGCCGATTAGATTTCATTGCGGCTTGGGCTTTGGAACTCAGCTCGCCTGCGCAGTCTCTGCAGGATTGATGATTAATGGAAACGATTGGAGTGAGCGGTTTCCTGCCACGGATGGTTGGAATTCGTTCGCGGCCGATTCCGCGCGATCCGATGGAGTAACGTTGCAGCGATTGGCTCAAATATCTGGCCGAGGAAAACGTTCAGCGATTGGACTACACGGGTTCTTATTTGGCGGCTTGATATTGGATCGCGGCCATGTATCCCAAAGCTGCAACACATCTGGCGGTGATCGAAGCGATTCGACGGATCGACATCGACGCTCGATCGCCACCGAGCACGTCGCGTTTCCAAAGTCATGGCAGATCGTCTTGATCATTCCCAATCAATCGCAGCCGATCTATGGCCAAACTGAATTAGAGCTAATTCAGGCTGCATCGAGGTCGCCTAATCGCGAGCGCGAACGGATGCTGGCCCTGGCCCAGCAGTGCTTGGCATCGGCACGAGCAATCGATTTCCTTGGCTACGTTGGTGCTTTAGAGCTTTATACGCAACTTGCGGCCTCCCTGTTCCAGGAAGTACAGGGTGGGACTTTTCGCGGACATTCAATCGAGCTCGCAGTTCAACTGGCGCGACGATCGGGCCTGCGAGCGGTGGGGCAAAGCAGTTGGGGGCCGGTGGTATTCGGATTTGCCGAGGACCAGCGCAGCGCGACTGAATGCGCCGATCGAATCACTCGAGATTTGCCCGACCCAACCTGGGAAGTAATTGTGACAGGATCCGCCCGCGGCGCACAATGGCGAAAGACTTTGGAGTAATAACGAGATGCCAGCCAACCTCACTCAGCAGTATTTGAAGGCGGAGGCGGCCTACAGGCAGGCACAATCGCCACAGGAGGAACTCGACTGTTTGCAGGTTATGCTGCGCGAAATCCCCAAGCATAAAGGGACCGACCATCTGCAGGCGGATCTCAAGAGTAAGATCGCAAAACTGAAGGCCGACATCCAGAAACAATCTTCTCAGCCGAGCGCCGCCAAATCAGCCGCCAAGATTCCGCGCCAGGGCGCCGGCCGCATTGTATTGATCGGTGCGCCGAACGTGGGTAAGAGTCAACTGTTGGCAGCACTCACGCGGGCACAACCCGAGATCGCTCCTTACCCCTTCACAACTCAAGCTCCTCAGCCCGGAATGATGTTTTTCGAAGACTGCCCCTTTCAGTTGATTGACCTGCCGCCGGTAACTGCCGATTACCTAGATGCCAGCGTAATTGGACTGGTGCGCGGCGCGGACGCAGTGTTCTTGATGATCGACTTAGCAAGTGACACTTTGATCGAGGATACTCAAGCCGTCCTGGCACGATTCACGGAAGGCAAGACGCGGCTTGGACGGATTACCGCACTGGACGAACAAGACGTCGGAGTCAGCTTGACACGCACGCTGGTAGTACTGAACAAGACTGATGACCCCGGTGCCACCGACCGATTACAGATGCTGGACGAATTCATTTCGCTACCATTTGACCGTTGTCAGATTAGCTCCGCGACACAGACTGGCTTGGACGAACTACGCCGATGGGTGTTTGAGTCTCTCGAAATTGTTCGCGTGTACACCAAGCACCCCAAGCAAAGAGAGGCTGATATGACCAAGCCATTTACCATTCGCCGAGGCCAAACGTTGGTCGAGGTGGCCGAGAATGTTCACCGCGATATGGCAGCAAGTCTAAAGGGCGCCAAGGTCTGGGGCAAGGCCGTGCACGATGGCACCATGGTCAAACCCGACTACGAACCGCTCGACGGCGACATCGTCGAACTACATTCTGTCGGCTGATGAACTGCCTAGTTGGACAGCGCCACTTTCTTACGGAATACAAGCCCGAAGCGCAAGCGAGTAACGAAACCACGCACGAGTCAATCCAGGCTCTCACTCGCTTGCGCTTCGGGCTTGTATTGGTAAATTCCCATCTGCCGCTCGCGTTAGTCCATCACCGCGATTCCAGGACGTTTCGAACCGCCATGCATGCGAATATTTCAAAGTTAGCTGGGCGATGAACGATGGAAGTGGACGTGTTTCCAAACACCATTTGACTTTTGCCACACGCGAGTTTCTTCCATAGCTTTTGTGTGAGGCACGCCGCTCGCATCCAATGATTGAGTCAATCGAACGTAACTGATCACGGCGACCTCTCCCATCACGCGAACATGAGGGCTGGCGAGTGTGGTTTGCACATGCGCATGCGGCGAGCGTTCGAGCTTGAAATAGTACTCGTGAAAATCGAGCCCTTCGACGAGATGCCCGCGTGCCTCCGGTTCAAAACAGGTCAGCGACGGGTCGCAAATTTCAGCGTACGCAGTCCAATTCCCCACGACAATGCTCTCCAGCAGACTGCGGGTCAGGTTGATGATCATGTCTCGGTCTTGCATTTCTCTACTTTCTCCAGTCGACTTCGCCCAGCAATTTTCACAGGAAAGTTCGCATAACCACCCAGCGCGAGCCCGCGGCGGGCCCATTCCAGAATCAGTTGTTCTGCACGGATCAAGTCGCCTTTGCGGTCGACCCTACTGGCCACGGTACTCGATTCCAAGGTTGTATCGTCGACGACCTCATTCGATAAGCCCGCTTGTGCATTTTCGCCAGCTAAGTCCATAGATTGCTCGACGCTCGGTGCCAGCTCAGTAAATATCGGTTCACCAAACGAGATCTTCACATTGGCCGACATGGTAAGTGGGCTCCACACTTCACGGCGATAAGGACTGCCGGACAACCAGATCGGAATTATGGGGACACCGGCTCGCAATGCCACTAGCGCGGCTCCGGAACGAACCGGCAGCAGCGGCTGTAGAGTATGATTGAGCTGGCCTTCGGGAAACATGCCGATGAGGCGCCCAGATCGTACCAAGCGAATAGCAGTCTTGGTGGCGGCGTTATCCATGCCGCTGCGGTTCGTAGGAATGACTTGGCAAAGCCGCAGGATCGGTGCAGTTGCTCCATGCTCACAATATTCGCGGGCAACCATCCAGTGCACTCTGCGTTTGGCCGCAAGCTGAATAAAAAATGGATCGACGCTGCTGCGATGATTGGCAACCAGCACCGCACCACCGCGACGCAGCGCGACCGGTGGAGCGTTTAGAAACTGCACTCGCCACAGTAACCGACCAAAAAAATAAGTCGGTGCATACAGCAAACTTTCCTCAAAATCGTAGTCCGATGTTTTGAAAAGCCAGACCACATAAGCTACCGTGCTCAAAGCTAGCAACAACAACCAAAATCCAGCCGCCGCATCAACATGCACAATACTGCCAAGTGGCGGCATAGAATCTCCTAACCGAATCGAATTCCCAAGAATAAACAACGCCAGATTTGCGGAGCGAACAACGACTATTCTATCGGACTGACGCAAAACGATGCGTCGTGCAGTAGACTTTCAAAGCCCCAGACTAAACCACTCGGCGACCAGTGCAGCAGTTTTTTCGCAATTGTCATCGGCTTCGATTGGAAATGGCCGCAATTCCTGTAACCCCCGAAACCAGATTTCCTGCCGACGAGCGAACTGTCGAGTATGCGCCTTAATCTTATCCACAGTGGTTTCCCAATCCGCTTGTCCGGCCAAAAAGGCCAGCATTTCTTTGTATCCTACGCCCTGCGATGCGGTTTGGCCCAAGCCACCGAAGCGCGCGACCAGGCCTTGCACTTCACCGAGCAACCCGCGTTCGATCATCTTCTGAACGCGGCAATTAACACGCTCGTGCAACCGTTGTCTGGGAAGCTGCAGCACAGCCACTCGACAGCGGTCTAGCGGAGCGGGAGTGTCAAACTGGGATTGCCAGTGGCTTAACGGCTGACCAGTCGCCCTCGCCACCTCCAGTGCTCGCGTCATCCGTCGAATATCATTTGGATGCAAACGGAATGCCGACAGCGGATCGACTTGCTCCAGGCGCAGTCGCAATGCTGCCGAGCCAAACTGCCGCACATCGTCTTCAACTGCCTGGCGAAATCCCCAATCCGCATCGGGACCTTGGAACATACCTCGCAGCAAGCTCTTTAGATACAGTGGAGTTCCTCCCACCACCAACACGCGCTTGCCACGAGCACGAATCTCGTCTGCAACGCGATGCGACCAGCGTACGTAGCAGGACACACTAAATGACTCCGTAGGTGGAACAATATCGAGCATATGGTGCGGAATTTTAGCTCGGTCCTCGGCGGATGGCTTGGCGGTTCCGATATCCATTCCCTGATAAATTGCCATCGAGTCCATCGAAATAATCTCTGCATCGACGAGCTCAGCCACCTTTAACGCCAGAGGCGTTTTGCCACTCGCCGTTGGGCCAGTAATGTAGAAACAACCAGCCAGTGGTGGGTGGCACCAATTCGTAAGTGTCTCGCAAGTCAATGCAGTCATGGAACTGTAATAAGATTCCTAAAGCCACACAGGGTTTCACAAGGGTTTGTCGTGGTTCGCTGGGCACCAACGCGCATCATTGCACTCAAGCGTTGCTGCGCACGGCGAACCACGGCTATCGCGCTGATCAGTTATTTTCGGCAAATGATAATACTCAATTTGATCATCGTATCGCAAATGACAAATTCAAGTATCATTGTCCGGATTGCGGACAAAGTCTAAATTGTCATATCGGGCATGATTTGCCAATTGTCCCAACGATCGTTGAGCAAAGTGCTTGCGCATGCGACCGAAAGCAGCGAATCGTCCTAGTTTTCACTTTACCTTGTTACTTTGCCCTTATTACACAGCTCGATTGCTCGAAAGCCAATTATCGATCATGGCGGAACCCGATGTCTTGGATCGCTTGATGGATCAAATCCACCAACGAGTCCGTGAAATGCCGGACGACTCCTACACGACCAAGCTGTTGCGAAGTGGCCCAAAAAAGACTTGCGCAAAGATCTTGGAAGAAGCTTGCGAAGTTACCGTTGAGGCAACGGCATCGTCGGTAGACAAGCAACGGTTGATCTACGAATCCTGCGACGTCATTTACCACTTATGGGTGCTATTGGGGAGCCAAGGTATCACGGCATCTCAAATCCGGGAAGAGCTCCAGCGCCGCGAGGGAACTTCAGGACTGGAGGAAAAACGCAGCAGAAAGAAATCGGAATAGGAAATGTCGCGCAACAATTCCTAATCATGCGCAACGGTACCCTGAGGTCAATCCGCGGACAATTTCTTTTTCAAAGCACGCGTCCTGATTGCAATCCATCCGGTGCATGATCAAGTTTGCTCTCAAGCGGACTTGTTGAGCTGCCGGTTTTGTTTATAAACCGATGTAATGAAACGGTTGGGGGCATTTCTTTGCTGGTCGGATCTAAGTTCTTTCTACGCAGAAAATTCGATGAACAATAACTTGCGGATTGGCATTCCTAGCAAAGGAAGACTGAGCGAGCTGGCTGGCGAGTTATTGCATCAGGCGGGGTTGCAATTTCGTCGCCAAGAGAGAACTCTCTTCGCAAGAGTTAGTCCACTGCCCGTCGACGTGATCTTCTTGCGTACCGACGATATCCCCGTGTTATGCCAAGAGGGAGCGATCGATCTTGGACTTACTGGCAGCGACCTGATGGCGGAAAGCGGCGCGGCAGTGGCGATCCGCATGCCGTTGGGCGTTGGCAGGTGCCGACTTAGTTTGTGTGTTCCCGAATCGTCCGATATTCGATCGGTCAGCCAGCTCGACGGCAAGCGTGTGGCGACCAGCTTTCCTAACTTGACGGAAAAATTCCTCGCCAGTCACGGTGCAAAACCGCATTTGGTTAGATTATCTGGATCGGTCGAAATCATGATTGGACTTGGCGTCGCCGATGCAATTGTCGATCTAGTTGAGACCGGCAGTACGCTGGCTGCGAATCAGCTTAGAATTCTTACCGATATTGGCGAATATGAAACGGTATTGATTCAGAATCCCAAGAATCGCGATCCGGCAATGGCAGACCGGGTTGTGCGAAGACTTGAAGGAGTTGTCATCGCCAGAGACTATTCCTTGCTCGATTACAACATTTCGCGCAACAAGTTGGCTGAAGCCGAACGCATCACACCGGGATTCAATTCACCTACCGTCAACAGCACCGAGGACCCCAATTGGTGTTCCGTGCGAGTTATGGTCCGGCGCAAGGAAATTATTGCAGTGATGGAAAAGCTCGAAACGATTGGTGCGTCAGCAATTTTGGAGACCGCGATCACCAATTGTCGACTATAAGGCGAGAGGGAACGGAGAGTCTACTGTAACCGAAGCCCGAGCGAGGTGACTGGCGCGAAAACAAAATCTCGACTACTGGGTCAAAAACGGACTACACGTCCGTTCTTACTTCCAAGCCCATGCTCGCTTGCTCTGACACGCCTGCTCCGCGTGTAAAACTCATTTCACGTCCCGCGCACCATTGACGCGCATCGTTTAGTTAGTTAAATTTAGTAGACTAAATGATCTGCTTGGTGCCTTGCGAGGGAAAATTCGATGACGAACACACAACTAGGGCGAGTTCAGTTGTTGATTATGCAGGTGCTGTGGAACAAGGGGCGAGCGACTGCTCGCGAGATCACGGATGCGCTGAACGCGACGATGCCGATTGCACATAGCACCGTACAGACGCTGCTGCGAGGGTTGGTGGATAAAGGCGCCGTTAAATTCGAGGCTGATGGACGTACATTCGTATTTGTGCCGCTGGTTGAAGAGAGCCAGTTTCGCACCACGGCTACCCGCGACCTGCTGGATCGCGTCTTTGATGGCAATGTTACGTCGCTGGTCGCCCATCTGCTGCATCATGAAAAACTGTCGCGGCAACAGGTGGACGAAATTCGCAAATTGATCGACGCTCGCGGCAAGAAAGCGAGGGATTGACATGTTTTCAATCGACGTTTTTTCGCCTGTTGGCGAGTTCGTGGAATGGACCAAGTTTCTAATTGGACTGGCGATCGATTTTTCGGTTCAGTCCACGCTGTTGATCGCAGTGGGACTGATTTTGGCATGGCTGGTCGGTCGAAGTGGGGCGGCGGTGCAATCTACGGTTTATCGAGCGACGCTTGTAAGTGTGATCGCATGTTCGACACTAACTGTGGGGTTAGAGTTAATTGGTGTTCAAGGACTCAATTTAGACCTAACCGAGAAGCTGCATTGGAGCTGGTTGGACGACGGCGACAGATCGGCAGCTCATTCAAGCAGCGGCTTGCTACCCAGCAGTGAATTCCGGCGCGGTCCAAAGAGCAATCGCCACATCGATTCGAGTGTATCTGATAGGAATCAGATCGCTGCCGAACACCAATTCTCAAACAGAGCTGAGCCTCCGGCAGTGGAATTCAGTCGCACTGGAGATTCATTGGATCTCAAGCATGGGTCGAGCGAATCATTGACAAGTCACGGCTCGAACAACCTGCTGGAAATTCTGACAGTTTCGGCGTTTGTTATTTGGTTGGGTGTTTCATCAGTTTTGCTCGGTCGCATTGCAAGTGCACTGATGCTGGTAGCACGGCTGCGCAGGCAGGCGGACAGTGTGGACACCGACACGGCTCGAACCTGCGCTGAGTTGGCCCGATTACTTTCGGTCTCGCCTCCTGACGTGCTTCGCAGTCCACTGGTGTCTAGTCCGTGCTTGGTTGGTATCTTCTATCCAGCGATTTTGTTGCCTGAATCCATGTCACGAGTAACGCTTCGCAGCGTGATCCTTCACGAATTGGCTCATCTTGAGCGCCAAGATTTGTGGTGGAATCTGTTTCGTGATTTGTGTAAAGCACTCTTCTGCTTTCAGCCGCTGTTGTGGTATTTGTCTCGTCGAATGGAAGCGACAGCAGAGGAAGTTTGCGACGACTTTGTGCTTCGGTACGGCGGCGATCGTCAAGCGTACGCAAGTCTATTGGTGGAGATTGCTGAGTTGGCGCTGACGCCTGCTGTCCCAGTATCCGTGGGAGTGGTTTCGCTGAAGTCCACGTTGCACTCGCGCGTTGTTCGGATTCTAGATGCATCGCGCAGGCCAGCGATTCGGGTCGATCGATGGTTGCAATTCGTGACCGCCTTGACGTCGTTGGCGATCGTCGCCACTGTTGTACCGATCGGACTGAAGTCTCCTGTTGCAAATGCTTTGGCCAGTGAGCTTACAATTCTGCAGCAGGCGCCGCCTGAACACGTACCAAAAGTAGATCGTTTTGGCGACCGTCTGCCATTGGGAGCCGATTTACGAATGGGGACATTGCGATTTCGATCTGAAGGCATTGATTCGCTGGCTTTTTCGCCGGATGGAAAGCATCTAATGGCCGCAACTGTGCGCGGCGCAAGCGTGCGAATTTGGGATATCGATACCGGTCGCAATATCAATCGGCTTGATCTGGGGGAATCGCTCGACGCAGTCGTATTGAGTCCAGATGGCACACGAGCAATCATAAATCGATTGCAAGGCATCAGCCTGCTGAAGTTACCCGAAGGCGAACGGATATTCTCGAATGATGTTCCTCAGGATAACAACTCCAATTTTGCTCTTTCCGCTAATGCGTCGGTGCTTGTGTCATACCCGAGCAACCAACCGCTTTCGATTTGGGACACGGCCACCGGCATCAGCCTACTGGACCTCAATGAACAGCACATTGACGCAGCTCAGCTATCCCCAAATGGTCGTTATCTGGCGATGGCTACGGTCAGAGGTGCGATCCGAGTCTTTGACTTGCACGCTGGAATGGTGAGCGTTGAACTGAACTCGCCCGCGCGTGTGCGTTGGGACGCAGTGGCATTTCCGGACGATGAATCGGTGGTTGCGTGTGGGAATGTCTGGACCGATGTGGACGGCAAGAGGTTTCACGTGTCTCGCATCGAACAATGGAGACTGGACGAGCCGACGAAGTCAGCTTTATTTGAGCATCCAGAAGGTGAAATTCCTGGATCGCGAAACATGGTGCTCTCGTTTGACCGAACTCGGATAGTAACGAGTCACTACAATAGAGTCGTCGTGTGGGATATTAACAGCAGGCGTCCGCTGCGCACGATACCAATCCTCCCGAACAGCGGCTATAGGATTGCCATATCACACGACAATCGACGGCTGGCATTCACGGACTGGCAATGCAAGCCTACGATTTGGAATCTCGAAACAAATCGCGAAGAGCACTCGCAAGCGGATTCGCATCACGACGTCGTTTTGTCGCTTGATGATTGCGTCGAAAAAGGGCTCCTGGCATCGACCGGCACGGATGGAGCAACCGTCTTGTGGAATTCAGACACAGGCGACTTTCTACGTACGCTGGATCAAAACTCGCGCTGGACTCGCGATGTGAAATTCTTCGCCGGCGGTACGCGAGTCGCGCTGTGCAGTGAAAACTGGGACGAATCGGCGACAGTTCGAGGTAGAGTTGCGATCGTTGAAACGCAGACAGCCAAGTTGGTTCGACAATGGAATGTTAGTGGTAGAGCTACGGCGCTTTGTATCAGCCCAACCGAAAATTTGCTCGCTGTTGGGATAGGCCAGGGTTCTGGGGATCCGTTCTCAGCAAAGGCATCGATTCCAGAGATTCAAATTTGGGATATGCGCCAACAGGCGATGGTCGCACAGTTGAAGAATGTTACTGGCACGGTGTTGGACATGCAATTTTCAAGTGAATCGGAGCTGCGATACACGACCGAATTCGGAGCCTTTGCTTGGAGCGTAAATCAAGCAAGGCCAGTCGCGATCGAAGCTCCCAAGAGTAACTCTCGTGTAAACCTGTTTGCGCTCGGTGGCAGTCGGTTGCTTTCAGTATCAAGTCTGCGCGACAAGGCAACCGGGGTCACGAATCAAACTTGGCGTTTGCTCGACAGCACGAGCAACGAATTAATTTGGTCGCGCGTCAGTACTGAAGGCAGCGTACGGTTGCTTAGCGCGTCGCCCGACGGTCGGCTCGCTGCCGCGTACATGCACGTTGCAGACAGACCAAAGTTGGTTTTATTTAGACTCGATAGCGGTAAGGAATTGCAATCGTACGATTTGGATCATCATCAGATTCGTTCGCTCGCATTTGCGCGCGATGGAAAAACGCTGTATTCGGGCATGGGACAAGGCGATATCTTGCGCTGGGACATTTCCTATGCACACGACTCACTTGGGAAAGGGAAACCATGATTCAGCGAAGTGCTCGCTTTCTCGCGGTATTGTTTGTGCTCGCTCTTGACAGCCACGCCACTGCCGTCCAGTCCCAGGAATTGTTTGCGGAACCGATTGCGATCGAGGTCAACGATCAACCGCTCGATGTCGAGTTGGGAGGAAATGCCGCTCCCTGGGTGCACGATTTCGATGGTGATGGAGTTCGCGATTTACTGGTCGGCGAGGAATTCGACGGTCGGCTGAGAATTTATCGCAATCGAGGCTCGAACGTCAAACCGAAGTTTTCGGGCTTTGAACTATTTCAACAGGGCGCCGAGCAAGGCAAAGTGCCTGACAAGCATGGATTCTGTCCGCAGGTCGTCGACTTCGATCAAGACGGATTGGCCGATATCATCTCACCAGCCTGGTACGCGAGCGTACATTGGTTTCGTCAATCGACCAAAGGAGTTTTCGAAGAGGGACGGCCATTTGTGTATCAAAACGGAATGCCGATTCGCGTCCAGTGGACCTACGGAGCAGCAGCGGTAGACTGGAATGCCGATGGCAAGCTCGACTTGATTGTGGGGCAACAAGAAAGCTTCGACAATTGCAGCATCCTACTCTTGACCAACGAGGGGACAAACCACGCGCCGCAGTTTTCTCAGCCAACACCAGTTTTGTCTGACGGCAAATTGATTCGGATTCCCGATGGTCAACCTACACCTACGATTGCTGATTGGGATGCGGATGGCCGCCTGGACTTGATCGTCGGTGTGGGTAATGGCAGTGTTGGCTGGTTCCGCAATATCGGCACGAACCAAACCCCAAAACTATCCGCGGCGGCCGGCTTAGTTGCAGCTCCCAAAGCAGACGAGACTCGCGGGATCAGCGCCAAAGTGTGTGTAGTCGATTGGAACCTGGATGGCAAACTGGACTTGTTGGTCGGTGATCGCGGTAAGCAGTTTGACAAACAACTCGACCAAGTGGAGACGCTTGCGATGGAGCAAGCCAGGCAACGCCATGAAAGCGAACTAGCCAATTGGGGACGAGTCTTCCGTTCATTCTCTACGCTGGCCAAACAAGGCGAGAGTTCCAAGCTGGATGCAGAGCGCAGAGAATTGATCAACGCGAATAATAGGCAAAAAAAGCTGCTCGGAGAATTGCAAGCCTATCAAGTCAAAAAGCAGTATCACGGTCGCATTTGGTTGTTCGTGCGCCGATAAAGTGTTTCGGCCGTTGTACGGTGAGAATTGATTTCCAATCATTCTCGTCGTCGCGTTGGCAGTCGATTTGAAATTGCCTTAATCGATGATTTGGCGAATTAGGCGAGCGGCAGAGGAGAGTCTACCGTAACCCGACGCGTGAGCGAGGTGATTCGCGTTGACTCCTCGCTCACGCGTCGGGTTACAATTGGTAACCT
>SYJV01000206.1 GCA_005798335.1 Planctomycetaceae bacterium | reverse complement strand
TGGCCAAGCTGACAGCCAGCAGCACCGCAGCCGGCGACATCCGAATCAACGAAACCAACGCTATCGAGTTGACCAGCGTCACGAACACTAATGGCGCTATCATCGTCACCGCCGGTGGAGCCGTAACAGCGATCAGCGTGTCGACGACTGGCGCGACGGACACCGACGACATCACCATTTCTGGCACAACGATCGAAGTCGGCACTATTTCAGCCGCAGGCGCTGGCGATGTGACATTAACGGCGACCACGGGAGCCATAACGGACGCTGACACAAACAGCGCTGTTACCGCAGACGTGCTGACGATGAGTGCGGTCGGAGCGATCGGAGGCGCGAATGCAATCAATACGACTGCGGCCAACCTGACCGCCAGCAGCACTGCAGCCGGCGACATCCGAATCAACGAAACCAACGCTATCGAGTTGACCAGCGTCACGAACACTAATGGCGCTATCATCGTCACCGCCGGAGGTGCCGTAACGGCGACCAGCGTGGTGACCACAGGAGCGACGGATGCAGACGATATTTCGATCACCGGTGCGGGGATCGCAGCGGTATCGATTACCGCTGCGGGACTTGGTGATGTAACGCTTAAGGCCACGACGGGATCGATTACGGACGGCGACACTGGGCCAGACTCACTGGACGTGAGCGGCGATGACGTAACGCTTGAGGCAACACTGGGCAGCATCGGTGCAACGACAGCCGATATTTTCAAAGCTACTGTCAATACAGTCGAAGTTTCCGCCGCTGACGACTTGAAAGCGACCGCGACGACAGGGGTTATCGCCCTGGATGCGGCAGTCATTGGCGACTTGACTCTCGATACGAACACAGCTTGGATTCAAGCCAATGGCGATCTGAATGCAACGGCTTTAGCGATTACGGTTACGAATCTGGCGCTCATTGCTGACGCGGACAACAACGGAACGGGTACGCTGCTGCTCGGGAGCGAAGTCAAGGTTCCTGTGACTGGCGACCTAAGACTTCAGGGAGCCGATATCACTGCGGCAGACGGGTCGATCGACTTGACCGCGATGCGGCTCATGTTGGTTTCCGGGGTTGGCGAGACATTTAACGTTACCGTTGATCAATTAGATGCGTCGACTGGTGGGAATATGAAAGTAAACTCGACCAAGTCCATCGAGTTAATCGATCTGGACGATAACAATGTCGCACTGAGAACAACCGCGACCGCCGGTTCCATCGATGTTGCGGCCATCGGAGCGATTAGAGTCACCGACGATGTCGTAGTTGGTGTGGATAGTGCAAACAAGACCACTGGATCGAGCACGGGAAGCATCGCACTCAATGCGGTAAATCCAGGTGGCGATGTTTTGATTAACGACGCGATCTTGGCGGATAATGGAAACATCTCGATCACGGCGGCGAACAACATCGCGATCGAGCCGTCGGCGAAAGCTGGCGAGCTGACCGACGGACTCTTGGTCGTCAGTACTGTCAACGGCAACATTAGTTTTGATGCTGGAAACACCTTCACAATGGCCGACGGTGCCAGGGTAATCGCGGGGCGAACTTCGGCGATTTACGATCCAGGCTCTCTCGGCGCTGCATCGCCATCGTCAATCGTACTCGAATCAGTTTCCAAGCCGCTGGGAAGCGCGCAGATCGTCGTAAATTCCCAGCAAGATACGACGATCGGTTCGCTGCAAAGCGCCAACGAATCTGATAATGCGATAAAGGTTACAAGTGTTAACGGCAGAATCCTGGATGCTGGTGACGCGTCAGGTGATGCGAACCTAATCGCCAATTTCGGCGATGGCATTGGAGACAATGCTCTAGTGACGTTGCGCGCCGTTCAGGGCATCGGACAAGGCAACGCGCTGGAGACTCAAGCCTTCAGATTGGATGCATTCAATACAACTTTAGGGGACATCCGTATTCGAGAAGTCGCAACTGGTGGCGATCTTATCCTCGTCAGTGTCCGCAACGATGCTCCTTTGGGGAACGTCGCAATCCAAGTCGACGGCGGTAATCTGCGGGTCGATGGATTGGTCCGCTCGACGGGTGCAAACGTTGCACTGAACGCCGCCGTAGGCTGGATCGATGAAGGGAACCTAAGTGCTCGCGTCGAAGGCACGACGCTGAATGTGGCGGCGGGCCAATTCGTGCACTTGAGCGACGTCTCGGTCAATACGCTAGTATCTGCGACCGCAGGCGCGAACGGCAAGCTGAATGCTCTCGGAGCGGTTGGGCAAGCGCTCAACGCCAACGCCCAGATTCATAGCTCGCGATTCTTGGATAATCTCACCACAGTCCCTGGTGCAGCCACTAGTCCTGCCATCAACGCCGATTTTCGGTTGGAAAAGTTTAATGGCGAATACGCATTGTTCATTAGCAACGACAAAGCGCTCGAGGTCCAAGCCGCCGACGCACTCGGTGCCAATCCAAACGTCTACATCGACACGCGAGGCAATTTCGATTTAAGGGTCAGCGACCGAGTCACCACAACCAGTACCAACGTCACCGAAGGTGGAATCGTCTTGGTGGCTGGACGAAACCTCGTTCTCGATACTGCCAGACTCGAAACGACGAATGCGACTGCGTTTGTGCAGACCATCCTCCAACTCGGCCTCAATGCCAAGTTCTTTAATGGAGGCGAAGGTATCGAACCGGACAGTTTGACGATGACCAGCACCGAGTTTGTACTCGCGCCAACTCAAGCTCTGTTCGTTAACTTTAACCAACACATTTTTCAACGCGTGGCGATGCAGTTTGGCAATATCAGCGAGGCGGGATTCGTCGCATTGGTGGGCTATGCCGATAGCGTGCTGAATGTTTTCGCTACTGCTAGCGATCAAGGGATCATCGAAACGCATTTGCCAATTGATGCGAGCCCGATACTAGCTTTCCCGCAGAATCCGCTGTTGGCAGCCGTCTTTACGCGCTCGACCGAGTTCGCGGAAATATTCCTCGATCAAAATCCAATTTTGCCAACTGACGCTATTATCCGACGAGCGTCCGACTTCTTCTTGTTCGAGAATTCCATCGGCGGAAACGCCATTCGCGACCTTACTTTTGACGCTCAGCCAATTGAAAACGTGCTGTCGCAAGGTTTGCAGGGAGCATTGCCAGTCCCGCCAGATGTGCCACCGCTGAAGGGACCTGTGCCAGTTAGTTTTGCGATACCTGCGGGTATCATTCCGATCTCTGCCTACCAACCAACGCAGATTGAGTTGGTGGACATTATCGAAAAGCCGATTGAAGTTAGTGTCTACCGAATCGTCTTCGATGACGCCGACCACGACGGCCAGCCCGACCAGAATGAACTGCCCAATCAGCAAGCGATTTTGGAAGAACTCAGTCCGGAGAAGAAGATCAAGGACGTGCTTTCCAAAGATGGAGGCACGCCGACTCCCGAAGAAATCGACAATGCCAAGGCCGAAATCAAGGCTGATCCGGAATCTCCCGCTGGTGTTTATGCGATCGTCGAGACCGATGCTAATGGCAAAGAGATCGTCGTCGATATTTTCTCGATCCGTGACTATGCGGAAGTCGAGGTCGAGGGTAAAGACGAATTGCCATTGCAACCCATTGTGGCACCGCCGGTCAATGAACCTCCTCCTGCGGCTGAGCCAGCCAAAGACGACTCGGCGGCTTTGGCGCCAGCAGTCGATCCATCCGCGCCAAGGTACGCCTCTCATTTCGCGGACTCAGATTCCAGCTCTGCGACCGGACCAGGCAATCGTCTGGCCTCCGCAGGACTGCTGTTCGGGACGCTGTGGATCGTACGAACTTCCAAAGGCAACCAAGAATCAGGTGGAACAGTCCAATCGGACATGCCGGTTTCGCTAACCAGCCGAGATCGACGCCGAAGAAAGCTTTTGTCAGCGCTGGGCAAATAGAGTCAATCACTAGTCTTTAACGAAAATACTCATCACCGCACTCGAAGATTTAGAATATCGAACTGGAGTACCAGGCAATGGCAACCTGCCCGAAATGTAACAACGAAGTTGAGAAGCAAGCTGCGAAATGCACTCACTGCGGAACGCCTCTGAATCGGCCAGCAGATTCTTTAGGTACTCTCAGCCCGGATAAATTATTCGATCTTGAGAAAGATGCACCTCCTTCTGCAAATATGGTTGATCCACCCGCGGCGAAGGGGAAAGGCTCTGTCGGCACGTTGAATCCTGATAACTTGTTTACCGGTGCCGGCAGCAGCACCGACGGCAAGACGATTGAATCTGCCGCATTTGCCCCGGACCAATCTGCAGGCAATGCCCATGACTCCTATGCTGCGACGATCGTATCGCACGACATGCTCTCAGCGGCCGCGCTTTCCAGCAATGAAGCGCGAACAATGCAGTACAGCAATGACGACCTGCGTGCCTTTGGATCCAGCGGGACAGGTACCACAGGTCGATTGAATCGCGTCTGGGAAGCGGCCATTGGTTCTTCCGGAAAGGGATCGAAACAATCGCTGCGCTTCGCTCGCGAAGAAGCGTCGGATTCTGTTTTTCGACGAGTCGCGCGGCGCTTTGTGGCGGATGCAAACTCAACCAGTTCGGAACAAGCCGACTACAATGTTAAAAACAAACTCGGTGAAGGCGGTATGGGGATCGTGTTTTCTGCCGTTCAGACTGCGGTTAATCGAACGGTCGCGCTGAAGACCCTTAGGAAACTGAGCGACGCCGATGTAGCCAGATCTCGCGATCCCAAGGCACAAGAGGACTCGCGACGCAAGCAGTTCTTCTACGAAGCAGAGATCACCGCAGAGCTGGACCACCCGAACATTCCACCCATCTATGAACTAGGCGTCGCCGAAGACGACGTTTTGTTCTTTACGATGAAGTTGATCCAAGGAACCGAATGGGAAGAGGTGATCGGCAAAAAATCGCGCGAGGAAAACCTGGAAATCCTTGGCAAAATGCTCGATGCCGTGGCGTTTGCCCATTCCAAGAACATCATCAATCGCGACCTCAAGCCCGGCAATGTGATGTTAGGGCATTACGGTGAAGCCTATGTAACTGACTGGGGGTTGGCGGTTAACCTCAGCGAAGGCAAACAACCTGGGTTCGGCGGTACACCCGACTATATGGCTCCCGAAATGGCCATGTACCCAGAGTTGGCTGCTGATCGAGGAGTGAAGGTCAGCAAGGCCAGCGATATTTATCTAATCGGCGCAATCTTGTTCCAGATTCTTCACGGCACACCACCTCATGCCGGCAAGGATCAACGCGCCCGATTGCGAGCAGCACTCGAGAACGAGATCGCTGAAACTACTTGCGACGATCCATTGATGGCCATCGCATTGCGCGCTCTGGAGACTCGTCCTGAGGATCGGTTTGAATCCGTTGAGGAAATGCAAGAGGCGATTCGCGAAGTCTTGCAACACGCAGAGAGCATCTCCCTGTCTCAGCGCTCTGAGGAATTGACTGAACAGGCCATCAAGCTCAAAGATTATGATCGATTTACGCGAGCGATATTCGGTTTCCGCGACGCGCTGGAACTGTGGAAAGGCAACCGCGATGCAGAATCCGGACTGCACAAATCGCGGCTGGCATATGGCCAATGCGCTTATGAGAAAGGCGACTACGATCTTGCGTTACAGACGCTCGATCGCGGCGTCCCGGCTGAAGCGGCGCTGTTTGATAAAGCTACCAGCGCAAAGCTGGCCGTTCAGCAGCGTGAACAACGCTTCCGCAGATTGCGCCGTTCGTTCGTCGCAGCGTTGATCGCGTTCCTGGCAGTGTCGCTGTCCCTGGCCGGGATTGCCTGGACCCAAAAGAACAACGCGGAGGAGGCACGAGACGTTGCCCAGGTTGAGAAGCAAAAGGCAGACGATGCAAAAGTTGTAGCTGTGAACGCACAAGGTGAAGCTGAGAAAGCTCAAAAGAAGGCCGAAGCTTCTGCGGAGTCAGAAAAAGCCGCCAAGCTAAGCGAACAAGAGCAAAAGTTGGCCGCTCAGAAAGCCCAAGTCGCCGCCGAAAGAGCTCAAAAAGAAGCTGAAATGTCCGCCGCCGCCGAAAAACTCGCCAAAGAGAATGAAGCAATTGAAAAGCAAAATGCACTCGACGCGGCGGAGGCTGAGAAGACCGCCAAACTTGAGGCTCAGCAGAACGCTGCCAAGATACAGATCGATGACGCGCGCTCCAAGCTCTCACTGGCTCGAGCGCAACTGGACCAATTCGATATTCGTGGAGCCAGTCTATCGTTGGCCGACGTACTCAATATTGGCGCGTCAGGAGTTGCCAATTTATTCGCTGGCAAGGCGCCCAACTTCGATTCGTGGGCCGCGCGTCGCGTGAAATTGCTCAGCAATGCAGACCTACCTATACGACCTCTGCAGAGCCCTGTCGCAGCCATCAGTTTTGCTTTTGGGCAGAATCTGGGAGTCGCAGGAACCACCGACGGCAAACTACATTTGTTGCGACATCAGAACGGACAGCTCTCGATCGATCGCACGCATAACTTTGGTGAGGCTAGTCAAACGAAAATCCACGCTGTGGCCGTTTCACCAAGCGGTAAAGAAGCTGCCATCGCGGCGGATGTCGGCGGCAAGGGAAATCTCTACATTTGGTCCATTACCGAAGCTCAACCTGTGCAAATTCCCTTTACCGAGAATCGCAGTTTTCGAGGGCTGGCTTTCAGCCCCGATGGCGGGCGTTTGCTGGCGGGCATCAACGGGGGCATTTGGTTGTTCCCCAGTGGATCGGACAAATGGTACGACAAGCTGAGTCAGGACAGTGTCGAGCGATTGGAAAAATCTCAGGGCATATTGTCGAAATTGCAATGGATCGATAACAACACTGCGTTGGCTGCTGCCGTCTTCAATGGCAAAACGAATCTATATCGCTTGGAATTCACGGTCAGCAAAAAGGCAACCAGTCAATTGATTGAATTTCCTCCGGCGATCGCTGCCGAGGACGTGACCGCCGTCGCTCATGTGCCCGGCAGCAATCGGTTGCTGCTTGGCCGTAACGATGGCAGCATGTGGGCTGCCGACGTCGGAAACGCTACTACCGACGGTGCGCGCCGAGCGCTCTCGAACGTTGTCGAGTTACCAAAGAAACATCGCGCGGCGGTTTCCCAAATTATCGTGAATTCTAACGGCTCAGTACTGTCGATGAGCGACGAGCCGGTGTCACATTTGTGGCAGGCTGATAAAACTGGACAGCTAACGTACGATATGTTTCTCAGCGGTGTTCCGGGGTCCACCAAAGAATCGACTGCCACAGTGAACTTGGCTCAAGCGGCCTACATTGGACCGGATGCGATAGTGGGCGTCGACGGACAGGGCGTCGCATTTTCGTGGAACGTCCAGCGTCAGAAACAGCGCCGCCAATTAACGCGATTGTCCGACAACGGTAGTGAGTCTTATGCATCGAGCGTGATCGGTGTGTTCAGCCGAAGTAAACACCAGCAAGCCCTTGCAGTAACCAGCGATGGTGCCGTCGACCTGTGGGATCTGCGTACTGGCAAGACGATTCCCATCGATAGCACACCCCAAAATCCTACGGTCGCTCGGTGGAGTTATTTCGGTCATACGCCTGGAGCGGAGTTTGTGGATTCGGTCGTCGATCCCAAGGCCGGAATTGTGGTCACTTCGGCATCGCTGCGCAATGCTCAGAAAAAGTACTTGAACAATCCGGAACACACACGCGAATTCTGCGTGTGGGATCAAACAACTGGCAACATGTTACGTCGTTGGACCGAGGCGACTGATGAAACTTTGGCGCCACGGCTGTCGCTACTCAGCGGTGGCAAGGATCTGTTGATCGCGGGCGAACGTGAAACTCGCATCGTATCCACGCATGGCCACGAGGTTTTCAGCAACACCAGCGTCGGAGCGTACTTCGCGGTTCCACATCCTCGTCAACCCAATTTGTTGGCGATGGTGAAGCGATCCGGATTGACGTGGCTGTGGGATCGACCCAGTACGCGCTTGGAGAGTAGTCTGCCGGAGAGATTCGTCAGTGAAATCAAGAACGGTTATCCACAAAAAGGCGTTTGGACCCAAGATGGTCAACGTTTTTACACCGTTTACACACGTGGCGATGTTGCAGTCTACGAATTGAAAGATTCCAAATTGGAATTCGTTTGGTCCAGCAATCGGCTGGCCAGTGATCCTTTGCACAAAGAACTATGGGAGGCTACTTCCGGTGCAGAATATCCGACCAATTCGCATTACGATATGGACGTAGCCGTTGCGACTAGTGGTCCCACGGACCGGCTGTATATTAACCTTCGCGATGCGCTGACCAAGGTAACTCGGCAAACAGTTCTCGATTTTGGGCGGGCCGCATCAATTCCGAAATTAGTCACCGCGAAGCGCGTTAGCGAAGTCGCTTGGCTGGACGAGGGGGCCAATGGAGTTCCGACGTTTACAAACACTGTGCACACGAAATTTTCGCTCAGCAAGAGCAGCGCCGATCGAGTACTTGCGCGGCAGCGAGTTGGCCAACTGGTATTCGTTTCCACTAATTCTGCGCGAGTGTTAAAGCTGGCCGAGGCTCCGCTGAAGTTAACCAGCTTGGGACGGCAGACGCTGCTCAGCGCCTCCGCAGATCGCGCGGGCAACACTTTGCTGACGTTGCACGGCGACGGCTCGGTTTGGCGACTGGACATCGCGGATGACCATCGAGGAACCTGGCGTCGCATGGCGTATAGTCTGCCGTCAGCACGCCAGATTCAGATTTCTCCAGATGGCAAACAACTGCTGGTACACAGCACCTCCGGGGACTCGATCCGGCGCATCGACGTCGCGACTGGCAACAAGATTGACGAATTCTCCGGCGCAGTTGCGGCGGCTTGGGATCCAACTGAGAATTCGGTACCAGCGATCGGTTTTTCAGTGGGCGGCAAGATCGCGGTCGTCGGTGCCGACGGAACGATCCACAATAAGGCGATAGATCTAAAAGCCGGCGCGGTGATCAAGTCACTTCACTTCTTTAATGAGATCTGGAGTGACCCCAAAGTTCCGGCCAGCCGATATCTGGCCATACACACCGAGGGTGCAAGCAGCGGTTCCATGAACTTTATTCCGTTGGAGGCTAACGGAGCGGCGAAGTTGGACTTGATGGAAATCAAGAAAGACTCGCTGGTAGCCTGTTCTCCCACGGACTCGACGATCGTTATAGGAGATTCTTCGGGAACAATTTCAGTGTGGTTTGCGTCCCCGTTTTGGGAGCGAGCGGGGCAGGTCTTCGACTTAGAAGGTCATCGCGGCGCACGCATTGAAAGTCTAGTATTCAGTGGTAACGGCGAAACATTGGTAACGTCGGACAGCAATCGACGATTGTTCGGTTGGCTTTCCCGCGATGCGTCCAGCAATTAGAAGGTTCACATAAACAAGTGGCCTAGGCATCGTGCCTGTGGAAGCATATATATCCACAGGCCGAAAGCGCCGCAAGCTTATGCGGCGTGCCGATTCACTTGTCCTACCTGTCGAGACTGTCCGATAAGAGGTGCGCGATATGCAAGAACCGTCTGGCAACAATCCGAACGAAGTAGTTGCCGCGAAAACGGATGTATGGAACGAATTGCTCGAATCGACGCTGGCTAACCGTGAGCGCTCGCTGTCAAGTGCGGAATGGGAGCGACTGAGTGAAATTGCTCGACAGTACAACGGCCAATCTGATGCATTTGAGGAATTCGTCATCGCCATCGTCGAATCGCTCTTGTACAATCGGTTCCCCACGCTGGTGCGAGCGACCAACGACATTCGCGCGATGAGCCGTCGCATTGGTCAAACTTTATGCAGCGATCCTCATTCACGCAGCAAGCTCGTGGAATTTCAACGGCAACTTTGCGGGAATCATTGTGGAACCTGAATCGGTTTCACAGCGCCATGAATTGATCACCGAGGGGCGAGCGATCGTGCGATCGCTCGCCTTGCGAATTCATCGAAACTTGCCAATTCGAGTCGATTTGGACGACCTGATTGCTTACGGTGAACTAGGTTTGGTCGAAGCTGCTCAAGATTTCCAGGCTGATCGTGGAAACCAGTTCAGCACATTCGCCTATTATCGCATTCGCGGTGCGATCTACGATGGTTTGGCAAAAATGACCTGGACCAGCCGTGCTCGGTATCGCCGAATGCGTTTTGAAAGCATGGCAGCCGATACGTTCGAGTCCGAGCAGGAGCTCGATCGTGGTTCGGCGGACCATGTTGAAAACGGTAAGTGGTTCGCGCGAGTTACTGAACGACTGGCGATGGTTTATTTGGTGTGCAATGGTGACGAGAACAACCTTATCGAAACGACGGACCCGCAGCCGAGTGCTCCGAGTTTGTTTATGCACCGAGAGGCCAGTGAGAAACTGCGCAGCATGGTCGACCGGTTGCCGGAAATGGAGCGTCGTTTGATTAATTTGGTTTATTTTGATGGATACACGCTGCAAGAGGCCGGTCGTATAATCGGATTTAGTAAATCATGGGCCAGTCGACTGCATGCTAAAATACTGGAGCGACTGGCCGACGACATGCGTAGGCAAGATCTGCACGACTAGTCAGCACATGCGAGATGCAAATGTCCGATTCATCCTTGTTTGATTTCGATGCTCTGGTTGCCGCAATCTCGGAGGCGCAGCCGTGCGGAACGCTGCGCGAGACCGGCGAAAACACGGAGCTCAATCAAGCGTTCAGCGAACTGCGCGATTTGGTAACGACTGCTCGCCGCATCGAAGCCAAACGAGCCGAAGTAGCCACGTTCAGTCCCGAAGAACGAGAGCGATTTCTGGTCGATTATGAAGGTAAGTCCGATGGCCCGCAGGCAGACCCGAAATGGGAACGCATTGTGGAGCTTTCGCTCGACATTCTCAGTCGACACAGCAAAGACACTCGCGTGTTGGTAATGATGACCGACGCAGCTCTACGCATCGGTGGGATCACCGGTTTGGGCGACGCGCTCAGAGTTAGTCGTTTGATGCTGGAAACTTTTGGGCTGGCGCTGTTTCCCGCGCCGGAGACTGCGGACGAAGGCGCCGACACCTGCCTGCGTGCTCTGGCGAAATTGGAAGATTCAGCGAACATTCAGTCAGGCCTCGATCACGCTCCAGTTTTCCCAGACAACCCGGATCTACATTGGTTCTCCCATACCAACGCCATTATTCTGGAAAAGCGTCCAGGAGAAGAACGGGCCCGATTAATACAGGATGGCGTTATTTGTCTGGAAGATTTCAGCAAAGAAGTCGAACGCAGCGGTGCCCAAACACTGCGCGCAGGCGAAGCGGAAATCGCGGCCGCAATCCATGAGGCGGAACAGCTAGACCGGTTGATGACGGAGCGGAGCGACCGCAAGAATCCAGTGGGAATTTCGTCGATCGTCGATCGATTGAAAAAAATCCACACATGGTACAAGAACTTGACCGAGGACCGTCTAAGTGCCTTGAATTCTCAGTCCGACAATGGCCAGGCACAGGCGATCGAGACCGGCCCAGGACTGACCAGTGGCGCTGCCATTGGTGGCTCGACCGTTACCAGCGTGCTGGTCAATCGCGAACAGGCGTTTTCCAATCTCCTGCAAGTGGCCGCGTTTTTTCGTAAGACAGAACCTCATTCGCCGGTATCCTATGCTCTGGAACAAGCTGTCCGCTGGGGAAAGATGCCGTTACCAGACTTGTTGCGGGATTTGGTTGCCGATAGCTCGGTCTTGGGCGATGTTTTTCGGCGTATGGGAATTAAGGAACAGTCGGACAATGGATAAATCGGCAATTGGGAAAAGTTGTTCCCAAACCGCGTTGAATCACTGGCGTGTGCACGGTGCATACTCTATTTTTTTGTATTAAGATTCGCTCAAGAGAATATGTGTGAGGTACCTTTTGCGAGGAACTCGCACTTCAGGTGCTGCGCACAAAGGTACCTGACACTTATTTCGCAGCTATAGCTAAGAACATCGATCGGCCTTGTTAGAAGTTGACCCAATTTTACTCCAAGACCTGAGGGTATTATGAGTTCCGTTCACAGCAAACTGAGTCGAGTACGCAAACCTCGCGTTCACATCACCTACGAAGTCGAAACCAACGGGGCGACAGAAAAGAAGGAATTGCCATTTCTGATGGGCGTGGTCGGGGACTTCTCCGGCAACAAACCAACGCAATCTCTCAAACCACTGCGCGATCGAAAATTCGTCAATATCGACCGCGATAACATCAATGAAGTGCTCAAGCAGATGACTCCGGGATTGAATATGGAAGTCGAGAATACACTCGCCGGCGACGGATCGATGATGAAGGTCAATTTGAAGTTCGAATCCATGGACGACTTCAATCCGGCGCGAGTTGCCGAGCAGGTCGAGCCCCTGAAGAAACTGCTGGATGTTCGCAATCAGCTCAAGGATCTGCGTTCCAAGGTCGATGTCAGTTCGGATTTGGAATCCACGTTGGAGAAAGTATTGAAGAAGACGGAGAATGTCGGCAAGCTGGCTGACGAACTCGGTTTGAAAAAGGACGAGTAGAACTCGATTGACAGTTTTATCGCATTAGGAAATTCAACTGAAGGGGTTTTCACATGGCTGAAGCCAAACTGCAAGAATCATCGTCCGCGGAATCAACGGTCCAGTCGAGTGCCGGTTTTCTCGAAGCTGCGATCAAGGCCACCAAACAGACCGAGCGCACGCGGGCCGAAGAGCTGCTGCGAAACTTTACCGAGCAGGCGTTGCAAGGTACGGTCAGTTGGGACAAGAGTTTGACGCGTTCGATTCAAAACGCCATCGATGCGCTGGACGAAAAGATTTCCAAGCAGCTCGCTGCGGTTATGCACAATGCCGAATTCCAAAAGCTGGAAGGCTCGTGGCGAGGACTGCAGTACTTGGTCATGAACTCGGAGACCGGCACAACGCTAAAGTTGCGAGTATTGAACTGCTCCAAGCGGGAATTGCAAAAGGACCTAGAGAACGCCGTCGAATTTGATCAAAGCACCTTCTATAAAAAGGTCTACGAATCGGAATTCGGCTCGCCCGGTGGAATTCCTTATGGTGCGATTGTCGGCGACTACGAGTTCAAGAATCATCCCGATGACATTCAGATGCTGCGCAACGTCTCGACCGTCGCAGCCGCCTCGTTCTGTCCATTTATCGCTTCTGCGGGTTGCGAAATGTTCGGGTTTGATAACTGGACCGACCTGAACACGCCGCGCGACCTGAAAAAGATCTTTGATACGGTCGAGTATACGGGATGGAAGAGTTTTCGAGACACCGAAGACTCACGCTTTGTGACCTTGACCATGCCTCGCACTTTGGCTCGGCTACCTTACGGTGCTAATACAAAACCGATCGAGGAATTCGCTTATGAAGAAGTGGAACTGGGCCCCGATGGCAAACCCAAGACGACCGACCACTCCGATTACTGCTGGATGAGCACGGCGTATGTCGCAGGTGCGAGGATGACGGACGCCTTTGCCCAATACGGTTGGTGCACTGCGATTCGCGGACATGAGGGTGGCGGCAAGGTCCAGAACCTGCCGACACACGTGTTCAAAGCCGAAGATGGTGATATGGAACTGAAATGCCCGACGGAAGTCCTGATTCCTGATCGGCGCGAGAAAGAGATCAGTGATTGCGGCTTCCTACCTTTGTGCCATTACAAGGAAAAGGACTACGCGGTTTTCTTCGGCGGCCAAACGACTCAGAAGCCCAAGGTTTACGAGGGAAAAACTGGCGCCGAAGCGACCGCCAACGCGGCCATCAGCGCTCGGTTGCCGTACATCATGGCTACTTCCCGGATTGCTCACTACTTGAAGGTGATTGCACGAGACAAGATTGGTTCGTTCCTCGAACGCGACGAGTGCGAAAAGTGGCTCAACGAATGGATCACGAACTACGTTACATCGGATCCCAGTCCAAGCCAGGAAACGAAAGCTCGTTATCCGTTGGCAGACGCCAAAATTGTCGTCAATGAAATCCCCGGGGCGCCGGGCTCGTACAATGCTGTTGCCCACCTTCGACCGTGGTTGCAATTCGAGGAACTGACGACGTCACTGCGATTGGTGGCTAAGATTCCTCGTAAGCAGTAACGACCGCTGACCGGATCAAGACAATCTAGGAAGGCGATGGATGAACTCACCAGAGCGAAGCGATAGGGATGCGCCAGCGTATGCTCAACCGCGCGAACTCGTGCAGTCTAGTCCATCGTTACAGGATCAGGAGACGGCCCCAACCGCCCTGCAAATGGTCGCGATCGATCTTCGATCGCGAGCCAATTCGAATCAGCTTCAAGAGTTTCTAACTGCCCCGGACGATTTTCGGCGTTTCAAGATTTGGTTTGGCGAAGAAACGCTTAGGAAACGGCTGGCAGATTCCGCTGCCTGGGTAGCCGATCAATTGGATCGCGACATGGCCTCGATCGACCGGTTGATCGAGAACCAATTGAACGCAATTCTCCACGCCAAGCAATTTCAAAAACTTGAATCTGCATGGCGCGGAGTCGAGTATTTGGTCGACAAACGCGACGAGCATGCTGGGGCACCGATTTCGATCAAAGTACTCAACGTTAGTTGGATCGAGTTGCGCAACGACGTTGAAGCGGCGATCGAATTTGACCAAAGCCAGATGTTCCGCAAAATCTACGAAGAGGGGCTCGGGACGCCGGGTGCGGATCCATTTTCCGTATTGATTGCCGACTTTGCCATACATCCTCGTCCTAGCCGCGAACATCCTGCCGACGATCTATTCATACTCAGCAGTTTATCGCAAGTTGCCGCGGCTGCGTTTTGCCCGTTGATCGTTAACGCCGATCCGTCGATGTTTGGCAGCGACAGCTTTTCCGACTTACGACCGACGGTAAACGTCGAATCATTGCATGCGGGATTAGATTATTTCTCATGGCAACGTTTTCGAGAAACTGAGGAATCTCGTTTTGTTTCATTGGCGCTGCCCAAGATGCTAATGCGTCGCCCTTATCGCGATCGCTACGATTTGGGATTCCCGTTTCGCGAGACCGTTCGCAGTCGCGACGATTACTTGTGGGGTGGCGCCGCCTTTGCTATGGGTGAAGTGTTGCTGCGCGCGTTCGCCGAAAGTCGTTGGCTGGCGAATATTCGCGGTGCTCAGCGCGGTTCGGAAAGCGGCGGCGTAGTTACCGGACCGGCGTCCGATCCGTTTACTACCGAACCACATGAAAACGCCATCAAGTCAATGACCGATATTCTGATACCAGACGAATTCGAACGCGAGTTGGCCAGTTGCGGATTCCTGCCGCTATGCCCTTGCAAGGACATGCCGATGGGTGCATTCTTCTCGTGCGTCTCGGCTCAAAAGCCTAAACAATACAATTCGGTCGAAGCGACCATCAACGCTAGGCTGTCCAGTTTGCTTAACTACGTTTTGTGCGTTTCTCGATTTGCACACTACTTGAAGATCATCGCGCGCGACAGGATCGGATCGTGTGCGACGCCTGAGGAACTACAGAGTTTGCTGCAAACCTGGATTACGGAATATGTTTCGCCAGATCCGGACGCGGGCTTGAGCACTCGGGCTCGTAGGCCGCTGATCGATGCCGAAGTTCGTGTGCGACCGTTGCCAGGTACGGCAGGCGAGTATGGCTGCGTACTGCATTTGTCACCGCACTACCAATTGGACGACATGCGAGTTTCCATTCGATTGGACACGCAGTTGGCGCAACCTAGCCGCACGTAATGTTGCTTGTAGGAACTTACCGATTTCATTGGATCAATAGGATTAACACAAGATGGATGCCAAGAGTTTGTATTCTGCCGGTCGGCTGGCCGAAGCGGTGGACGCCGCGCTGGCTCATGTCAAAACGAATCCGATAGATGTCGATGGACGATTTTTTTTGGCCGAGCTGCTGTGCTTTCAGGGAGATTGGGACCGGTCGGAGAAGCAACTGGACGCTGTGGTACGGCAAAGCCCGGACGCAAACATGCTGGCGATGCTCACTCGCCAACTAATTCGCGCGGAAATCCTGCGCGAGCAAGTCTTTGCCGAGGGACGGTCACCTCAGTTGGTCGGTGAATTGCCCGACAGCGCGCGAATCCAATTGGAGTTGTGCGCCGCGATTCGCGCCGGCGACAACGCGGCAGCCGAGCAACTCGCCGCGGCAGCCGAACAACAGCGGACCGCGGTCAAGAACACTTGTGATGGTAAAGAATGCGCCGATATTCGAGATCTGGACGATCGGATCGCGGGTGTCGTCGAGGTATTCACCACGACCGGCAAATACTACTGGGTGCCTTGGCAGGCCGTGCGCTCGTTGGAATTTTCCAAGCCGAGTCGCCCAATGGACCTGATATGGCGCAAAACTTCTATCGACGTCGAACAAGGGCCCGAGGGCGAGGTCTTCATTCCCACTCGCTATCCGTTCCCTACGGCGCCGGGCTGGGACGATGGGTTGCGATTGGGGCGAGCAACCTCTTGGGCAGGTGAAGAACCGTCGCCAATTACTGGGTTGGGACAGCGCATGCTGCTTGTCGGCGACGAATCGATCACGATACTAGAGCTCCAGCGCGTCGAGGTTGCACCAGTTCACTGAGCATTTCGGCTAGGTCCCACGTCGAGTTTCCGCAACGGAGTGTTTCTGAAGTGAGCCGCATTCGCCCCGATCAATTACTAATTCCGTCGATTCTGGATCGACTGCTGGACGACGAACCCGACAACAAGCACGAGCGTCCGGCATCGCGAGCTCAGGTCCTTCGTGAATTGAAGCAAAGCGTTCGCCGCGACTTGGAACATTTGTTGAATACGCGAGTTTGTTTGCGGGAGTTGCCCAGCGATCTCGAAGAAGTTCAGACTTCCGTGTTGAATTACGGTATTCCAGACTTTGGCGGCTTGGCCATGGCCTCCTCCGACCAACAAGAATTGCTGAGGCGCCGTGTCGAAGACGTCATACGGAAATTCGAAACGCGATTCAAGCAAGTGCGGGTCGAGTTCGCGCTGGACGCACGTGACCAACTTCAGCGAACGATCCGCTTTCGCATCAATGGCGTTCTGCATGCCGAGCCGGCCCCTGAGCCTGTTGCGTTTGACTCGCAGTTATCGCCGACTTTGGGACTGTTCCAAGTGAAAGCCAGTGACTCATGACGGATCCGCTGCTCGATTTCTATGAACGCGAACTGAGCTTCATCCGCGGAGAAGCTCGAGAGTTCGCGCGGCGTTATCCAAAGATCGCGGGACGATTGCGATTGTCGGACGCGGAGACTGTCGAGGATCCCCACGTTTCGAGACTGATCGAAGCTTTTGCTCTATTGTGTGCCCGCTTGCGGATCAAGATGGAGGACGAGTTCCCCGAAATCTGCTTGTCATTGCTGCAGGCCTTGTATCCGCAGTACGTCGCACCCGTCCCGCCGATTGCCATTTGCCAATTGAATCTGACCGATGTAGCCATTGAAATTCCAACTGGGCGCACACACGCTCGTGGTGAAGTGCTCGAAGCCGAGGAAATCGGGGGTGTGCGATGCTTGTTCCGCCTCTGCTACGACACTCAATTGCTGCCGATTTCGATTGATGCGGTAGAGTATCTCGAATCTCCCTTTCCGTTTCCGGTCGAGCCAACATGGAAGAACGACGTGCAAGCGGCAGTGCGGATTCGCTTGTCCAGCCAATCGGAGAAACTCCCGCTGCGCGATATGCAATTCGATCGCTTGCGGTTTTACTTGGGAGGCTCCAACGTACTGGGCAATGAACTGTACGCGGCTCTGTTGCGCGACGCATTGGGTGTGACGTTGTACCATCCCAAGAACCCAGGTGGTGTTTCATTGCCGAGCAATGTTATCGAACCGATTGGGTTCTCAGATCAGCAAGGATTGATTGATCACGATCCCAGAACGATCCGAGCCTATCGGCTGCTGTGGGAATTCTTCGCGGCGCCCGAAAAATTCCGTTTCGTTGAATTTGACCTCAGTTCTATTTGGAAGACGGCTGTCGGAGCTAGTCACGTGGATCTGGTGGTCCTGCTGCGACGGACGCATTCCGAGTTGCGGTCCATGCGCACCGACACAATGCGGTTGGGATGTTCGCCAATTGTCAATTTATTCGAGCAAGTTGCGGATTCGTCGCGATTGTCCGCCAATCAAACCGAATATCGCATCATTGCGGACGCTCGCAGGCCGCGAGGCGTCGAGGTCATCTCGGTGGATCATGTTTCCGCGTCCAGCCCTGGCGGCCAAGAGAAATTGACGTTCAAGCCTTTCTTTTTGCCCAGCCATCAACCAGGCGCCGATCCGCAGGAGCTGTTCTGGCACGGCAGTCGTCGACGGCGCCTTTCCGAAGACGCGGAAGGCGATCGAGGCACCGAAGTGTATCTCACGCTGGTAGATCTAACTTCGAAACCGCATCCGTTGGACGAGTGGACGTTGCACGTGACCGCGACCTGTTGTAATCGAGATATGGTCAGCCGATTGCCATTTGGTGGTGGATCGCCCAAGATGGTGTTGCAAAACGCCGGTGGAGCGGTGTCGGTCGAACTGCTGACACCGCCGACGAACACCTTGCGCCCAGCAGATTCTGACGAGTATTATTGGCGGCTGATTTCCCATCTTGGAATGAACCATCTGACTTTGTTGGACAATGAAAATGGAGCTGAAGCGCTGCGCGAAATCCTGCGGCTGTACAATCCCAATAACTCGGAAGAGACCAAGCGTGCGATTCAGTCGATCGAATCGGTCACTTATCGACGAGCGGTCGGTCGCTTGCCATCAGAGTTCGGCGCTGGTTTTTGCCGCGGCTTGGATATCGAGGTACGAGTTGACGAAGAACGTTTGGTCGGGATGGGGCCGTACATGTTTGCGACCGTTTTGGACCGTTTTTTTTCGCTCTTCTCGACAATCAATTCGTTTACTAGACTCTCCGTCCGAACTTTGACGGGAACGGAACTGTTTATGGGCCGGGCCAGAGCCGGTGATCGGTTCCTATTGTAGGACGTGCATTATTATGTTGAACAACCAGCTTTCCACTTTGCGCGCCGAAGATGTTCCATTAGTCAATTTTTTTCAACTCGTGCGCCTGGTGGAACGCGAGACCGGAACGCGCCTGGGTGGCGATCTTCCGGCCCAAGAGGAACCTATTGTTCTGCGCGCAGATCCAGATTCTCAGTTTCCGTCCAACGAAGTCGCGCGTTGGGACATGTCTGCCGCTCGTCCTAACGTCTTGGTGTCGCTGTTTGGATTATTCGGAGCCGCCGGTGCATTGCCACACCATTACACACAATTGCTGGCTGAGCGAGCGAGAATCGGGGATTATGCGCTCCGCGACTTTTTGGATATTTTCAACCATCGGCTGTTGTCGTTTTTCTATCGGAGCTGGGAAAAGCACTGTTTCCCGGTCGCCTTCGAAACTGCTCGATCGGCCGGCATGGAAGATCGAGTAACCGGAGCGCTGAAAAGTTTGATCGGCATGCGCACCGGTGGTCAGTGGGATCGCATGAGTATTCCGAGCGAAGATTTGCTGTTCTTCTCAGGACATTTCGCCAATCGACGACCTGCCGCAGATGCAATTTGCTCGATGGTCTCGGCCACCTTCGGTGTTCCCGTGCTGATGGAACAATTTGTTGGCCAGTTGATGTTCATCGCCCAGCCCGATCAGACCAGGATCGGACTAGCACCGCTGGGCGTTTCGCTGGGCAATCGATTGGGGCAAGACACGATCGCAGGACAGTGGGTTTGGGATTACCAAAACAAGTTTCGCATTCGCATCGGTCCCATGAATTACGACCAATTTCTCGATTTCAATCCTGGCCGCCAGTCGCTAGCCAAGCTTTGGGATTTGGTCCGCGCTTACGTCGGACCCCAATACGATTTTGATGTGCAAGTTGTCGTCAAACGCGACGAAGTTGTGATCGCTCAACCCAGTCACCGCGATCGAGCTCATTTAGGCTGGAACACATGGCTGGGCCAGTGGGACAAAGCTCACGACTCCCACGATGCGATTTTTCAATTGTCCGATCGATAACGCTGATCTGTAAAGTTTGCAACGCTTACCTTTTTGAGACCCAATACTATGGTGCAAGTCGATCTAAAGAAACTGTTCGAACGCCTCAGTCCCTCGGCCAATCGAGCGCTCGAACTGGCAATTGCCACTTGCGTGAAACGCACGAATTACAACGTCGAGCTGGAGCATTGGTTGTCGTCGTTGTTGGAAATCGACGACACGGATTTCGTCCGTATTCTGGAATCGTTCGAGGTGGACCAAAGCCGCCTGAAAACGGATTTGACCAAGTGTTTGGATCGTCTCAAGACGGGAAATGCAAAATCGCCGTCGCTCAGCCCCGATGTCTTGGACTTGACGACCGAAGCTTGGACCCTGGCGACGATTAATTACTCCGCTGGCCAAATACGTTCAGGTCACTTATGCGTGGCGATGATGCTCAATGACGCTTTGCGGCGGGCAGCATTGGGAGCTTCCAAACAATTTGAGATGATCAATGCAGAGTCCCTGCGCAAGGGCTTGGTGGAGTTGTGCGTGGACACGGCCGAAGACCGCGCCTCGACGAATCTAGTGAGTAAGCCTGGAGAACCATCGGCAGTCAGCGGTACTCGTTCGCGATCAACTCCATCGCTCGACCAGTTCACGATCGACCTGACCGGCAGAGCCAAAGCTGGCAAGATTGATTCGGTGCTGGGTCGCGATGCCGAGATTCGCCAAGTAATCGACATTCTAACTCGTCGCCGACAAAACAACCCGATCTTGACTGGTGAAGCAGGAGTTGGCAAAACGGCCGTTGCGGAGGGCTTTGCACTGCGCATTGCGGCCGGTGACGTTCCAAATCAGTTGAAAGATGTCGAATTGAGAACTCTCGATTTGGGACTCTTGCAGGCTGGCGCTGGCATGAAGGGAGAATTCGAAAATCGCTTGAAATCGGTGATCGACGAAGTGAAATCCTCGCCCAAGCCAATCATCTTGTTTATTGACGAAGCGCATACGTTGATCGGTGCCGGAGGTGCTGCCGGCCAAGGGGATGCGGCCAACTTGCTCAAACCGGCGCTGGCGCGAGGCGAGTTGCGTACGATCGC
>SYJV01000205.1 GCA_005798335.1 Planctomycetaceae bacterium | reverse complement strand
CTGCCACCCATCCTATTTCTGTTTGTGTATTCTCTAGAATTGCTCGCCACCGTCGCGATAGTTTTGCTGGGGATAGTTCTCCATAAAACTTTCCGCGGGCGCGGAATAGTATGGCGAATTCTAACGATAATCCGCCTACCAAGCGACCCCGCAACACAACTTAGATTTCCCAATACACTGCCACGGCAAGTGGCACGTCAACGTGAAGATCTAACACCCGCAAGACTTTTTGCTCGTAGCATTTAGGCGAGCGGCAGATGGGAATTTACCAATACAAGCCCGAAGCGCAAGCGAGTGCGTCAAACCAGCACGCGTTAAAAGAGCACGTCAATCCAGGCTCTCACTCGCTTGCGCTTCGGGCTAGTATTGGTAAATTCTCATCTGCCGCTCGCCTTATCAAGTTCCATCAAAATCCCGAAAACATGCTGGGAGTGGCGCTCGTGCTCGTCTGCAAAAAGCCGAAATCGCTAGCTAGGCCTCCACAACACTTCGCCACCGTTTTGGAAATGCGTCGAATGCTCGTGCATAGGTGCTTTCAAGTGGCACCGGAACATATCCATCAGGTTCGAGGTAGCGGCTTTTTTTCTCAGAGTCCGGTTTCTTGGAAGGGAGCAATATAGTTGGGCGCCGTTCGATCGCAATGACA
Source organism: Planctomycetaceae bacterium (assembly GCA_005798335.1). Taxonomy (GTDB): domain Bacteria; phylum Planctomycetota; class Planctomycetia; order Pirellulales; family Pirellulaceae; genus Aureliella. Next base: position 6,415 of record SYJV01000205.1, on the reverse strand, counting down.
AATGCATAACCGCTGACTTCGAGTGCTACAGCGGCCGATGTAGCTTCACTACGACTCGAATCCAAATCCGTGTCAAACTGCCAGTCATGAATTCGGGAAATATTGGGTTCACACTACTTAACGATGCATAGATCGGAGAGATTTCGAGATCATCTCTCAACTGCAATTTCACTTTGTCGGCTCGACGATTTCTAGCGTTTGATTGGCTGCGATATTGGTGAGCTCTTGCTTGATTCCGCTTGGCCAAGTTACTTGCACGGAATCGGGATTTACGTGGTCGCCCATCGCGAACACGCAGGTTGGTTCATGTGTGGAGGCGTAACTGGTCCCTCCGGATACTTCTTGGACGTAGGATGTGCCACCGATGCGAACGATAATTCGGCAGCCAATGCCGCGGCGATTGCTGATGGTTCCTATGAACTTGAACTTAAGCCAATTACTAGTCTTGGAATCGTTTCGCAATAGGACCAAGGGATCGTTCTGATTCACTATCGCTAAATCGAGATCGCCGTCGTTGTCAAGATCGCAGGTCGCCACGCCTCGGCCAAGAAATTTCTTTTGGAAGTAAGGTCCTGCTGCTGGGCCAATGTCCTGCCATCGCTTGTTGGCCAGAGTAAACATTTGAGGCTTCATTTTCTGATTCGAATTGGTTGGCGAGTTATCAACGTGGCCATTAGCGATAAACAACTCCATGCGACCGTCCAGATCGAAATCGTGCATCACGGTACCAAAGCCAAGGTAAGCCAGAGTGGGCTGATGCAGTTGAGTCAATGCGGTTACGTCTTGAAAACCGCGTGGACCATAGTTCGCGTACAGCGTGTTCGATTCTTCGAAATAGTTCGTACAGAAAATGTCGAGGAAACCGTTGCCGTCGTAATCGCCTACGGCGACGCCCATACTGGCTTGTGAGTTTCCTTCGCGGTCGACGGCACAGCCAAGCGTCGACGCTTGATTCCCAAACTTGCCATTGGCCTGATTGATGAAAAGAAAATTCTCGGTGGAATCGTTGGCAATGTACAAATCTGGCCAGCCGTCGTTATTGAAATCAGTCGCCGCAACCCCTAAGGCTCGATTGCCGGGACCAATCAGCCCGAGCGTCTTGGCTTGGTCAATAAACGTGCCATCGCCTTGGTTGATAAAGCATCCATCTGGTGACGGCTCGAGCACGCCAGGTGCGCACAACGCGTCGCGCCCCGAGGTATCCTTGCACGGGATAGGCTGGGTGGGGTCGTAAACCGTGTAGTTGCAAACGTACAAATCCAGATCGCCATCGCGATCAAGGTCCGTCCAAGCCGCCGAACTGCTCCATCGCCCGTCCGCGACTCCAGCCCGGTTGGCAACCTCCTCAAACGTTCCGTCGCCGCAGTTGTGCCACAAAGTGTTCTCGAAAACATTAGAAACGTAGAAATCGTCGAACCCGTCGTTGTCGTAGTCGCCGACGGCAACTGCTTGGCTGTAGTTTGGTTCAAAGAAACGCGCTCTCGTGGAAACGTCGACGAAGCTGTGATGATCGAGGCAGCGAAAAAGTTTGTCCGATGGTTGACCGATGCGTATTTTCGTCGTGGGATCGCCTCCTTGATTAACGACTAGATCCCATCGACCGTCGTTATCGTAATCCAGCCAACCGCAGCCACCGCCAATGGTCTCGACGATAAGACATCGTCCTGTTTCACCATTGATGTAAGAGTGCGACAATCCTAGCTGCTGTTGAACTTCTGTAAACGAAACGCCGTTTTCACTAACGCCCGAATTTTCCTTGGCGCCCGGCAATTGGGGCACGCCCTGCTTCGATAGGTCGATCTTCAACGACAACTTGGGACGCGGCGATTCAGCCTCCTGTCGAACGGAATTGGAACTCGTTCGCGATTGGCACGAAGTGAGGATGGAAAAAGCAGTGCAGCAAGCAACCACGTAGCCAAATCGAATGCTAATGTGCCTAATTCGCATGTCGAGTGTGTACATACCTTTACTTCAACTGCCTAGCGCCTAACTTGGGCTATCGAGAAGTCTACGAAGCGACTTAGCCGTTGACAGTTCACCGCATTCTTCCATGTACGCGATGATCTTTTCGAAGACACTTCGATTGGAAACATCCAGCTTGGGCGCCGACAAAATATTCCTCATGACTTCTTTTCCCAAGTTTGCTCGGCGTTGCATTTTGTCGGCGTTGTCGAGTGTGTCGGCGCGTCGCAGGACGATGGCTAGCTCGTGTTGACTGATCCAATCCATTGGCCAAAGGTCGAGCGCATGTTCGTACGCATTTCTAGCTTCGGACCATTCTTCGCGAGCGGAATGATACCATCCTTTGAGCCGCCAGAATCGGCAATCGTCACTTGCCTGGTCGGGAATATCGGCCAGCAGCTTTGCCAAGTCATCCGTCGCCCCATGCTGACACAGGAATCTACCGCGGCTGGCCAAGAGCTCAATATTTTTGGGGAAGCGTTGCAACATACTCGCGATCATGGCTTCGTATTGTTCCATTGGCACGGCGGCTTCCGACTTCGGAATTAGTTCAGGATTGGCAAGCAAGTGAATCAGCGATGCGACCAAGAACAGCTCGTTGTTGGGATCATTCTTCAGCATTCGCAGGTTGAAATCGTGCCCATTGGCGAGCGTCAGCCAGTTCGCTGCAGCATAGTAGGCAAACGTGACGAGGCTCGCACCACCCTCGTTGATTGCCCGCCGCGCTTCGGTAATTAATTCGCGGCGCTGGCAGGTCATGGCGTAATATGCAAACAGACGTTGGTGCGATTCAACATCGGCTGGATAAGCCGTCAACGTTCTGCGGCACGTTTGTGCGGCGGACTCTGGTTGGTTGAGCAATTCTAATTGAATGCGACTGAGTTCATGAAACGCCTCGACCGGAGCCGAATCAGGAAGCTGTGCTAGATACTCAGCGGTTCCCAGCAGATTTCCTTGTCGCGTTGCGGCCTCCGCTGCCTTTAACCACGGGGCTGCCGTAGACGGCTGCCATCGCGCCCATGCTTTCGCGACTTGCTCCATTTTCGGCCAATCCTGGGCAGCACCCGCCTTGAAACATTGGTGCGAATAACTGTACTGGCGGTAATAAATGAAACAACAGTAGAGAATCGGAGTGACAATGCCGAATCCCAGCACAACAATTAAGGGTGCAAGTTTCCTACGATACCAAGGGCCATTTGTGGAAATGCGAGAAATTACTGGACCACCACCCGCTCGGTTATGTTGCGCCACGCCTACGAAGTTCTTTTCGATTTGAACTGCCTGAGGTTTCTTTCTCTTCATGAAGACGTCGTCGAAAATCAGAAAAACACTGGGAACCGTCAGAAAATAGATTTTCACATCTTCGTCATTCGGATACCCTATTTAAAGACGGCTCGCAGGTGGTTGTTCGTAAAGTTCAATTATATTTTTCTTGCTACGAGGAGTTGCGCATGAAGAGGCGGCTGAAATTTGGTTTTACCCTGGTCGAACTGTTGGTAGTAATCGCCATTATCGGTGTCTTAGTGGGATTGTTGCTACCGGCAGTACAGGCTGCACGCGAAGCCGCGCGGCGGATGCAATGTTCGAACAACTTGAAGCAGTTGGGATTGGCACTGCATAACTACGAAAGCACCCACCGGACGTTTCCACCAGCGGGAATCGACTCGAACTCGATGGCCTGGTCGATCATGATACTGCCTTTCCTTGAGCAAAATAACTTGCATAGCCAATTCAATTTCGACCAAGGCGCATGGAATGCGAACAATCGTATTGGCGTCGTGCAGAATGTTTTCATTCCCGTGTATCAATGCCCCAGTGCCCCTGAGAATTCTAAGTTCTCGGTGTTTAACACGACTGCTGCTGGTAATCTCAATGAAAGCACAGTTCGAACTGGTCATTACCACGCCGTGTTAGGACCTACTGGCCCGAACACCAATGTAACGCCCGTCGCGAATTACCAAGTCTATGCCAATCCTGCCGGATCAGCCTTCGGCAATATCGCGGCCACAGGACCGTTTGGTAACACCCGCGTGGTGAGTGCGGCGACGGTAAATTATGTGTCCGACAAGAATACCATTGGCAGTTTAACCGACGGTACGTCGAATACTTTTCTGCTCGGCGAATTTTCATGGAATGGATACCAGAACTGGCGCCCATTTACGCGAGGTTGGTATTTCGATGTGCGTGGCACGCTGATGTACATGTCCAAGAACTTGACCAATCCGATCAATTCAAAGTTCTCCAATCCGTGGAACGATGGAAGTTTCGGGAGCATGCACACCGGTGGTTGCCAATTCGTGCGGGGAGATGGTTCCGTTCAATTTGTTAGCCAAGCGATTGACATGTCCGCGTACCGAGCAACTGGAAGCCGAAACGGTGGTGAAGTGACCACCGCAACAACCGAATGATCGATCGGCGACAACCAAATTGAATAAAGCGCAAGGGGTCGCGTGATCAAAGCGACCCCTTGTTGGCTACTTCATTGCAACATTTGTTCGCAATACGATTGTAGAAAAAAATCAAACAACTTACTTCGCTTTACTCAGGGCCATTCTCACACATGTATACTGCTTGGATGTTTTTCTTTCGTCGAATTGCGTCGATATGCGCTGCCGCTGTGTTAATGATAGGATTTTGTGGCTGTAACTCAGAAGACCAACGATTTCATATTTCAGGCACTGTGACATTCAAAGGAAAACCTATTCCCGAGGGCTACATCACTTTCGAACCCGATACCACCAAGGGTGCCAGCGGTGGTCCTGGAATGGCCAAGATTATCAACGGGAAATACGATACTCGAAGCGCTGACAGCAACGGGACGCTGGGCGGCCCGCACTTAGTTCGTATTGACGGCTTCGACGGACGTACCACCGGCGGTGGCAAGGGTGAAGTGCCAACCCCAAATATGCTCTTCAGTGGATTTCGCACGAACGTGGAGCTACCCAAGGAAGACACCACCAAGGATTTCGAAGTCAAGTAATCGCCACCAATCGCTGACGAATACAAGCCCGACGCGCAAGCGAGTGCGTCAATCTTGGGAGGCACTCGCTTGCGCGTCGGGCTTGTACGCCAAAGCAGAGAAGCGTTCGTGCTACTTGGTAACGTGATTTGGCTAATGGGTAACAGCCAATCCATCGGCGAATTCTTTTAGAAAGAACAATTCGCCGTGACGTCCTAAGTAACTCGCGTTCAGACCGTTACCAAAGCTCTTGAAGTCTTTGATCCCTAGCCTTCGATACGTCGCCAGATCTTGCAAGAACCACTCTCGATTCCAAGGCAGCGGACCGTCGCCAACTTTAAAACGTGTTACGTCCAGCCAATACTCGAGAATCTGCGCCGACTCGGCACTAAAAACTTCGAGATTTCTTTCGAGAAACCAAAGTCCGTCTAAGGATGGTTCTGTGTTCTGTTGAGAGTATGGAATGTCGTACCGTCTCCGCCCTGGTGCGAATTGCAAGAACACGCCTTCCGCAGGTTGGATCTTGGTCGGACGCGGCATGGAGGCATGGCAAGCCAAATGCGCGACCCGAGCCGCTGGGTTGTCTTGCCGCAATCCAGCAACAATGGCGTTCTCGACCATTAACTGCTGATCCGAGTCGCTCAGTTCGCGACATTGCGGACATCGACACCAAGCTGCACATCCATCGCTCCAGTAATAATAGCATCCCGTGGTCGTGGGTAATTTTTTCGCGAACACCCGCGCGTTGTTTACAGCGATCGCCATCGCATTTTTCGAATGGACGCAAAAATTGCGTCGGGCGGTTCGGTTGCCATCTTCTTCTGCGCGGAACAATGATTGGTCTTTTGTGAACAGGTCGCGCGGCACTAGATCGCTCATCGCATGAAAATCAAACTCCATGTCCAGGCCGGCGTGTTGGCATTGCTCGACGTACTTTTGTCCAAGGTCCGTGTCGATCAATTGCACGATTGCATTGGCGGATGCCCAGTGATGCAAGCAAATCGTATTCAGACCAGCTCGTTTTACCCGCCCCGGCCAGTCATCCAGCGAAAGATTGTCCGGAACGACTACCAGACCCTTTAATCTTGCGGCGGAAACCTCGCCGCCGTGCAACGTGGGTGCACTGCGGCTGAGCCACGCCATGGAAATGAAACCACCGGCAAGCATTTGAATGGCATCGCGACGAGAACTTGACGAATCGTTTGAGGCTGTTGTCATATCGGATACTCTTCCGGACCGCCAAGTGGTCGAATATTGACCAGAGGTCGTACACAATGGAATCAACCTCCTTTTGCTCTGCGCCTGGGCCTTAGAGTATATCACGGCTCGTCGTGAGAAACCTAAATATCTGCTGGACAAGCCCACGGGATTCAAATCAAACTATACTTATTTGGACAGCGCCACTTTCTTACGGAATACAAGCCCGAAGCGCAAGCGAGTGAATAACTTGCGACGATTACGACAATTCACTCGCTTGCGCTTCGGGCTTGTATT
>SYJV01000204.1 GCA_005798335.1 Planctomycetaceae bacterium | reverse complement strand
TAGCCATTTCGTCGTTTAACCCGCAGCCGCTAGGCGAGGATTGGGTTGAGCTTGGCTTTGCAAAAAGTTCGAAAACTCAACCCAATCCTCGCCTAGCGGCTGCGGGTTAAACGATTTCGCTGCAACGACTTGTTCTTTCCACTGCAAATGAAAGTGGCGCTGTCCATCTTAGGCGCGCGGCAGATGGAATTTACCAGTACAAGCCCGAAGGGCAAGCGAGTGTATGCCAGGATTGACGCACTCGCTTGCGCATCGGGCTTGTATTCGCTGAGGCCTTGGTAAATTCCCATCTGCAGCGCGCCTAAGAGGGCGTCCAATCCCTTAACGCGTTTCCATCATGCTCGCTGAGCAGAGATTAAACCATGGATCGAGATTCGTTGATTCGAACGATAGACGAGGACCAGTTCGCATAACTATGAACGACGGTTCTCGATCATAAATCGGCCCTAGTGGCAAGTTCCATTTGCTACGTTTTAGTGCGCCGAGATGATGGTAGATTCCGGCCCGTGTGGCTATCCTTGGTATGCATGGTTAAAGTGGAACGTATTACAACGATGGCTGCATGAGTTAAGCGATGTCCCTATCGCACTCTATTGTATGCGAAGGCCAGCGGCGTGGCGGGCCAGGGCAATATAGCCAGCGAGATCAATCCAATGGCTATTGCGTACGCTGGCAGTTGCCTATTCGCGATGGTGATCCATTCGAATACGACAACGGCTTCGAGAATCGCCCACACACAACAATAAACTACGGCTTGTCGGGCCGATATCAGCGAATTTTTGCACGCTAAATACAGGGCACTCAAGGTTGCAAAGGTACCAACAACTCCGAACAGTATCGCGGAAATCTGTGACATAGACTCCTTGGAGATCAGCCGGTTGACTTCAAGTAGCGCTGTGAGCAACACATAACCAAAGACAAAGCCAAATAAGCCAAGCACCAGTCTCAGCCTGCCGGTGAGTGAGACAGACACGCCCACGCCACCAGCGGCAAGAAGTGATACGACCGTGCCTGGCAAATACCACCATCCAAGCTCATTTGGCACAAGAGAATTCGGCAGCCAGCCTAGAATCCACGCTATCGTGAAATTGAATGCGAAAACGGCGGCCCAGGTTAGCCATATTAAGAGCAGTGTCTTCGTCAGTGATCGCAGTACGCAGTGCGCGATCGATGTACTTGTCTTGGGACGAGTGGCTAAGTAATTTCCCAATTCGAGATCAAAATTCGTCATGCCGTAGGTGTCCTTGGTGCCATGAAAGGCAAAGATTATTCCTGCACCAATGGCTAGAAGGGATATCATGCCTCCACTGACAACCAAACCATTGAATAGAGAATACGATTCTCGATTGTCCAGCAGCCAACCTACGCTCATCATGATTCCACAAGCAATGAAGCAGAAATAAACGTACCTGCCTACTTGCTGCCATTGATACCACTGGTGCGCATGCGACCAAGAGGAGAATCTTGGTAAAGCTTGTGCTGATCGATAGGATCGCTTTTCGAGCCACTGACTCAAATTCAACTTCCAATAGGTTTCCCCGCATCGTACCTGTGCAACTGACCGCAATCCGACGAAAAAAGATCCAGCAATAACGGTAAGCATCATTGCGCTGTCGAGCAGCGTTACATCATGCCAATACTGAATGCCTTTTGGCCACATGAAATTGCCAAACGCAAGGGCGCTGTGCCGCCAAAGATACCAAAACCCGAACAGCAACATGCCGCCAAACCAACATACAAATTGGCCAATGGAATGCTCTCGCTGCCAAATGGCAACTTGAAATCCTGCAACCATCGTCATTCCGAACAGAACTGGACCAAGTAACGGCCAGTCGGCCTGATACACGGCGCGTAGCGTTAGTAAGCTGGCACCGAACAATGTAACCATCGCGACCATCGACATTACCATGTACCAAAATACGATGGCTCGACTGGAAACCGGCAACGCTCCTAGACGCGTTACTGGCTCGCGTGAACCCACCACGCATACGGCGACCAAGAACATACCCAGTAATGTGAAGAACACGTGTAGCATGATAGATATGGACGTGTCCTTCAGCGATGTCCCCAGCTCCGGCAACGCCGCGAGAATAAACAGCGGCAGCAGGAGGGGCTGTGCGAAGCCCACCAGCATCAGCCACTTGCCATGCTCCAAGAACTCCCAAGCAAACGCCATGGGTATCGATTTCATACCGTTCTCTCCTAGGATCAAATATGCGAGTGCGGTGGACCAAATGAACGTTCAGCAAACAAGAAATTGCAAATCTGCATTCCTATCCACGTACTCGAGCCACAAAGATTTCATCCAGCGTCATGGCCGAATGCTCGATAATCTCGGCGCCAACGCCCTCGACGGTAGGTCGCCATTGATCCTCTTGGCCGCTACAGACGCACGTCCAATCAGGTCCCGAACCTTCACAGGCAAGCATCCCGGCAAACGTTGGTGGCGTGTTACTGTTTCCGCTCATTCGAACCGTAACTCGAGAATGCTGCTGTTTGATCTCGTCCATGAACCCCGCGAGCAAGATGCGGCCATGATGGATGATGGCGATCTGATCGGCCACTCGCTCGACTTCATCCAGCAGATGCGACGAGAACAACACGGTGCGTCCTTCGTCAGCGATCGTCCGGATAATCGCTCCCAAGATGTCACGGCGCACGACAGGGTCCAGGCCTGAGGACGGCTCGTCGAGCACCAGCAAGTCGGGGCGATGCGCAAGCGCGACCAGCAATCCGGCTCGGGCGCGTTGGCCACGCGAAAGATGCCTGACGCGCGTGCGTTTGTCGAGCTCGAATTGCTGGCACAATTCTTCGGCAAAGCGTCGATCCCAGCTAGGAAAGAACGCCTCCGTGTAACCCATCAATTCACCGACGCGCATCCAATTGGGCAAATCGCGATCCTCCGACAAGTACCCGATGCGTCCGAGCACACCCACGGGATCTGCGACGGGATCACGACCAAAAACGTGAACCGTACCTGCGTGCGCGCGATACATTCCCAGAATATGTTTGATCAGCGTGGTCTTGCCCGCTCCATTACCGCCGATCAATCCAAAGACAATTCCCCGTGGAATCGATAATGAAAGGTTGTCCAAAGCGATTTTATCGCCGAATTTGCGAGTGACGCTCGCGACATCGACTACGCAAGAGCGATTTGCTTCTATAGACGAGATCATCGATCTTTCTCCTCTGAGCTGCCAGTAGATTGCAACGCGGAATGTCGTTGCTCGACAAGTTTGTTGACTTCCTCAATCGAAATATCCATCTGCCGCGCCTCGGCCAGCAACAGATCGATTCGCGCGGTTAGGATTTTGACCCGTTCACGACGAGCCAGCGGTGAACCTTGGTCAGATACGAACGTACCTGCCGTCCGCCGTTTCTCAACGATTCCCTGCTGTTCAAGCTCACGATAGGCACGTGCGACGGTATTGGGATTGACCACCAATCGTTCTGCCAATACCCGAATTGCAGGCAGTTCTTCCCCGGCCGCTAATCGTCCAGAAGCAACCAAATATTTGATCTGGTTGACGATCTGCAAATAGATCGCCGTGCCATTGTCAGTCGAAACGTGAATTTGCACTTGACCACCTCCGTACTCCATGTCTCTTGTATTAATGCAATAATACAACATGCCGGTAGTTCGTCAAGAGCTGCAAAGAAAACTATGGATCAGCTAAGCAGAATTATTTCCGAACAAGCACATTCAGAAATAGTTCCCAAGAGATCGCTTTCCTCCGCGTTCGGCGAAACTCTTGAACGCGAACGATATTGCAAACAATGCCATTAGGCGAGCGGCAGATAGTTTCTTACCAATACAAGCCCGAAGTGCAAGCGAGTGTATGCCAGGATTGACGCACTCGCTTGCGCATCGGGCTCGTATTCGCTTAGGCCGTGGTAAATTCCCATCTGCCGCTCGCCTTAGTGGTTTTCGGCGCGCAATGGCCGCGACGCATTAACACCAAGGGCTGCGGCAGCGGCGAGAATTTGCAGCAAAGCGAGCGCAAGAAACGCAGCGCGCCAACCGTCTTCGGGTTCGGCGAACCGCCTAACGATAATTCCCAGCAGAACAGGTGACAGCGCAGCACCAAAATTGCCCCACATATTTCCCCAACCGACCACCGAGCCCACGTGTTTGCCACCAACGTCTTGTCCATACGCCCACACCGCACCTGTGCCCAAGTCGGTCGCGAATCCCACCAGTGTCAGACACAGCGCTGCGGCAAGCGGATTGTCGACCATCAAGCATCCGACAAATGCTAGTCCTACGATGACGCGCGATGCGCACATCGTAACCGAACGCCCCCAGCGCAGGCCCAGCGACTTTGTGAAAAAGTCCGTGAACATGCCTCCCATCAACAGACCAAAAATTCCTGCAAACAGTGGCAAACTCTGAAGCCAACCCTGGGACTTTTGCGATGCACCATGCACTTCACCCAAGTACATCGGCATCGAAGTAACTAGAAATGCCCAAGCCAGGTTGGCTGAGAATTGCACAAAACAATTCATCCACATTGGAAATGAAGATATCATCTCGACGATTGGTGGAGCGTAGGAGCCTTTTACAACTGCATTCGGCCGCGGGTCAGCTCGGCGAATCAAGTCGACTTCCGCATCATTTACTTTAGGATGGCGATCTGGCCAGTCGCGAAAGTACAGCACAAAGATCGCTGCAATCGCGATTCCGGCTAATCCATACAGGATCATGACTGGTCGCCAGCTACTGGCCGATGCCCGTGCGTCGTCGGCTAACGTCCAGAAATCGTTGCCAAAAGTCCACCAGAGCATCAGGTTAATCGTCAAGATGGGCGTAAGCGCGCCACCGACTCTCCCACCAACCGCGATCACTGAACTGGCGATTCCGCGACGCTCCAGGGGAACCCATCTTCGGACAATGCTGGCCGCAGTCGGATAAGCTCCAGCTTCGAACAGTCCTGTCGCGGCACGCAGCGCAAACATCGCTAGCAACCAGTAAGCAGGAGGCAACAAGAATACCAGCCCCATTAAACCGGTGCTCAGCGACCATAGCACGACATATGTCGCCAACATCCATCGAGCGCCAAGGCGATCGCTCAGCCAGCCTGCCGGCAACTGCCCAAGCGCATAGGTCCAGAAGAACGCTCCCAGCAGCCAATCTAGAGTTGGCCTGTCGATTTTCAAATCTTCCATGACCGCTACTGCTGCGGTACTCAAACAAATCCGGTCCAAATAAAGCAAGACAGCAACCAACGTCGCCAACAGAATCATAACGTAACGAACGTTGGTCGGTTTGCTCGCTGTGGGACTCGGCAGATCGCGTTTGGAAGTGAACATACTCGAGTCCCTCAGAATTAAATAGAGTGGTCGGGCGCCGGGCGAAACTACATTTGAGCTGGCTCGAACGGCTCCATGGGACGGCGGCGGTGATCGAAATCGAGCTGGTGAATATCGGCGGTCGTAACCCCTGGCGTATTGACTCGAATCAGCTTGCTGCACACCGGTGCATAGGCAGCAACGGGAGCGTGGACGCCTTTGATCGCAATCGCTGAAAAATCGTCCGGACGAACTCCCTGAGCAAGAATTTGCTGAAGACTAACCGGGGCAACTCGCAGCGTCGTTACGATCAACGTGGCTCCCAACTTCCCTTCAAGAACTGCGGTTAGACCTTGGTTGAATCGCGAGTACCCTCCGTGGCGAGCTTCCGACTCCCGAAATTTGCCTTCGGTGATCGCCCGCACGCGAAAAGTATCTTGAACAGCCGGGCCATGACCCGCGGGATCAGTTTTGCCGCCTACCGCGAAATCGAAATGATTGCCGACGCCGGCAGCGATCGCGGCTCGAACCGCCGCGGGATCGTACAGGACTGCCAAAACAGGCCCTTGACCGGACTTTAGCCAACCATGAACGATCCAGGTGCCGTCACCAGGGCTGCCGCCACCTACGTTGTCGCCCATCTCTAGCAAACCGACCGGTTGATTCGGCGCAGCGGCTCGTTGGCTTAGTGCCATCGCGATCGCTTGATCTACGGAGATCATTTGCCCGGCGAATTGCTCTCGTTGATCCCACCAAAACCGCGCCATTTTTTCAGCAGTTACTTTCGCAAGTTGCGCGTCCCGTTCACAAACAGCGATAACGCTGCCGCCCATCTCTCGCACATCCGCATAAGGAAAACCGTACAAACAGGAAACGCTGATTACTCCAGGATTCGCATTGGCCAATCGATCCGCTTCGTTCCAGAGCTGCACGCCCTGGGGCTCAGCCGTTGCTTGGCGTTCAATGTTCACACACAAGGGCAATTGAACTAAAGCTTGCACCGGCGAAATCTCACCGCGCAAAGTGCGCAGAATCGTGCGTCCCGCCTCCAGACCGCGCGCTCGCTGGTCAAGATGTGGATTCGTGCGGTAGCCGAACAATGCGTTACACGCCGCCACCATTTTTTGTGAAACGTTGGCATGCAAGTCCAAGGTCCCGATAATCGGCATCTCAGCACCAACGCTGGCGCGCACTCGGGCCAGCCAATACCCGTCGGCATCCGCCGCAGGCTCGGCAACTGTCGCGCCATGAGGTGCGACCAACAGACCATCCAGTTTTCCTGCGCTGGCCAGCGAACTGTCGATACGGCTCATCAACATACGCCAACAATCCGCTGTAATCATGCCATACGGCATCGCTCGAGCCGCAAACAGTCCCACTGTTTCGACGTCGGTTTCGTTGGCAAGTGCATCAATGAAGCCGCCCACTTCATGTTGGCTTCCACGATAAGCGTCCAAGACTGCCGAACCATCGACGATGAGATTGGAGGTAAAATGCTCGATCGTAGTCGGTTGATTGATAAACGTGTTGCTCTCGTGAAGCAACGATATTATGCCAACTCGCTTCATATTAGTGGCTCCAAGAGAAGGCGAAACGAGGTATCAGTACCAGAGCGGGAAACGGGACGGATGGCATTGAAAAAAATGGTCCATTACGATCGCTGAAATTGCCCTGCGGAAGCATTGCACCACGATCACGAACCCACTTTCCAACCATTCCAGAATAGAGCATTCAAACGCCACGCTTGCAGCAAGTCAAGCGGAAGGGTACCTTCGTAGCACAATATTCGGATTATTGGTCCGTTAACGAATATCGAACATCACATTACTTTGCTCGGTGTGGACAGATAAATAGTGGGAACCATGGCTCAAGAAAATCAATTTACCCAAACGCATCTTCCGACGCCCCCGGCTGAAATATCGCTGAATGAAATGCGGCGAGTACTATCGGTTCCACTTTTTTGCGACGCATTGGACGGAGCTGGTTATCGTCATCAATCGCCGCGACTGCCGATTCGTCCCATCACGATTCCCAACATAACGTTGATCGGTCGGTGTAAAACGACACTATGGGCAGATATGGCTCACGTCGACCCGGAGCCCTATAAACTCGAATTGCTTGCAGTAGATTCTTGTCAGCCGGACGACGTGTTAATTGCAGCAGCCAGCGGCTCCAATCGCTCTGGAATCTGGGGAGAGTTATTATCGACAGCTTCCCGCAACACGGGATGCATCGGTGTCATCGTCGACGGCGCGGTGCGCGACGTAGAAAAGATGCGCACGATGCAATTCCCGGTGTTCGCGCGAGGAATGAATCCGTACGATAGCCGTGATCGTCAACGTGTAATCGATTATGACATAACCATCGAATTGGATGGTGTCATCATTCATCCGGGAGACTTAGTCGCCGCTGACGAAGATGGAATTGTGATCGTTCCGAAAGCTGTTGAAAAACAAGTTGTTGCTGCGGCATGGTTGAAGGCACATGCCGAGAATCAGGTGCGCGACGCAATTCGCGCCGGCATGTCAGCTACCAAGGCATTTGAGACCTACGGCGTGCTATAACACTCGGCATAGTGGCAACGCTTAAACTCAATACCGTTCAACGAACGATAAGCTTCCAGCTTGTCAACCTGTAGCGGAGTTTCGCCATAGCTTGCACAATATATTGACAAGCTGGAAGCTTATCCCACGTTCGTTGAACGGTATTGCGCTTAAAATCCCAACGATCGCAACTTGGCTGGCAAATCAAGCGCCCCCTATTCTTTTCCAATGACGATTGGTGGCAGCCTTAAACGCAGGAATGCCAACCGGTCGGCAAAGCTGGGATTTTTTTCTTTCATGTTTGCGGTTGCAGAATAGACAAATGCCACACCATCAAACAAGAGTTGCTTTTGAGACTCGGAAACCACATTCAATTCAAGCG
>SYJV01000203.1 GCA_005798335.1 Planctomycetaceae bacterium | reverse complement strand
TAGCCATTTCGTCGTTTAACCCGCAGCCGCTAGGCGAGGATTGGGTTGAGCTTGGCTTTGCAATAAGTTCGAAAACTCAACCCAATCCTCGCCTAGCGGCTGCGGGTTAAACGATTTCGCTGCAACGACTTGTTCTTTCCACTGCAAATGAAAGTGGCGCTGTCCATTTAGGATGGTGTTAAAATCCGAGTGCGCTGCAACGCGTCGGCGGTTCAATTCCTATATTCCTGCTGAACAGTTCAAAGCAAAAGTAATCAATTTGCGTTCATTCTAGAAATTGCCGTGTTCGATAAGGAGAGTAACTAGGATCCCCGCGACTTTCGGGGCGATCCGATGAGAGTTGGGCAGGGAAGATAGAGGGGAGGAGCAATGGAATTCGATCGTAATCGTTATTTCATGATCGGCATCTTGCTGTTCCTGATCGGGATCCAGTTTCGCATGGTGGAATCGTTTGTCTTAAACGAAGCCAGTACACGAGCTTTGGCGAGAATTGTGAAAAATACTCAAGTCGCGTCCCAAGATGTCGGTACCCAGATTTATATGAACTATCACCCGTCCCCGAAGAAAAAAGTACGGCCGCCCGGATGGATCGGCTGGGCTCTAGTCACTGCGGGTGGCGTTATCTGCATGCACGCGTTCGTTTTGCCCAAGAACAGTAAATAATTTATGCAAACTGTGAAAGGAATGATTCGCAATCTTGTGGGTTCGCCCGCATTCTGGCTTGGAGGAGTTGCAATTATTGCGGCAGTAGCTGCCAATGCCACCGTTGGTGATACAAGTGGCCAGCCTGCACCAGCTAACAACGAACCCAATCGCACGGAAGCTAGCAAACCCATTCGCGAAGGGGCTCGAATGGAACTGCGTGAA
Organism: Planctomycetaceae bacterium; assembly: GCA_005798335.1. Taxonomy (GTDB): domain Bacteria; phylum Planctomycetota; class Planctomycetia; order Pirellulales; family Pirellulaceae; genus Aureliella. Next base: position 35,156 of record SYJV01000203.1, on the reverse strand, counting down.
GCCCGTGCGCGCATCGTCGGCGAAACACTGATCTTCACTGTAGAGGGGCACGACCCCATCGAAGGTCTGGAAAACTTGGCTTTGCAGCGAGTATATCAAGCAATCTTAGATGACCCCACGCAAGATCGCTGGATGGTAACCGGCCAGATCACTGAGTTTCGGGATCGGAACTATCTGCTGTTGGACCGCGGCATACGTGCGACAGACAAGAATGCTAAGTCGGGAAAAAAATAACGCCCGTTGCATCGGTTTGGCGTAGTGGTTAGGTTAGGAAAAATGTGAATATCTGTAAGATCCTGGCCTCCACAAGTGAGAATTGAGGAACACGATGCCGGAGCGACGTCGACTGTCCGTGACAGCAATTGCTGATTTGGCGATCGTGCGATTCATTGATCGCAAGATTGTGGATAGCACGAATATCGAAGAAATGGGGGAGGAAATGCTCGGCCTCGTAGAAAAGGATCGATTCAAGGACGTAATCCTGAATTTTGACGGGGTTGAGTTTCTTTCTTCGGCGGCCCTGAATAAACTGATCATAATGGACAAAGCAGTTAAGAACGTGGGCGGAAAACTGCAATTATGCTCGTTCAAGGCCGAGATCATGGAAGTGTTCACAATTACTCGTCTAAATAAAGTTTTCGACATCAAGAAAACTGAAAGCGATGCGCTCAAAGCGTTGGGCGTAACGATTTAGGAATCCGCGAACTGGTCAACCTACGTTCCAGTTCCACAGCAGCCTGGGGCTGGAGCGTTCGACATGCCAGACTCTCCGTGGGATTGGAATTTACAGCGAACTATTCCTAGTTCGCTGGATGCTGGTCATCAGCTTATCGAATGCTATTTAAAGATTCTGGACCAGTTCGGATGGGAAGGGGGCGATTTATTCCACGTGCAACTGGCGGTTGAAGAGGCGATTGTCAATGCCATTACGCATGGAAATCAACAGTCGCCTGACAAAACGGTAGAGATCGAATTCAAAGTGTCCAGAAACGAAACAATTATGAGGATACGCGACGAAGGCCCAGGATTTTGCCCCGACTCGCTACCCGATCCCACTTCTGAAGAGTTGCTTGATGTTCCCCACGGTCGCGGCGTCATGCTCATTCGGCAGACCATGACCAGCGTAGAATTCAACGCAGCGGGAAATCAAGTAACCATGGTCAAGCGCCGCGCCTTCGAATAACTTGCCAGAGCTTGCCAGACGCACTTAAAGTATCGCCAATGGATTACGAGCTTGCTCAAGTGTTCCACGAGTCACTCCGACGCGGTTATGAGCCTTGAGCTGTCGCCAAACGTCTGTGCCCCGACAATTGCCAGATAATAAATCGCTGTACAGTCGGATCAATTGTTTGACTTCATCCGCCGATTCGCTGCCGATCAACTCGATGCGAAATTGCCTCACGCCCTGTGCTATCAAGTCACGGACGACTTCCGCTCCACTTTGAGCGACGCCATTGTAAAGCGTGTTGCGGCAGCCAATGTCTGCGTGAAGAACATGGTCAACTCCCACGCGATCGCGCAGTTTAACTGAATGAGAGTCGCATGGTCGGCCACAATCGGACTTGTTCTTGCCGGGACTGAGTACACTACAAAAAACACAATGCTCCATGTGAAACATCGGCATGTGCTGATGAACAACCACTTCCATCCAATGCGCCGGAACTGCCCGAATCATCTCGATCAATTGGTCGCGATTGAGATCGTACGAGGCTGTAATGCGCGCAGCGCCCCACGATTTTACAATTGCGGCTGTCAGCGGATTGGTCACGTTCAACGAGAAGTCGGCAACAAACGGAATTTGATGTTCTCGACAATAGCGTACCGCAGCCAGACTTCTCGCCAGCCATCCATGGCCGTTGTGTTTCGTTAACGCCTTGAACAAACCGCCCTCGCCAGGCTTGTGGATTCGCAAAGTTGCCAACCAAATCGAGGCACCTGCACAACGTGCCATCTCTACCGCTTGGCGGTATTCTCGCAAATCATGGAGGTCGGCTATGACTTGTGTAACGCCACAATCAATTGCACACCGCACTTGAGCGAGCGTTCGACATAGCACCGTTAAACACGGTGTCTCATTCGCCGAGTCACCAGATGGATTTCGTTGAGAAAAAAGCTTGGGTAGGTCGGTTAGCAACGATGCCAGCACTGAATCAGTGCAACAAAGCTTGCTCCTTGGCAGAGTTCGAGCCGAATCAAGTCGGGCGATCATTTCGCGGCGCAACTCACCTAATACGCTCAATGGAACCATAGGCGAGCCTTCAATTACTGCTGTCAAATTTCGCAATCGGTACACGGAAGCACCCAATCGCCCCAACTGCTCTCGCAAGACTTGGTCCGTCAACGAGTGTTTGCGAGCTGGCTCGGGATGGTGTGCGACTTCCAGTTCCGCGCGGAATCCATCACTACATTCCGCAATCAATGTCAGCGGTCGGCCAACAGACGCAGAAACCGACACATCCACGTCGATGCGCTTTTGCGGGTCAATATTCTCGAAGGAATGACGCAAGCGTTTGGAAAGCTGTGGGTCGTCGGTTTTCCAAACTTGCTGCAATCGCGAAATGCGGTTGGTACTGACGATACCGTATTGCAACCTGACTTCGGCCAAGCCATGTTCCACACGAGTTTGTCGAGTCCCATGCTGAAAAATCTCGTAGATTCGACCGCCAATCTCCTTGCCTTCGAAGCGATCTGCCTGAAACACAATTCCATCGCCAACGGACAAAGAACAGGCCAAGTCAATCTGTACGGATTCTCCGTGCACATCCGCGACCGTGCCAGCCAATACGCCTCGCTTGGAGCTGCTCAGTCCGGGCACCAGTCGTTTGTGATCGCAGCCCTCCAGCCATCCGGGAGAAAACCCACGCGAAAAACTAAGTTCCATTTCTTGCCGATCTTGGTGAGTCAGTGTCACGCGTTTTCCGGCGAGCACCTCGTCGATCGCAGATCGGTAATGACGGCAGATATTTGCCACATATTCGGCTGATTTCAGCCGCCCTTCAATTTTCAGCGAACACACGCCAGCGTCGATCAGTTGCTCAATCAGCTCGTATGCGGCCAAGTCTTGAGGACTGAGCAAATACTGTACATCTCCTAAATCTCGCACTGAACCATCACACACCAGTTCATAAGGCATGCGACAGGCTTGCGCGCACTGGCCGCGATTTGCACTGCGTCCACCGAGCGACTCGCTCGTCAGACACTGACCGCTGTAGGCAACACACAGAGCACCATGAACGAAAACTTCGAGCGGCATTTGCGAATGCTGGCGAATCTCGCGTATCTCAGGCAAGGATAGCTCGCGCGCCAGTACGACTCGGCGAACTCCCAATTCTTCTGCCATCCCTATTGCGTCGGCACATGTTAGTGTCATCTGGGTGCTGGCGTGAATATCCAGCCCAGGACAGAGTTGCCGAATCAACCGTACCAGCCCCAAGTCTTGTACGAGAACCGCATCCACTCCCGACTGGGCAAGTTGCCGGATATGATTCTCGATTTCTGCCAATTCACTCGTGAAGATTAGAGTATTGAGCGTGACGTAGCCTTTAACTCCTTGACGATGCAGCATCGCCATCAGTTCGTCCAAGCGATCCAAATGAAAATTGGCCGCTCGAGCTCGAGCATTGAAGCCAACCTCCAATCCAAAATAAATCGCATCGGCTCCGTTTTCGACGGCGGCTCGAGCACAGTCCCAATCCCCTGCCGGCGCCAGCAGCTCAACCGACCGATTATTTTCGAACCGAGTGTTTTGACTCATCTACTCAATGTTGCTTTCAGTAACCGATACGTTTGGAAGTAACCGCTGCAATCGCGGCGATATGCTGAGTGATGCCGCTCGGTCAACTACTGATCGTAATGGACCGATAACTTGTTCCAATTGCTCAGCGGCGGAAAGTGAAAGATCTACGAACAACAAGTGCTTTTGACCGAGCCGGCAGGCACCACCTTTCCTCCCGCTAAGCCATTCGCGGCGCACCTCAAAACCGAAGTGCGTCGCGAGCGACAGCGCTTCTTCCAGCAAGTCAACTGTATGAATCGATCCTTCGCCCGACATTGGACTTAGCCTGTACCCGAATACAATTTTGATGTTAGACTCAAACTAATTGGACAGCGCCACATTTTTGCGGCATACAAGCCCGAAGCGCAAGCGAGTGAATTGTCGTAATCGTCGCAAGTTATTCGCTCGCTTGCGCTTCGGGCTTGTATTCCGCAAAAATGTGGCGCTGTCCAACTAATTAGTCCGCAGCACGAAACACGAAAGTGCCCTGTCTCTCGTCAAGACGCCCGTGAATCACTCGCATTCTAATCCACTCCAGGTACTTTTCCGAAGTGCAAATGCCGGTATGTCGACCAAAGCACAACTGTGGTTCTGGCTCGCACTGACCATCCTGCTAGCCATACACTTGGTTTCGCTGGTCAACAGTCCGTGGCTTTTCCAACCACCGAAACCCAATACCGATGGTCCCGACTACGAAAATATAGGATTCAATCTTGCCCGTGGTCTCGGCTTTGTTTTTGACTGGACCGACCCCCGCGCGATCGAAGTTTACCAGCAGAGCGAATTGTCAAAAGCGACCGTGGCGGATATCGCTCGCACAAGCCAGCCAACGCCTACAACCGCGCGCCCGCCATTGCTGCCTTGGCTAATCGCAGTGGTATACACGATCGTGCCCAGAGGTCCGTTCGCCTTTGCCACAATCCGATTCATTCTCGCGATTTGCTTAGCCATCGCCAGTGCGCTAGCAGTTTATGTTTCGGTAGCGATTGCCGCCAAAGCAAACCAACCTCGCGCAATTGTCAACCTGGCCGGCGCAGGAACCTTATTGATTGCCATCGGCGATCGCAATACTCGGAATTATTCGACGGATTTTTTGACCGAACCGCTCGCTTTGTTACTCACGGAGTTGCTGACCATTTGTTTGCTAGCTTGGCTGTATGGCGCACGAGAGGTAATCGGCGAGGGTCTAAAGTTCAGTTGGCGCTGGTATGCGATTGGAGTAGGGGTACTTCTGGCTGCAATGATTTATTCTCGATCCTTGTTTGTATTTTGGTTGCCGGGAATTTGGGTGCTGTTATGGATCGGTCTGCGGCAGAACCATATCTGGAAGTGGCCGGCTGGTCAGTCGCTGCTCGCGATTGTGGTCGCTGGGCTGTGCTTGGCACCGTGGTGGATTAGAAACTGTCTCGTGTTAGGGGCGGTCATGCCGCTGGGAACTCAGGGGCCAATCACGATGCTGGGAGGGTACTCCGACGCAGCCTTGGCTGCTGGGGGCGACTGGCAGTACGCACCGGAATTCGAACTACGCGAGGAATTGGAGCAGAACCCGGACTTTCAACAGAATACTGATCCCATCGAGCGCGAACTGATCGTTGTTCGGGAGGCCTCGCGGCGAGTAAGAAGCTGGATCGCTGCCCACTTGGCTGATTTGCCGACGTTATTTGGGCGGCGCATAGTCACCCACTGGAATCCGTATCATGGTCGCAGTTTGTTGTGGAAGTTTGCTATGATCGCCGGAATCGCTTGGTTGATCGTCACCAAGAATCGTGCAGCAGTGGTATTGATTGGACTGCCACTACTCAATACCGTCGTGGTGATGATGCTGTATACCACCGGCGGACGATTCTTGGTGCCGTTGTACGGAATTTTGTATTCATTGGGCGGAATTGGAATTGCGGGTTGCATCGCTTGGATCACCAAATTTTGGGTCGGCAAACAGCATGCTCGATCGAGGTAGATGCTTGTAACATCCGTCGTCGTAGAGCACAATTGTACAGTTACTTATGTGCAGCCGAGTTGCGTTGCGTCTGTTCCACGTTTCTCCTGGTACGTTAGCCGCTCATGCCGATCAAACTCAAGTGCGACTGTGGTCAAGTTCTCAATGTTCCGGACGCCATGGCAGGGAAAACGGGCAAGTGTCCGAAATGCCAAAAGGCGCTGAAGATTCCTGCAGGATCCGCAGCTTCACCTGCTGCAGGTCAACAGGCCACAGCGAAACCGGAGACAGCGAAGCCGGAGACAGCGAAGCCGGAGACAGCGAAGCCGGAGACAGCCAAGCCAGCGGCGCCAAGCCCATCCAAGCCAGCGGCGCCAAGCCAAGCTGCTGTTCAAACGTCCTCGCTGGATGATTTGCTGGATGAAGCCGGATTGACCAAAAAAACTGGCCCAGTTTGCCCCAAGTGTGGCAACCCAATCGTACGCAACGCAGCGATCTGCACGAAATGCGGACTTCAATTCGAATCCGGTGAACAACTCAAGGGCCTCGAATTTGCATCGCAGAAGATTGAATTCCAAAACGAATACCTGCAAGAAGCGGCCAACAACATGCGCCGCGAAGACATCATGGGAGAACGCCATTCCAAGGTAGGAATGCCTTGGTGGATGGTGATGGCTTTTCTGATGGGCGCGCTGTGCATTGCGGCTGCGGGCGTGCTGATCGTAGATGCACGTAATAACACGAAACAACCCATCAACACACTGATGGGCAAGATCCAACGCCAAAGCATGTCCGTGGTAATTGGAGCCACATTCTTGTCGATGAGTGGTTTTATTGCGTCACTGGCCAATCTCAGTATTTTGGTTTTTGCGTTTCAGCGTAGTATTGGGCAAGGGTTTGCCTGTATGCTGATTCCGTTCTACACGATTTACTACGCGTTCAAGACTTGGGCGGATAACAAATCCGCGCTTAAGGGACTAGGTTTGGGGCTATTGATCGGAGGCTTTGGAGCCTATCTCTATTTTTCCGCAGGAGGTTTCAAGACTCCGACCGCGGATACCGAACCGGCGTCAAGCGGTGTAACCGCTGCACCATGATCGCAGCCGAACGTGACAACAGTTTCGGTCGCAGGCCAGTGTGGACAAGCAAGATTACAAATCAGATCGTCGAATGATCATAATGCAGAAGAAACGCTTGAGTTGGCTCCAAGAACTCTCTGTGGCGCTTTAAAAAAACCTCTTATGTTGCACAAACTCGATTAGCCGTTGATGTTATTTCTGCCGCTCAATCCTTGTTGTTTCTGCACACCCTTTCGAAAATCAAATACATGGAAATTGTTTTAGGACAATTCACTACTTGGCCGGCATAGGAAAGAACTCAAACAACGGAGAATTCTTGGGCAAATCTATCGATTGGCTGATAAATCCAAAGTTGCATACCGGTTGAGGCGGCATTGGATCACTAGTAAATTCTAGCTCCGTCGCTTGCCTCCCAAATGAAATTGTCAAAACGGATTTCGCTGGCTCCAATTCCACCTGTGATTGGATGGTCTCGCCCATATCTCTGATGGAATTCGTACCGTACACCAACCGTCCATTTCGTAAATCTACCACCGCAATTCCGCCTAAGGGTTGACCACCTGTGGTCGATCTGACAATGCGATGAAAGACCGCCAGTGGTGAACCGCGTGGTTGGTCGAGCGCAAATTGAAACTGATAGAGTTTACCTGCGCGATCCCACAGCAGTTCGCCCTGCAGAACATCGATCCCGAAAATCGGTCCATTCACCACAAAGTTGCTCTGACCAGCCGAGGAGGATGCTCTACCTACAACGACCAGTTGATTGCTCGCCGGCGCGGAACTTTGGCAACTGGTCAATAAGACAAGCCGTTTCTGGAATTGCTGTAGTGAAATAGCCCTCAAATTCTGGAGCGGTTGTATCGCGTGTTCCTTGGCTTTGGCTTTGACGAGATCGCAGAACCACAAATTGCCTTTAGGTTCTAACACAGCGATATACCGGTCGCTGCAAATCGAGGCGCGGCTGCCAACTTCGAACTCCTTTTCGGCCAATACCTCACCCGTCATGACATTAAATAGCCGGATTGCCGTGGGCAAGTTGCCGGCATGTTGAATGCCATCGGTCGGAGTATCCGATACTCGTGTAGCGTATTCGGCCAGCACTGGTCCGTTCGAAATCCATGGTTTCCAGTCGCCTCGATACTCTACCTGACGTTGGGCGGCTCCGTCACGCGCGTCAAAGATATGGCTGAAGCCTGTCGAACTATCGACAAGGGCAACATTTAATCCGTCTGCGGCCAGCGCGGTACGATTGCTGAAACCGGATCGTTTCCAAAGTGTCTCGCCCGACAACAGATCCAACATCGCGACTTCCGTCCCCTTTTTTACAATGACTCCGGCAGGCGTAATCGGTCCGACCCAACATTCCGTGCCATCGGCAAATTCTCGCCGCAGCGCTCGCGCGCCCAGCGAATTGTCTTCGCCGATCGAACTAGGAGACGCGCGAATTTTGGCTGGGCCAGCAGTTGACAAAGAATGCCGCCACAACATCGAATCGTTCGGTGAGACCATTCCACGATAAATATCCAAGGCGATTATTTCTGTATAGGTTTCCAGCAGCAACATTCCGCCGTCAGTTTGCCCTCGTAATATGGCGTCATTATTCTCCATTGAGGATCGTTCAATTTCGAATTGTCCCACGATGTTCCCAAATTGATTGAACACAAATACGCTGCTACCGTTAACGCGCAGCGAGTATTCGGGTCTGCCATATCGATTTCCAATCATGCCGATCGGGGTTCCACCCATCGTCGGCACGCTGTCCTGAATAATCCGGTCATAGACCATACCCCGCGGCCATGCGATTTCCTCGTCGATATTCTTTGGTGCGGCTGAAGATTCAATGTCGTTGCGTTCTGCTGGCCTAATTCGGCGGCCGGGCGCGAAGCTGTCCGGGTCAAACAAATCGGGGTCATAGTTACGAAATCTAGTTCGGTCAAAGTCCGTTTCCTTCGACATCAGTTGCCCGGCTAGCGACCGAACTAATGCATCTCCAACCGACAACAGTGGTCTGAGAAAATTCTCGGCGGCGGATTGTTCTGTTTCATTGAGCAGTTCTTGCGCAACCGAAAGAATATTTTCTTGTGCATCGGGCAGCCACCGGAAATAGCTCAGCAACTCGCGTTGAGAGCCTGGAGTCAGTTTCTGAGCTTCCGCCAATTCACGTAAAACTACAGTCCGCATTGCTTGGCGATCCGATGGCGCGGCCTTTTCGAAGCAATTGCTCAATTGAGCGGCGATCCAGGCGTCGGCATCGACTTCGTGACGAGTATCCACAAAAACGCGGTCCAATCGTTTTTGAGTTTGAGGTGCCGAATCGGTACGGCGATCATGCATCAACTGCAGCAGTCGATCGAAAGCCTGTACGTGTTGTCCGCGACGAAGGTTACTCATTGCTAGATTCACATAAAAGTCAAATCTCTGGGGACCGATTTCAATCGCATGATCCAATTTTTCCGCAAATGGCAAATATCGGTCTGGATCCGATTTCAATCCACTCAACAAACTGCGAATCAGCAGATAACGGGTTTCATCGCTGGCAGAGTCCAGCGAATAAGATTTTTCCAACAAAGCAATCGCCGAGTCGATGCGATTATCCGCTAATTCTAACTGTGCTTTTTGGTTCAAGCCCCAGGTGTCCGATGCATTGACAGCTAGTCGCGCTTCGACCTCCGTGGCCAAGTGTTCTTTTGTGAAATATGCTGAAACCTCAGTCGCGCTGACTGAAATCAGTTGGTTTTTGTATGAAAATAAATTGCCCAACGGACGATCGACTGATGCCGTTGCGATGATCTTTCCAGATTCGAGATCGATTTTCAAAACCCGCTTGGCGGTGGTGGGAACCAATATTACGCCATCTTGCCGAATTGGTTTTCCCGCGATGAATTCACCGCTGGGTAAAGTAGTGTCCGAAGACCAGCCCGGCGAACCGTCCGATAGGAAATATCTGCTGACCGCGTTATTGCCAAGCACCACGACGCGGTCGTTGAAAACCCCAGCGACATAACGTCCCTTTCCCCGAAGTTTCTTCCACAGCAGGTTGCCACTGACAGCGTCCAAGCAATGCAATTCGTTGTCTTCGGGTGTCGCAAGAATTACTAAGCCTCGATACATGATCGTATTGGGTTCACACCACCGTTCTTCCAAAACATCGAACGCATATGAGTCCGTGGAGAACCCAAATTGCGATGTCGCACGCTGAGGTGCATAATGGTGAGCCCACAACAAGTTGCGACTGGTCATGTCAACTGCGACCACAGCGCCGTGACCTGTTGCGCAAACGATCACCCCGTCACCAATTGCAGGAGATATGGCTTGCGATTGGAGTTGCTGATCGTTCGATATCAAATTTGTAGGTGAATGGATCAATTGTTGACTCCACAACAATCGTCCGTTCTGAGGATTGAGCACAACCAACCGCGTCTCGCCGTTCACTTCTGCCAGAGCATACAACTGCCCTGCATAGGGTGTCGGCGGTCCAAGGAAATAGGCGTTGGCTAGACTCGGCTCGTCGCTTTTGGCACCACCGATTCGCCAGATAAGTGCTCCCTCTTGTCCTATACTCACGCCCTCCAGGTGATTCCAGGTTTCGGCCAAGTTGCGCGGCAACACGGTAAACATATTGCGGGAGCTCAATGTCGGTTGGTTGGCACTAGTTACAAAGTAGAAATTGTTCTGGTCACAAGCGAACTGACCAAATGAACTACGACCCCATATTCTCGCCAATAATTCGCGTGGCGCTTCGGTGGATCCCTCGGTTGTTTCAAATCCACGATGCGGCATTACATCAAATGGAGCGCTGTGAAAGTAAAATGGCCATCGCAGTGTCCCACTTTCAAAGTCGATTGCCATCAACATATCGCTGGGAGATTTGACGAGCACCAAGTCATTGGTGGTGCGAGCCTCTATGCGAGGCAATAGGACACTTCCTCGCGCTCTCGCTCGTTCGGCGCTTTGCAAAATGGCTTGCTCATCATTCTCATTTCCGTGTAATCGATAGGCCCATTTCACAGTTGTAATTGGCATACCAATACTGGCCGACGCATTGCGATCCGGCGATCCGCCTGTCATCGTCCAAGCGTTTTGCAATCGTTTATCGGTGCGAATTTGTTGGTCGCCATCGCCAACAATGACCTTTTCCCAGTCTGTGTCTTCCCGCAACTCAATTTCGCGTGAAAGTAGCTGGATCTTTTCGCCCGGAAAGTGCTTGGCCGCTACTTGCAGTTGCTCCACAGCGGAGGCTGGGCGCTGGGCATGGAGCCAACAATTTGCCAAAGTCCCAAACAAGCGGGCACCATAGCGCTTGCGCGAATGGGAAAACTCGGTCAACCGGTTAAGCATAACCGCGGCCGCCAGCGGAAATCCCCGCGCCAAACGTTCTTCCGCCATGATCAAAGTTGCGTCGTAACCTGCTTCCGTATGAAAATACAGGCGTGCAACTTCAGCAATTGCCTCGAAATTTCGTGCCTTGATCGCCTCTTGAAGTTGCTGTTTCGCTGTGACGCCGTAGCGAATTTCCAACGACTTGCGCCCGGATTCTGGCAATTCTCCCAACAACCGCAGGGCATCCCCGCGAATACTTGAGCGAAATACACGCTGTTCGGTCGACGGTTGGAAATAGTCTTGTCGCACGCTTTCTTGAAGCGTACCAGGTTCACTTGGAGGTTCAATCAACAAAGTTCCCAGCGCACTAACAGCGTCGCTGTATCGCTGCTGCTCGATCGCGCTCTGTCCCTCCCGATACAACCGCAGCAGCGAGCGTGGAGCCAACAGAAATAGGTCCTCGGATTGCTCAGTTGGATTGCGGTTGAGCGCCCCGACTTGCGCGAATAATATTTCGGAAGAAAGCAACAGCCAGGCCAATCCCGCAACCAAAGATCTCATTACTCGCGTCCTCGAGTTTTTGCATTTTGCAGCGATCGCTAATCTGCTCGATGGTGATTCATCACCGCAGTGAGCATCCCGCGCCTCGAACATTATTTCCGTTTCACATCCGCATCTTCTGCTGATACCAACTCAACGGTCAATTCCAGTTGCTTGTCGTCGCGCAACACGATCAATTTTAACGGTTTGCCAATCGGACTCTGTTCAACGATATCGGGCAGCCCTCGGTGATTTTCAACCCGTACTCCGTCCAGCTCAAGCACAATATCGCCGTCCTTGACGCCAGCTTTATCGGCCGGACTGCCCTTGACCACGCCGGTAACATAACCACCGTTGACACTAATCGTGTCTAGATCATCCAATATTTCTTGCGGAATAGTATTCAAAGCCAGCCCAATCCTAGCTCGGCGCACCTTGCCGTGTTGCACCAATTCGTTCGTGATCCAAAATGCACGATTGATCGGAATCGCAAAACCAACGCCATTGAAAGTCCCATTTTGCGAAGAGATAGCGGTGTTGATCCCTACAACCTTTCCCTCCAAATTCACCAATGGTCCGCCCGAGTTTCCCGGATTAACGGCTGCGTCAGTTTGCAGGAATTGCCCTTTAACCATTTGGCCTAATCCACGTCCTTTGCCGCTGATAATTCCAGCGCTTACCGTCGACTGGAGTGCAAATGGACTGCCAATAGCGAGGACCCATTCGCCGACCATTAAATCATCTGAGTCGGCGATCTCCGCCGCCGTCAATTTTTTCTTGGTCACTGCTCTCAATATCGCCAAGTCGCTCGATTGATCGGTGCGGATATCCGTGGTTGGTAATTGAATGCCATTCGACAATTCCACTTGTACTTCTCGAGCGCGCGCGACCACGTGGTTGTTGGTGATAATCAGTCCATCCGCAGAAATGATCACCCCCGATCCAACGGTTTCAAACGTATCGTGCTCGTCACCTTGCAGAACATCGAGAATATCGCCATCCGTATTGCGTCTGGGCATGCGGGTACGAATCGTCACTACCGAGGGCAACATTCTTGCAGAAGCGTCGCGAAAGGCTACTGAAAGCGCCTTGGCAGCCGCGATGCTCGATTGCAGCTCCACCTTCGCTGTTCGCGCTTGATCGTCTCCACGACTCTCAAGGTGAATAACCATGACACATATTAAGAACCAGGCGATCATTGAAAAACTATTGCGCAAGTGAGCAATCATTCGAAGTAAACCCTACTTTGCATTTAACGTGTTTGATATCAACAGAAAAATAGCCCAAACAACAAGATAAGTAAGCCACCTACTCGCTAGTCTGCAACCTACAGTATCTTGGATTGCTACTATGATTGGTAGTCTACTCAGTCCGATTCTGTATGAAAACACTTGAAACGGCGACGGCGAAGGAGTTCGGAGTAAGACACCTGCAATGCATAGCGATTCGGCCCGGATCGTTTTTGTTCCAACGAGGCAGACGACTCTTTGCGTCGCGATGAACAAGAGTTGCGCAAAACTATCGCAACAACTTTGCTGGCAAGGATACAGACAATTCAATAAGAAGAGGCCGCTTGCGCAGCCTCTTCAATGAGCCATGGAACGGTCAATTAGCTATTTGTAAGAAGCTAACTTGGGTTTAAGCAACGCAGCGCGCTCCTCTTCGCTACCGCTAGCCAAAGTCGCTCCTGCGGCTCCGTCCATCAGCAGTTGAAAGGCCTGCGATTTGTCCTCGTCCGATATTAGTCCTAGGGAATGGTATAGTCGAACTTCGGTCAATGCCGCGAGAACGTCCTTGGGTTTACTAGCGACAATGCGGCTGACCTGTGTCTTAGCACTGGCGGCCGAGATCTTCGGCAAATCAACCAGCTTAACAGTAATTTCTGGCGCATCCTTGCCATCGGGTGATTTGCCGGATTCCATTCTTTTCATCAACGAAGTTACTTGTTTTTCGACATCGTTTCCTGTGCCGGACATCATCGCTCGTTCGACTTTGACGTTATTCAACGTCTGCGTAGCAGCTATGGTTTTATTTGTGCCGACTGTCACCAAACGAATACGTGTATCGTTTTGTACCACGCCCATGCGATTGGGTTTGCAATCGACTTCAAAGTAAAACACAGCATGCAATCCTTCCTTGCCCGCTTTGTCGGCCAATTCAGCTTGGCTGCCGACGCCGAGATAGTGCAGGCCAGGCGTAATCGATTTGCCAGGCAAAGCGCGAGCGCGAGTTGATCCGGGTGTCGCGGTTGCGTTGGGATCGCCCCCGACAAAGCCACCTGGCATTGCCGCTTCGCCACCAGCAAAGCCTCCCGATCCGTCAAATCCGCCTCCGACTGCAGCGGTTGGCGGTCGGAATGCAGCCACTTCATTAAACGCAGTACCGAAATCGCCTGCGGCCCAGCGAGATTCAAAAGCTGCGATGACGGCTTCACCAAAATCTCCAGTGAAATCTTGGAATGCACGAGTGTTGGGGCTAACCCTGCCACCCGCACCGCCACCACCGGGCATGCCGGTGTCCATTCCGCCGCCGCCCTGATTTCCCTGCAACCGAGACGAACCAATCGGCTTGTAATCCGTCAGCGTTGTCGGAGCGGTAAGAATTATTCCTACGCCAAACCGAGTTGTTGCGACTGGTCGCTTGACGGACCAAAGCCATTTGAGTTTTTTCAGTAGCTCGACAGCGGCTGCATCGTTGGACAATACGTGAGCATACAAATATTGGTGCGCGATAGCCTCTTTTCCTATCGAGAATGCGTAGTTCGCTTTGGTCAGCAGGTCTGCGTCCTCGGGTGGAGCGGGATCTTTGGGCGGAGCTTGTGCAAAACCTCCAGCATCACCTGGAAATCCTTGCCCGGGTGGAGCATCGCCCGGTAAGCCGATTGCTCCGTCGCCAGGAAATCCGCCCGGTGTCGATTGGCTAGCTGGATCAATGTTGGTTATTACAGCGCCACCGTCTGGCGTAGAGTTATAATTATCGCCAGGCAATCCGCTTTCAGGCAAGGCGCCCGCGTTCGCAGCAGCCGGACCTGCGCCGGCCGTGGGATCGCTGATCGCCGGATCGCCAGGTAAAGCGCCACCCGTTGGCATACCGGCAGCGGCTGCTGCTGGATCGCCACCCGCTGGCGCGGCTGCTTCGCCACCTCCGCCGCATCCGACGAAACTAATTATAGTTAGCAACACGATTCCGAATTCGGAGTACTTAAGGACTTGACGCATGGTCACCTCGGATTTGATGGGAGCATTTGTGGGGCGGTCGCAGCCACGATCAGTGAGTTTGTGCAATAATCTGTGTGATTACCCAAGTGTGGAAACTTTCGTATTATGGCATTACCTTCCCGGGGTGTCGAGTTATTTCTCGCTGGGATTTTGCTGTAGATTTTTGTGGGAGTCCCCTGAATGAAAATGAGCATCCAAGTTATCAGCCGCATGCTTGTGCTGTGTTGGCTGTTCGCCCCATGGCCCGTAATGGCTCAAGACAAAAAGAACGAAGGCCAGAACCCCAAGCAACCTTTTATTCCACGCAAACAAACGAAAATGCCTGGTCCGCCACTAGCGCCCGAAGAGGCCTTACGGAAAATTACGGTTCCAGACGGCTTTCATGTCGAAATAGTTGCGGCGGAACCGGATCTGGTAAACCCCGTCGCCATGACTTTCGATGAACGTGGGCGCATTTGGGTGACAGAGAGTTTTGAATATCCACGGCATGCGCCTGGGCCTGGTCGAGATCGCATCAAGATTCTTGAAGACATCGATCGGGATGGAAAAGTCGATTCTGTAAAGATCTTTGCCGAGGGTCTCAACATCCCCTCAGGAATAGCGGTCGGTTATGGTGGAGTCTGGGTCGCGAACAGCCCAGATATCCTCTTTCTCGAGGATACTGATCAGGATGATCGTGCAGACAAGCAAACCGTTGTTGTAACCGGTTTTGGCCGGGATGACACGCACGAGTTACCCAACAGTCTGACATGGGGTCCAGACGGATGGCTGTATGGCTTGAACGGAGTTTTTAATCCGTCCACCGTCGTAAAAGATGGCCAGACTTATAAATTCACCTGCGCAATGTTTCGCATTCACCCTCGTTCGCGAAAGATTGAACTCTTCAGCGAGGGCACGAGCAATCCATGGGGTATCGCATTTGACCCGTTAGGCCAAGCTTTCGTCAGCGCTTGCGTAATTGATCACTTGTGGCATCTGAGCGAAAGCGGTTACTACCATCGGCAAGGCGGCCCCTACCCGCCGCACACTTGGAAGATCGAATCGATCGTCAAGCATCAGCATCAAATGGCCGCGTATTGTGGCATCACCTATCTAGATACTCCCGCATATCCCGAATCCATGCGGGATTTATTGGTGATGGGAAACATCCACGGCAACTGCTTGAATGTTGATCGGCTGCATCGAAATGGATCGACTTACCGTGCGACCGGCGAAAACGATTTTCTCACGGGCAACGATGTCTGGTTCATGCCCGTGGTACAAAAAGTAGGGCCGGATGGCTGTTTGTATGTTCTGGATTGGTATGACCGATATCACTGCTACCAAGATGCCAAAGCAGATCCCGAGGGAATCGATCGCGGGCATGGTCGGCTCTATCGCGTCGTTTATGACAAGATCGCTCCAGTGCCATCGGGAGATCTCTCAGCAAAGTCGAACCAGGAATTGGTTGCGATGTTGGGTCACGGCAATGTATGTTTGCGCGAAATTGCACAGCGGCTACTAAGTGAGCGCCATTGCAAAGGAGTGTTAACGGAACTCGAAAAACTGGTCGTCGACAACTCGACTCCTGAAAAGCACCGCTTGCATGCGCTGTGGGCATTGATTTCTGGCAGCGAATTAAGTCCCAAGTTTGCAAAGGCTTTGTTAAATCACGCGAACCCTAGTGTGCGAGCTTGGGGAGTGCGCGGCGTGGGCAACTTGCTCGCTGACCAAGCAGAATTATCCAAAAAGATTATTGAAATGGCGCACGATGCACATCCCGATGTGTTACTGCAAGTTGCTGTCGCGGCTAAGAAGCTCAAGGGAGTCGATCCCATTCCAGTTTGGATCGATGTGCTGGCGAGTTGTGGTAACGACGCGTTGATTCCGCATATCGTGTGGCAGAACTTGCATCCCTTGTTGCCCAAAAAATCAGAGCAGTTTTTACAATTGATCGAACAGTCGAAAGCCGCCGAAGCACCCGCCGTGGTAGCCATCTTGCCGCGAGTTGCTGAGAAGCTGCAGGATCAATAATCGCATAATGAATGCCAATGAACTTCAGACACGCCAACCACTCGTCGGCAGATTTGGATGCGGATTTTTCTGGCGGGACCAATCGTTGGTGCTCGGAGTCGTACTGGCCAGCTTGGTGATTCCTACTTGCTGCGCTCATTCGCAAGAAACACCGAAAAACAGCCGACCGACGCTAGTTGGAACTCCGGTCCAAGCCACGGAGCAAACGCCAGCGAGTGGTACGTCTGCCGGACTGGGTGGATCGCTGAGGATTCTCAAGTTGCTGTGGAATGGAAACCCCGAGTCCGCCGCTCGATCGTTGCAGCGCACGTTGGAACTGGCTCTTGCGCGTGGTCAGGTCGAAACACTAGCCGGCCAGCTCGCCCAAATGAGTTCGATCTTCGAAGCTGCAGCCAACAAGGACGACGATCCTAGGCGCCCGGTCGCGGTCGCGGCGCTCGTGATTGTTAATTCGCAAAATACCGAAGCGAAATCGGTTCACCTGACAGCTCTGAAATCGATGGTAGAACTGCGAGGCAACAATGATACTCGCGGCTTGCTGATGCGCGTTTGGTTCCACGCTGATCGTGAATCGGCGTTTCAGCATTTCCAGCAGGTGCTTTCTAAAGATTCCGTAGAAGTTGATTGGCTACAAGTGGCAATCACACAAGCTTTCGATGCTGATCGCACGCGTGCCAGCCGCTTGGTGCTGGCGGAGTGGAATCGATTGCCGCGCGAGGTCCGTGTTTCTTGTATCGAACCGCTGACTCATCAAGCTGATACGATGATGCTACTGATCCATGAGATTCGCGATGGCAGGATCGCAAAAGACTTAGTAAACACAAATCAGCTCAGAAAATGGTTGGCGACGGACCAGCAGGCGTTAGCTAAGCAAATTGAAGAGACTTGGGGACAGATTCGGGCTTCCGATAACGCCCAACGTCAGGAGTTGGTCAGTCGCACGATCGCTCAACTGCGCGCTGCACCTAAACCGGGCGATCCGCATCGCGGATTAGCGGTGTTTCAACGTGTCTGTTCGCAATGCCACGTCCTACACGGACAAGGATTCGAAGTTGGCCCGAACATTACCAGCAATGGTCGCGGAAACTTTGAACAGTTAGTCTCGAATGTACTCGACCCAAGCTTGGTGATAGGTGCGGCATTTCAAGCTAGAACTGTGCTGACAACTGACGGACAAGTGATTTCCGGATTGCTGGTCGCAGCAGATGAGCGGCGCGTGACTCTGAAGGTGCAAGGAGGCAAGACGATTGAGTTAAATAGAGATTCTGATATCGAGCAGATGAAGACGAGCAGCAATTCGTTGATGCCGGAGGGGCTTGAGCAACAACTTACGTTTGCGGAGTTAGCGGATTTGTTTGCTCTGTTGTGCCATGTCAAACCACTCGACGATGCGCCAATTGAACTGATTCCAGGTACGCCAGATAAACTAGTAGATAGCGGGCAATAGTCTTCCAGAGGGGCAGGATTGTCCGCATTTTGACGGTAATGCGTCTTTAAATACTCTCGAATGCCGACATTGAAGGCTGCAAAGGTTCAATTAACGGAAGATCCTGCGTAACATAAAATATACACTAAGTCTTACTCAGTAGCTGAAAAGCTGCGCGGAACACAGAACTCGAGTCGCGCTCCAAGCACGTCAAATGTGCTGGCAGATACGCGACTAAGCACGCACTTGGAAAATCGCTTCTCTTCTAAGCCAAACGGGATGGTTGGGAAACTTCTTTTACTTATCGCGAAGAGTTTGTCGCTAACGCTCGCAATACTTTTTTTGTGTGCGAGCGAAGTTAACTGTTGGTCGCAATCCAGTGACCAAGTTGATAAGCCTGCGGTCTCAAGGGAACCACCGCCGTTATCCAAAGATGGCACACTTGCTTTAGACGCTAGGCTGTGGCTGCCAGACGACAAGTCCAATCCCAAGTTGGTGCCAGGTTTCTCGGTGGGCGACTTTCTGGAAATCGTCAATGGAAAATTCCCGCGATATAGTTTTGAACAAGTTACCGTCCGCGCAACAATTCACGAGCACTTTGCCGAATTGGTGGCACAATACAACGTCAAGATTCATGATTCCACCAACGAACAACTGCTTGAAATTCCTTTGCGATTGGAAAATTGTCAGTTAGTCGAGAAGGTTCAATTCGAAGGGGGCGGCAAACAGACGCTGGAGATTTCGCCTACTGACCGCGGCTATATTTGGCATCTGCGGACCAAGCAAGCCGAGCAATATTCATTGCGTTTGGTCGCACGAACAGTCTTGGTCGACGAACAAGATCGCCAGCAACTTACTTTGGCACTGCCCGCCAGCCCGTGCCTGATCGAGTTCGAAATACCCAACGATGTCAAGGATTTGCGACTGGGCCAGCAAGGCAGCGGTTTGATCGATATCGAGCAGCAAGAATCGAAAAAGAAAGCGATTATCCGCAGCAACGGAGACGTGGCCATTTCATGGCGCCGAGGCACGGCGTTAAATCGCATTTCCCCAGTTGAAGCGCACAGTTTTACGCGTTTTGAATTTGACAATCCACAATCGGCGTGGGTGGTGTCCTCCAACTTTGAGATTCATAGATATCATCATGACCAAAATGCTCCGATGATAATTCGTTTGCCACCGGGTTCACGATATTTGCCCTCGCCTCAGTTCCAAAACGCATTCTCCATCAACGAAACTTCCCACGAAAAACCAAGCGCAGCAGCAGAACCAGTCGAATTGCTTGTACGATTTTGGAGTCCCGCAGACCAATATCGATTGTCCATTCAATGGGAATGGCGTCCTCCACCAGGATCACCTCTACAATCGCCGATTTCGATACCAGGAATTATGCTGCCTGAGGCCGACCTCCACGATGGTCGCGTTGAGATTTCCATGCCGAGCTTTTACTCGCTGGACGATCAGCGGATTGGCGAGGGAACGGAGCTCGAGAATAAACGCAATGAAATTGGTTTGGATCGGACATTGTATGCATTCCGATTTAGTCGCCAACCGTTCAGCCTGAATGCAAAAGTTGGCCGGGAAACTGCTCTCGCCAGCGTGCGGCCGACTTACTTAGTCATCGTCGACCAAAGCAAACTGAAATTGACAGCTTGGCTCAATTGTGCTTTCGAACCTTCGCAAGCATTAGAACTTGGTTTGCACCTAGGCGATTGGTCGCTGGCGACGGCCGAAATCGTGTCAGGGTCCAGTCCTGTCGGCTCATTCGAGACGCTGGGGCATGCTGTGCAACCAGATGGCTCAATTCAATTGAGCAGTTTCGACAACTCTGAAATTGGCACCGCCAACAAGCGCATACAGCAGTTGTGGCGGCTAACGGCCTATTTGCCGATGAAGTCTACCGGCAACACAATTGTCCAATTTGCTGTTCCTCGCATTGTTCGCTATCGCAGTGACGGAGGGAAGCCTGACGTTGATCACGGTACGGGTGCAATAATGGTTGCGGCCGCAAGCAATGTGATGCTGCACTGGGACGAAGAGAATAGTCAGGGTCTTTTGAGCGATTCGCTTTCTCCGTCGCAGATCGAATTGATCGGTGGCGAACTGGCCAGTCGTTCGGCAGTTTATCGCTTTCAGGCCGGCGGCGAAACGACTCCAAAGTGGCAAGGGCAAGCCGAAATACTGCCTCAACAAGTCGCGATTGAGCAACGCCTAAATTGCCAAGTTGAGTTGGAGCATGTCGCACTCAAGCAGGAAATGTCCTTGCAGATCGACCACCTTCCGCTCAGCAACTTGGAATTTTCCGCTAGTAGATCTTTGCAAGATTTGCGGGTGTTTATCAACGGACAAGAATATAGCATTCGATCGGTGCCCGCAGTCGTGCCACCCGCACCATCCTATGATTTTCAACTGTTGGGAGTGCCCGATCTGATCGGGAAAACATCAGTCTTGATTACAGGCCGTTACAACTTAGCCAAACAGCCGGATTTTGGCGCGATAACTACGATCACCGTGCCAATCCCATTGTTAAAATTGCCCAATATCAGTCGGAACTTGTCAGGCGAGGTGTCCATTTCGAGCAGTCGCGACCTAGAAATTTCTCATGACAGTAGCGCGAATGATTTTGTTTCAACAGAGCAATTCGATCGCGAACTCAGGTTCCCTTTAGAGTTTAGTCTTTCGAAAACGCGATTACCAATCTCGGTCCGGCGACTTAAACGAGTGACCTACTTGCCGGTCCAGGTCGAACGAGCGTGGTTACAGACCGCGATCAGCGGCGCGGATCGTCGCGATCGATTTTGCGCTAGCATTCGCACCGATCAGACCAAACTGACGGTTAACATTCCTGGAGCCAATCCGCAAATATTTGTCGACGGTAAACCCGTCTCTCCATTTCCTATTGCAGTGGACAAGTACCAGTTCGATCTGCCAGTGAAGGAAGGCGGCGATGTTTATCTATTGGATATCTGGACTTGGCCAGTGGGTTCCATTTCATGGATCGCGCCGCACAATATCGATATTCCAAAAATAGACGGCACCGATGGTATCAACCGCTTCTACTGGCAATTGATTACGCCTTATATCAGTCACCTGGCAATTGTCCCAAATGGATTCATGCCCGAATGGCATTGGGCGTGGAACGGTTTTTGGTGGTCGCGAGAAAGTAAGCTTGGCCAGCCAGAACTTGAGAAATGGGTTGGCGTTGCGAACCAGCCCGAAATTGCTGCGACCAACAATCGTTACCTGCTGAGCAGCTTTGGATCTGCCAAGAGTTTTCAGTGCTGGACGGTGTCGCGATTGGTACTCTGGTTTCCAGTGGGGTTAATCTCAATTCTTCTGACCGTCCTTACAATGTCAATTCGCTTTCTACGCAGTCCGCTCGTCTTGGTCACTTGGGTTGCGCTGTTTGGTGGGCTAGCGATGGTATGGCCGGACCTGGCGATTCTAGTTGGTCAAACGTTGATAGTTTCAATCGGATTGGTCGCGTTGGTGTTAATCACTCGCGCGGCAGTAGACACGCGTGTACGACGTCGCAGCGTATTTACCAGCCGTCCAACTTCTGCGTCTGATCGTGGCAGCGAGCGCCAACCTGGTTCGCGGCCACAAAGTCAGAATCCATCCACCACTCAGGCTCGATCTCCGGTGCCCGTTGACGGAGGGCCCTAGCATGTGCTGGCTACGCATGTTCTTGAGGAACGCGATGGCCATCACGATGGCGATTTGCATGGTTGAGGTTGGCGATTGCCAACTGCAAGGGCAATGGGAAGCAATGCGTATCAACGTGCCGGACGACCAGATCGACTTGCTGGCCGATTCCGACAAATACCAACTTATTGCAGTCGAGGATCTTGGTGAATTGCTGCGCGCAGAAACCGCGCGGCGCCAAGCCCCCGAGCACTCAGTAGCAGGAATCGAAGAGGCGATCTACCTGGCCGAAATCTCCGAAAAAGCACTAGTTTCAAAATACTCTCGTTGGAAATTTCGCGATTCCGATGCGCGACAGCCTGTAGATATCGGCACTCCCAACGTTGCATTACACCCTGGGGATGCCTCGCGAAATTCATTGACTAATTTTCTCCACTATCAGGCTGATGGTCGAGGTTGGGTTGCAGTCGACCGAACAATTTCTCAGGCGTGGTTTGGTTTTGTAGCAAGACCAACCACGGCAGACCCGCAGGGAGGAACCTACCAAGTTGAGTTGCCAGGGGCAGTGTTTGGCAAGTTGATCGTTTCTGTCCCTATCCATTTGAAGCTTTGGTCGTCAACGGTTGCAATTTCCGAGATTGAACAACCCAACGCGGAATTGCCAGCGGACTGGCCAGACGAACTCAAGGTGAATCAATCGCCACTGGTGTCATGGTACGTAATGCACGTGTCAGGGTGCCGGCGGTTCGACTTGAAATTATCGCCACGCGAGAAAAACAGCGGCCCTCAGTGGGACCTGAACGTGCGAACTTTTAAAGCCGAATACGTCATCCGGGCAAGCGAAATGCGCCTGCGAACGGAGTGTATCGTGCCCTGGCAGGGCGTGTCGCAAGTGAGGTTCGCCGTTGACACACGATTGCGTTTACGAGCCATTCGAGTCGACAAAGAAGAAGTAGCGTGGCGGCGGGAGCCTGCACGCGATTCTAGGAATACAGTTTCAATCGAATTGCCGAGCCAGAACAACGGCATGCACCAGATTCAAGTTGAAGCATTCATGCCCTTGCAAATACCCTTCAGCGGTGTGTTGCCGACAATTAATATCGAGCGAGGCTTTGTAGTCGACGGTCGAAGCAACCTGATAAGCAGCGAGTCTTTGTTGGTCGAGGAGCTTAAACCAGCAGGTTTTCGAGCCGCCATGTCGCTGGCACCCACAGCGACCGGACAAACTCGCGAGCTGCCTGAGTGGCGATGGGACTGGCAAGGCGCAATGGACGCAGTCGAGATTCGCATCGCCGATCCGTCTCCTCCTTGGCAAGTCAGGTCGTTAACCAAATTCTCGGTTCATCCAGCGTGGTTTGACGCCACATCGCGGTTGCATTTGACTGGTCGGGATTTGCGGTCGAATCGATTGGAGCTGGAAGTTGGTCGCGGTTGGTTCGTGGACGACACGTCCTGTACGCTCGAGGGATCGAGCGTGAGTACCGACCTGCAACAACTAGGTGGAGGTCGCAGCAAGCTGGTCGTCCATTGGGACGAGGTTCGCAGCAACGTAGAACTTGATTTAGTATTGTCTGCTCACGTCCCACGTACTACCAACGTCGAACTGCTGCGATTACCGCAAAGTGGGCTGATTTCTCTCGCTAGCGCGGACCAGCAAGATGCATACGTCGTGGAAACAACCGGACAATATCAATTGCAGGTCGATACGGAGCTATTGCAATTGCGGTTGACCGAGGTCGATCTTTTGGGCTGGCAAAAGGCCATGCTGCCGCGGTTGTCGGAAACGTGGATTTTCCGTGGTGTTCGTGGCAATTTACCTCCGCTGACGATGCGACGAATTCGAGGCGCATTTACCACAACATGCAGAACATTTCTTACCAAACAAGCCGATGAGTTGCACGTAGAATATCGACTCGCGTGCTTACCCGTATCTGGCGGCATTTCCAAACTACAAGTCGTGATTCCGGCGGCCCCAAGTGTAACTGCAAGCGCCTGGGCCATGGTCTCTCTCGGTAACCAGCCTGCCGAATCCACGATGGTGACGACCAATACGATAAGCTCGTCGCCGACCGAAACGGTTCTTGAACTCACTTTTTCCAGGCCGCTAACGCAGCTTTTCGAATTATCTGCCAAAACTCTATTAAGAGCGACCGATGGCTCCTACTCTGTTTCACTTCCCAGCGCTCCAGAGGCGGCCAGTCAAGAGGGTCAGATTTCGCTGCCGCACGAGTTGTGGCAATCCGTCAGTTCCATGCCTCTCGAATTACTTCCGCCGGGTACCGACTCATTCGGCAGCGAGGGAGCATCATCTATACATCAGCCTGTCCAACCCGTTGTACAATGTCGTTACGACCCAAACAGCCTAACAAAAATCGATTTCACAGAATTATCTCAATCGGCGAGGATTTGGGCTTGGGACCAAACAATTGACAATTGGCAGTCTTTTGGCGAGGCAACCTGGCATGAGGTACGGTGGAATTTCATGTCCCCGAAGGACTCGATTGTACGAGTTACAGTTCCAGCGCAATGGACGCCAACGATACTGATGGTCAACGGAGTGAATCGTCGTCCGTTACCGATCGAGTCGAATCAGTCGCTTAGTATTTCGCTACCGCCGGGAGCGCGAGTGCCCGTGACACTCATCTGCAAGGGCCCGAGCACTGATGATTCTTGGTTGACTCGATTGGAGCCCGTGGCTGTAAACTGCTCTGTGCAAACATTGCACCACGATTGTCGATACTGGATCGCTCCAGGAAAGATGTCGGTCGAAAAGTTGCTAGTATTTGATCAAGTCAAATTGCTAGATCGATTGAATCCGAAGCAATGGTGGGATTTACTGCGTCCTGACGGTCGAACGCATCATGAAGACTCGCCGGCTGCGTCCACAAATGCACTTACTGATCGTGTTCGTGTCGACTTAAACGCTTCACACTCGGGAGGCGAGTACTTTAAACGTCCCGCCGGACTTGGTGAAGATTGGGAGTTGATACGACCGCCGACCGCAGCACCGGCGGTCAAAGATCTTTCGATCGCTTTCTCGCATGCCCGGTGGTGGATCGTTGACAAAGCGGCCATCAGCGCAATTGTGACCGCATCGCTCTGTCTGTTGTCGATTTTCATCTTTCATATTTGTGCTGTTTATGCGTGGCGTTGGTTGTCGCTGGCTGCGCTATTGTCCGCGGCCTGCCTTAGCGTGCCAGTATGGCTGGTCGGTATGGTTCAGGGCATTTGCTTGGCTTTCGCCATTGCTCTAACCGTACGTATTACAGCCAAACTCGCCCGTCTCCATGGTGTCCAGCGACCTTCGTTGCGACGAGGTTCTACAGTTGCCAAGCATTCAGTGCTTGGCATTGCAATGATTGTGTTCGGGCAATCCACCTGCAGTTGCGGTGTGGCTCAAGATAGTCGACAGTTGATTGGCCAAGCGAATCGGGAACTGCATGAACCCGGCAAATATTCTGCTAGAAAGATCTACGGCATTTTGGTTCCGACCGATCAACAGCAGACACCTGCCGGGAATCTCGTATATGCTCCACGCCAGTTAATCGACTTGCTGGAGAATCCTCAGCAAGGTGCATGGAGTGATTTTAGCACGCGTATCCACAGCGTGAGTTACCGCGCGCATGTTCAATCGACGATGTCTCAGCGGGCATCGATCGCTGAAGTAACGGTCGACCTAAACGTCACGCTGACTTCCGACAAACCACTATTGCGATTTCCGGTGTATTCGGCCGAAGTGCAGCTTGCAAGGTTCTTTGTCGATGGAATCGAAGTATTTGGCAGCGCTTTTCGCCAAGAGTCTGATCACATCGTTTGGAGCGCACCGTCGGCTAAGCAATACAACGTGCAATTGATTCTGGTCCCGCGCGGACCCTTACAGGAACTCGATGGCCGCGGGCGCTTGGCTTTTCGTATTCCGCCGATTGCGACTGCGCGGCTGGAAATTCGCTCGGAATCGACTCAAGAAATTGAAGTGTCCAGCGTGGGTGAAGTGCATCGAGATGAAAGAGACTCCCTGGTCGCGGATCTCGGCCCGGTTTCGCAACTCGACATTAGCTGGCAACTCCGCACCACTCCGGACGTCGTCCCACAAGTATTCGCACATACTTGGGTGCGCATTCGGCACACTCAGGTTGTTGCGTATGCTCAATTGAACATTACCGGCGCTACAGCTCTGCCAGAAAATTTAGTGGTCGCAATAGATTCACAGTGGTATCCTGTGGGAAATCAATGGTTGGATGCTGTCATGATTCCGGCGGAGACGTCGGTTGGACAATCGCGAACGCTGTACGCAGTTCGTCGTAGCCGACTGGGCAGCGATAATGCTACCGTGCGAGTTCTGTTGCTGCCCCGCGATCCAGAGACGAGTTCCTCTTTGCCAATTCCGTTCTTGTCGCTTCAGGAAAGCCAGCCTCTCATGCGTACGCTGGCTGTTTCGGTTCCCGGTTTTCCAGGATGGAAACTGGAAGGGACTGAATCATGGCACAATTTTGCTCAACCAATG
Organism: Planctomycetaceae bacterium; assembly: GCA_005798335.1. GTDB lineage: Bacteria > Planctomycetota > Planctomycetia > Pirellulales > Pirellulaceae > Aureliella. The sequence continues at coordinate 8,700 of SYJV01000203.1, read as the reverse complement.
TCCGTATGGGGCGATGCGAAACTGGCTGAACAACCTGTCACTTTGCGAGTTCCGCTTGGCAATGTTGCAGCGACTCTAATAAAGCAACCGATTTCCACGCCCGCCCAGGTCGATGAGACAACCGAGATCCATATACGTCAACCGGAAACTGTGATTCGATACTCTGCACGCTGGAAATTGCCGCTCGAATCGCAATCGTCACTGTCACTACAGATCCCTAGGGATGCTCGGGTCATCGCAGCCCATATCAACCAGTTACCAGCCAGCTTTAATGTCACACCCATGGATGACTTTGCACACTTGGCACTCCTACACGATATCGCTCGAGGCGGCGTACAGTCGCTCGATTTGGAGTTAGCTCTGCCGAATCGATTGAATTCAGCAACGCGTTTGTCCCGTCCAATTCTCATGGACTCTGTAATATCGTCTAGCTATCTGCGGTTGACCCAAGGCGCAGAACTAGTGTGTCGGCTCATTCAAGATTCCGCGAACGCTATAGAACTTGTTTCGAATTCCTCACCCGTCAAAGACTTGCTAGCTAATCTGGAGCAATCCCTAGGCGATGTCGAACTTGGAGGTAAATTCAGAGAATCCGTGTACCTGCCGCTGACAGTCGAGATCAGTCGGCGCAAGAATCAAGTCGTATGGAGCTCGGCCCTCCGCATGGTGTATCAACAGTCGGGTTGGGTTGGCCAGTTCGAATGTGAATTGGAAACGCCAAGTGAACCGCTTGACTATTATTTTGTCGATATGCCCGTCGAATTTCGCGACAGTTACCAGACCCAAACTACTTCGATGACTCTGCCTTCGGCTGAGTCAAACCGCATCACGCTTTGCATTGTTCCTCCACCTTCGGTCAACGGCAAGACTCGGCTGGGTATTACTCTAAAACTGCCTAGTGCTTTTACGCAGCAGTCAATCCGCATTCCCGATTTGCGCGTTTTTTGGAGTGTCCGCAATCGCCCCGTGCTTGCGCTACCCGACACTCTCGACGGTCAACCAATCCAGTGGTCCAATACTGGCAGAAAACTGAGTAACTCCAAATCTCTCGGATGGTTCGCGGCCGACGGATATACGCTGTATGAAAACAATGAGTCGCAACAACAACTTAGCTGGCAGACGATTGAATCGCCCAACAATCGCGCCAAGATCCACCTGATCGCAGCCGACGTTCAGTATTCCAGCGCCAGCGAATGCCTCGGCACTGTCGAGCTTTGGATTGAACCGCGCCGACAGTCAACTCTCAAGGGCAAGCTGCCCGAACACCTAGAAATCGTTGGTGCGGTCATGGGTGAACACGTTGCGAATTGGGAACAGGATCGGGATCGACAGGTGCAATTCTTGCTTCAACCAAGCCATTTACCGACGCGATTGACCTTATTGGTTCGCTGGCGGGCGTCGATCGAGACTTCGCAATCAACAGGACCCGTCATCCGCATTGTATTGCCGCAATGGGAGGCGAATGTCGAGGATTGCCAAATGTTCATGCATCTGGACCGCAGCGCGCTACTCGCATCGACAATTGAAAGGAACTCGGCGCGCGGAGTTAATGTTGCCAGTGTTCGCAATTCTCAGCAAACCAAGTGGCGAGGCCTGTTGGACGGTGCACTTTCGGGCGCAATGTTGCGCTCGAAGTCGGCGCTGATTGCCTGGTCAGCAATGTGGCAGCCTGCGATCTGGCAGCTCAAGCGAAGCGTTCGCGTCCCAACTCAGTCCGATAGCGCGACAACGATCGACTCCAACTCAACCCCTGAGCAATTTGAGCGCGGCGACCTAGCAAACCTACAACCCGATTTGCCAACCGAGTATTGGAGAACTTACTTGGCAAAACTAGGTATTGAACAGTCAGTTCAAGCGAGTCCCCAGACATTAACGACCGTTGCTATCGGCAACGTGCGCGAAAATGGTGGCGGTTGGTTCGAAGTAACAATGGTCGACTCGTTCAACGCCATTTGCCGAATCTCTGAGAAACGTACCGCGAAACCCGCGGTCGCGATGTGGCTGGTAGCAGCGCTGATGATTGTTTTGGGTGGCTCAGTTGTACTGCTTGGCAGGCGAATTGAGTCAGTCGTAAATTGGCTTGCTATAGACCAAACTTGGGTCTTAGTCGCTATTCTGAGTCTTTTGGCTTGGGCGATGTTGCCGATTGTCTGGCCAAGCTATTTAATAGCTGGACTAGCAATGTATTCCCTCGGATATCGTTTGCTCACGCGTCCCTGGCGAAATCGGCATTTAGCGGCCATTCCTTGAATGCTAATGCGAATCATCTGCACTGAACTGTTTTAGGATGAATTCTCGATTATGGAACAGTCCTTTGTCGCCTGGGCGAAGATGCGCGCCAGACGGTTGCCGCAAGTCAAACTCGGAATTGGAGACGATGCGGCAATCATTGCAACTAATGCCAGCGACATCGTCGTAACGACCGACAGCATCATGGACGGGGTCCATTTTCGTTTACAGGAGGCAGGGCCAAGGCGTGTCGGCCGAAAGGCTGTTTCGGTCAACCTCAGCGACCTCGCGGCCATGGGCGCGCAGCCGCTCGCCATCTTTCTGTCGCTGTGTCTTCCTCGGAACGACGCGCAAACTCTTGCTGCCGAGATTTATGAAGGAGTCTGCGAACAATCGGAAAAGTTTCAAGTGGCGCTTGCCGGTGGCGATACGAATTGTTGGGATGGTCCGTTAGTCGTGCATGTCACCGCAGTTGGCAAAGTCGTCGATGACGTAATCTGGACCCGATCGGGAGCCAAGATTGGCGACGCAGTGATTGTGACAGGGGCGCTTGGAGGCAGTTTACTGGGTAAGCACCTCGACTTTGTACCACGGTTCGATTTGGTTGAGAAAATACGAACACGAGTCGAGATCCATGGCGCAATGGATATCAGCGATGGCTTGAGCATCGACTTACTACGCATGGCTGATGCCTCGGGCTGCGGTGCGGTTCTTGATCTGACTCAAGTTCCAATTACCCCCGCTGCCTGGAAAATGGCTGCCGGTGCGTCGGACCAGGCGCTCGCTCACGCGCTCGGCGATGGCGAAGATTTCGAACTGATACTTGCCGTGCCGGCCAAGGAAATTGACAAATTACGCGGGCTAATCGGCATGCAAAACGTGCATGTCGTCGGTGAGTTCATTAGCCGCACCGGACTCTGGTCGCGACACGGGAGCCAGTATCGGCAACTGCCAGCAACAGGATACGTACATCAGTAGTTGTCGAACATGTGCGATCGAAAGTCAAACTTGTTATTGATGTCAACTCTGGCCGATTCCAAACGGCTGGCACAATGCGTGGCCGCTAGCGTTTCCGTGCCGCTCGCCATCGGCCTGACCGGCACTCTTGGCAGCGGCAAGACGCAACTGACTAAGTTCATTTGTGAAGCGTTAGGAATTCCATGTGATGATGTGACCAGTCCAACTTTTGTGTTAGTCCACCGCTACGTAGGTCGCATCGTCGTATTTCACATCGATCTTTACCGGTTGGAGAGTTTAGACCAAGCTTGGGATCTAGGCATCGATGAGATGTTTGCAGCCAACTGTTTAACGATTATCGAATGGGCAGACAAATTCCAGAATTATCTGCCGGACAATTATCTGCGTTTGGACCTTTCCGTGAACGAAGATGGATCCAGAATCGCTTGTCTCACTGGCTTCGGAGTCCATGGTTCAGCCACAGTTTCGGAAATCGGGCGACGGTGGGAATCTTAGCCTCCGTGCCACGGCTTAAGATACCGATGACTGGCGTTATGCCACATCAATTGCACACAGTAAATGTATGACGGTAAACGGACTGGTGGATTCAGCCGACGTGTAAGTTCGCTTCGACGTGACGAATCGCTTCGCGAATGCTCAACGGACCTCGAGCAAACTGTAATTCCGTGTTTTCCTTTAACCAGCCTTCCACTGTTTTCTCAGCGGAGATAACGGTGCTATGCCGACGATGACCAAAGAAATCTCCAATCTCTTTGTACGCGGCTGGCGTATACTTGCGAGCCAGAAACATGGCTAGCATGCGCGGTTGGGAAATCGTCCGAGTTTTGCAATGCGACTGCAGACTTTGCGCTTCGAGACCAAAAACGTCACAGACCACGCGCTCGATGTCTTTTAGACGGACGATGGGCTGAGTGGCCTGAACCAAATCAAAAATCGCATTCCAGCACTGATCCCAGGTCAGATTTTTTCCGTGTAACGACTCCATCGCTACCAATCGCTTCACAACGCCCTTGATCGCTCGACCATCTCCGCTGATACGCTGAGCAATCTGACGCAGAAATTCGTCGGGAATCGATACCTTATTTCTTGCGATGTCTTTGGTCAGCAATTGATATCGAGTTTCCTCGTCCAACGGCATCAAAGGACTAACTAGTCCACCGCGAATGCGAGCGACCAACTCGGTTCCTAATCCCTCCAGTTCTGGAAGTGATCGGTCTGCCAGCAATACGACTTGGCGATTCGCCTTCAACAAATTGTCGATCGTATGGTGCAATTCTCCGATGGTTGCCTTCTTGCCTATCAAGAACTGAATGTCGTCTATGATCAATGCTTCCAAGTCGCGATACTTGCGTCGGAAAAGAGGTAAGCCTTTTCCCAAAATCGCTTCCGTAAAGTCATTAGTGAACTGCTCGCTGGACAAGTGCAATACGCGTTTGAGTTGCTGAGTAGAACGGAGTTGTTGGGCTAACCCAACCGCCAAGTGCGACTTTCCTACGCCGCTTGGGCCATGAAACAGCAACGGCGTCATGCTGCCAGGCTCGCGTAACGCAATATTTGCGGCCGTCCACGCCAGTTCATTGCATGTGCCCGAAACAAACTGCTCCCAAACACTATACGTAGGTCGCGCTGCCGCAGTGGGCTCAGGAACCGGCTGCGGTCTGTCCGCGGCAATAACTGGAGGAGAATTTTTTCTCTTTTCCAATGCGACCACCAGTGGCAGTCTTTCGCTTCTGGGTAATCGACCTGGGATAGGAATTGTCCCCGCGATAACTCTCTTTTCGAGCAATCGCGGTCTGGATTCAGTATCCGAGACAACTTTGTGTAGTTTGCTCTGTTCCATAATTAATCGAGCATCCGATCCAACTACTTCATTCAGAGCCGCTACAAGATCTCGAAAAAGCATGCGTCTAGCTAAGTTGCATGCAAACAACGATGAAAAATGGATTCGCAAACAGCCATCTTCCCAATCCCAAAGAGTATCCGGCGGAATCCACAAGTCAACGCGCTCCCGGCTGATCCGATCAACTAGGGAAAATCGCAACTGAGCCGCGAAGTCCTTGTCGCTCTGGTTCACATCGTGTGCCATGCTCGGCGCGCACTCCTATCCATTCATGCTGTTACAATCATTAACAGCTTGGTTCCTGTTTCGAACGAAATGCATACCCTGCATTTCGCCTACCGAACCTCGACGGTCAAGAAGAGGGCCACAAATCCGTCGGTCGATGTTCAGTATCGCGAGCTGCCTGTGAAAGGCGTGGCCGATTGTAGGATTGCTAGCGAGCATGTCAAACAACTTCCCACGAATTCCTTCCTCGTCCGTCGCGAAGGACTAGTCTAAACCCAGGTGTGGCTTGGACGTGAGCCTTTTTTGTAAAAAGAGGCCAACAATTGATAACTTCTTGTCCACATACCGATACCCGTGGAAAATTTGTTCAGAATTACGGCCCGCAGCCTTTTCGCCATGCAGGTCAGTGAGCACAAGTATCGCAGTGATAACGACTTGCGTATTTTGTCCGAGATTCGCTAGAATGCTCAAATGTTTATGCTGGCAATCGAATCAACCTGCGATGAAACTGCAGCCGCAGTAATAGCGGCCAATCGCTCGGTTTTGGCGTCCAGAATTGCCAGCCAGCAACCGATTCACGATCGCTATAATGGGGTAGTTCCTGAATTGGCGGCTCGGGCGCATTTAGAACGAATCGTGCCGATGGTTCGCAATGTCCTCGAAGAATCGAGAATAGACCCATTCAACGACATCGCCGCAGTTGCCGTTGCGACTGAACCTGGATTGCCCGGCTCACTCTTGGTTGGGTTGAGCGCCGCCAAAGCACTGTGCATTGCTTGGGGCAAACCTCTAATCTCGATCAACCACGTTCAAGCCCACATATATGCCTGTCAAATTGGAAGGAGTTGCTCGATTTTTCCGTGCGTAGGATTTGTAGTCAGTGGAGGTCATACAAACTTGTACCACTGTGATTCCCCCTGCTCATGGCGATACCTAGGAGGTACGATCGACGATGCGGTTGGTGAAGCGTTTGACAAAGTCGCCGTTATGTTGGGCTTGCCGTTCCCGGGTGGCCCCAATCTCAGCCAGCTCGCTGCTTCGGGGAATCCGCGAGCCCATTCATTTCCACGCCCCTTGTTAGCCGAGCGAAATTCCCTAAACCTAAGTTTCTCTGGGTTAAAGACCGCAGTTCGTTATCATTTATTTGGTACCGGCAAACAAGATTTCACAAGTCTCAACATATCTGCCCAGAATCGAGCAGACGTAGCAGCCAGTTTTCAGCAAGCCGTGATTGATTGTATCGCGGGTAAAGCTGAGCAAGCTGTTGCGGCCACTAACCTATCGCGCTTGTGTGTTGGAGGTGGCGTTTGCGCTAACCTTGCGCTGCGTTCCCGTTTGGAATCGATGAGCCAAAAAATTGGCTGCGAACTGGTGCTTGCGCCACCGGAACTATGCACCGACAACGCAGTAATGGGCGCGCTCGCTTGGGAAAAATATCACCTGCAAGAATTCTCGCCGCTCGAAATCGACATCCAACCTGGATTGATGCGAGGCAAGTAACTTCACAGCGGCCCCAATCAAATCTCACCCAACGCGATCGAACTGCGCGGCTTCATTCATGGACCAACGTAGGCTTTGATCATTCGTTCTTCCATCGGCAAATCGTCTGCTGCAATTCCTTCAGCATAACCCGATGTTGCCGACCATAATCCGGTTGTGCTCCGAGTGCGGCGACCGGCTAATAGCTAATAATCGCACCGGGATGAATACTCTTTTTCCGTCGACCACCGCGACGGAGTGCAGGGCTACAAATCAAATGGGCAGTTATTTTTCGATTGATGCAAACGTTGGTCCTCATTCCTGAATGGGTAACTCAAGAGTCAAATGTTTGTCTTCGCGAGCAACTACGAACGTCACGGTGTCGCCTACGCGCTTTGATGTAAACAACTGTGCGAACAACTGGCTTTCGGTCATAGGTTTGTTGATTCCATCGACCGATATTAGCACATCGCCAACTCTAAAACCTGCACGTTTGGCCGTGGCATGGGGTCCGAATTGACCGACGTGTTTAACTCGCAAGCCAACGGCCGTACTGTCCAATCCAAGCTGCCGGAGTTCGTCGCGCGTGATCGATTCCAGCAGCAGTCCGCCGGTAACCATGCGGCGCAGTCCCCAACTGGTAGCTCGCCAGCCAATATCGCCACTTTCTCGCCAGCCATTCGGTAACTTCAACGTCAACTCGACGGATTTACCATCGCGCTGAACGGTTGCGGCAATATTCGTTTTGGTACCACAACGATGCAGAACCCACTGAATATCTGCAACGGAAATAATGGACTGTCCATCCAGCGACAGGAGCCTGTCATTCGATTTGAAACCAGAAATCTCCGCACTCGATGGCGACAAAACTCTCTTGAGCGTTGCGGCGCGGGCAGCGTCCATCACCAACCCTAGAATTTTCGGATGTGGATACGGATACATGACTTCCGCGGGAATCGGCTTACCAGCATCCCGATGCCATTCGCGCACAGCTTCACCGACTTGATGGCAATGAATGCAACTTTCCACGACCTTTCCCTGATAATCCAATTCCGTTGAGTATTTGATTTTCAGCTCTGGGAAATCCTCAGGTCGAGCAACTTCCGGCTTCGGACCCATTTTGGCGACCAGTTGAGTCTTGTTGGCAGGATAGTTTGCATGCAGTTTGAGTACTTCGCCGAGAGTATCGAGAAAACCCTCCAGCGAGACATCTTCGGCAGAATCATGTTGATGCGAACGAGTGCCATAGCGCCCATAAATCGTGCCGTCAGCATTCAGAAAAAATGCAGCCCAAGATTGATCGTAGTCAAATTGAAATTTCGCTAAATCCATACCGTTGGTATGCACCACTCGGACGCAAACGAAGTTACTTAAGTGCTTGCGCACATCGGGGTTATTGTCGACAACTTGTTCGTCGAGCTGCGCGCAGGCTTCGCACGGAATGCAACGAAAGATCACTAGCAGCGGTTTGCCAGTGCGCTGCGCTTGTTCCACACCTTTGGCAACATTGTTGTAGATCCAGAATCCATCTTGCAGTGTACGCGAACGATCGTTCAGCACCTTAGTCTTGCGATCCTGACAAAATGACGGTTGCGCGTAACTTGTTGTCAGCAGAAACAAAACAATCGCTTGTTTGATGAACGTAGCTCGAATAATGAACTTTGATTGCTTGGTGAGCATGGTACCCAATTCCATTAGCCATTAAGTTGTTGAATGATGGTCCTAAGGCGAGCGGCAGAAGGAAATTTACCAATACAAGCCCGAAGCGCAAGCGAGTGCGTCAATCCAGGTGTATGTCAATCCAGGCTCTCACTCGCTCGTATCTTGAAATTACGGGCAATTTACAGGTCGATGTTACCTGTGATTGCTAGCTTTCGCTAGAGGCGGAAGAATATCGTCTTGTCGTTCGTGAGGAGCGTTTACCACTCGCTGTGGCTTTGACCACTTGC
>SYJV01000202.1 GCA_005798335.1 Planctomycetaceae bacterium | reverse complement strand
GATAGGCACCACGAAGGACACGAAGAGCACGAAGATGGAATTCGACGATCTATCCAATCGCGTAATCGGTTGTGCTATTGAGGTCCATCGACACCTAGGGCCGGGACTGCTCGAGTCGGCCTACGAACAATGCCTGGCACATGAATTGAGTCGCCACAATATTGACTTTCAGCTTCAACTTGCACAGCCTGTTCGATACAAAGACGTTTTGCTCGACTGTGGATACCTCATTGACGTCCTGGTCGAGAACCAGCTCATTATCGAGTTGAAGAGCGTAGAGAAACTATTGGGTATTCACGAGGCCCAATTGTTGACCTATATGAAATTGGCGGAAATAAAGATCGGACTGCTGATGAACTTCAATGTGACCAAACTTAAAGAGGGCATCAAGCGTTTTGTGTTTTGTGCTCTGATTTCCTTCGTGCTCTTCGTGTCCTTCGTGGTAAGATAATTGATGCTAAATGTCAGCTTCTCAGCAGGTCGGGGCTGCGGGGAAAACGTGGCGAACCATCGGATGCACCAAAGTCGCCGAAGGTGCGTTTTGGCAATGGAGAGATCATCGCGTCGACTTGGTGATCCGTAACATTCGTCGACAAGACAGGAACCTAATTGATGAAGGAAAGTCTGTTTCGTCCACGATCGCTCTGGATTGTCGTTCCTCCGATTTTGCTGTGCTGCCTTGATTTCGGCCTGACGCTGTATGGTCAATCTCCCGCGTATTGGGCCGGCAACTACCAAGACGTGAACGAGATCTCCCCGTCGTTTCGTGCTTACTTAACCACACATCCAATCGTCTTCGCAGGCGCGGGCTTGGCTTGGATCGGCATTTTTTCGATATTGATTTCGATCCTACCTGAAAAGATTGGAATGACGATTTCAATTCTCGTCGTAATTGGTCACATGGCTGGCTCAGCAACTTGGCTAGCGTATCGGCTCAATTCCTACCAAGCCTGCAACGCGCTCTTTTTGTTCACTTCGCTCGCAATTGTCACGTCGTTCAACATGGGGCGTTCGGATACCGGGCAAACGCTGATAAACTGGTCGCGGCTTGGCGTACCCCTATGGACTCGATTGATACTTGCAGCGATTATTGTCACGGTTCCTGTCTGGTGGTTCCTAATTCCACACTGAGGCAGTCGACGAACAAAGCGATCGGGATAGGGGCCAGCTTTCACCGGACCCCTCCCACAACACCTAGCATGCGGGTCCGCACAGTAATCTAGCAAACACAGTGCGTTTCGAAACTTGAGAGCAAGCTTGCTCCAGATTGTTAATAGACTTACCAAGCCATGCTGGGCGTGATGGTCGTTGCTGAGCGTGCTTTGCATGCTGCGGCAATGAGCCATGAACCAGGCGCCTCGTGAGCAAGAACCAAAAGGTACGGCTTCATCCTTCGTTAGGCCCAATGTCAAGAGATTTCGTATTCGGGCGCGCGGCTTACGCCCTTGCTTCCAGTAGCAGGCGCGCAGGCGTCGCCGGACCCATTTGTCCAACTCGGCGAAGAAACTCTTGAGCGGAACTAACGCGAAATAACCGGCCCAGCCACGCAAGTAGTGACCTAGCCCTTTCAACCGAGCCGTCATCGACATCCCTCGCGCGCGGCGAGTGATCTCTCGGACGCGTTGCTTGAACTTGCCATGTTACTTTGGGGCAAGTTGCAACGGATAATTTTATTTGTACCGTGCGTACCAAGTAAAATTACTTGCCGCGCGCGGCTATAAAAGCCCCAAAGTCGCATTACTGCGCGAGATGCGACATATAAAATAGTTCGTTGAAGAAAGAGACTAATGCCAAGCCTTGACGATGCGATAGCAAAGATCCGATCTATTGGTCACGTGATTTGCGAGAATCAAGGATATGTGTTTCCGGACTATGATCACATGAACTGCGACGCAACTGTTGTCTGTGAGATTCTTGGCATTCCATTCACGGACGATCTGTTTATCACATATCCTGCAGAGCGAACATTCGCTCCTATTAGCGAAGCTGAGATAGCCGATGAAGAAGTTGAGATCGGTGTGCGATTGCCCCTTGACTACAAACGACTCCTGATTGAATTTGGTGAATTCCATTTGCCAGGTAATGCTGCCATTTGTTTGGAGCGTCCACTCCGCGCCGTATACACATCGCAGGGCGCTTGGCAGATTGATGAGAACCTCAGTGCATTAGCAATTTCCTCATACAACGTAGAATCCGATGGTAATAGCATTGGGTTTATCCGTCGGAACGATCGCTTCGGCGACGAACTTTTTGAATTCGACCATGAACTTCGATATCATGGAGACGACCCGACACTGTGGACGAAGAAGCTAGCCGGATCGCTTGCTGAGTTCATCATTTCGTATCTCAGCCAATTCAAATGAATCAACGAACAAACCGATGAACCCAAGACATCTGAGTGAATGAGTCAAGGGGTTAATTGGGTTTTGAACAGTTTTTCTACATTTGAATTTAGCTTGCTGATTGACATTTTATTCACTTGGAGTTTGAGCTTGCTTCAGTAGCTGATTGAGTGATGAATTGGAGTAGTGGAGCTTTCTCTGCTTGGAGTCGCTTCAAGTATTTTTCGTCGTTGTATAGCGTGTTGCTTTGCCAACAGCGGAAGATGATTCTCTGCCACTTGAAGGCCAATGCGCGTTTGGCCATTTGAGCGGATTTGCCGTGAGCGAGCTGCATATCGTAGTAGGCTTTCGCCCAGCGACATTTGCGGATCGAGAGTCCAGCGTATTCGTGAAAAGTCTGTTTGAGGAATTTAGTGCTGGCCCAGCGGCAAGCAACGATTTTCTGCTTGCCGCTCTGGCTAGTAATCGGAGCAATGCCAGTGGCGGCTTGCAGGGCAGCGGCATTTTGGTAGCGGGACTTATCGTCCCCGAGCGCAGCCAAGAGTCGGCACTGAGTCTTGGTGGCGGCACCCGGCAGGGAGGCGACGATTGGATAGTTCGCGTGTTCTTTCACCAACAGCTTAATAGCAGCGTCATAGATGTCGATGGATTTGTTGAGTGCATCTAGTTGTGCAACGATAGCCTGCACTCGACGAGCACCGGAGCGAATGGTTACTTCATCGGTTGTCAGTGGTTTGGCGGCCATCAATAATTCGATGCGTTGCTCGGCTTTGGCGGCCACACCGATGCCGAAGAAGAACTTGCGGAGCTTGGTCTTACCGGCGTTCTGGAGTTCGTCGAGGGTGCGGTACTTGAGCAGTAACCTGACGATGAAGTGTGCGTATAGTTTGTCGGCGTCAAGCAGCAAAATGCAAGGCAAATACAACTTTAATATAGCCCGCAACTCGTTGGCGAGTGCCACGCGCTGATCGACCAAACCACGTCGATCTTCGCCCAGCGACGCGAGTTCACGAGTGAGCGGTAAGTCGCGCACCAGTGGCTTGAGTCGCTCGCGATAATGCCCCAGGAAGTTCGCCAGCAGTTTGGCATCGGCAGGATCATTCTTTCCACCACCGTGCGCGAATGCCTTGCGGTAACTGGCCAGTGCTGCGGGATTGATCGGATAGATCAGCACGTCAACGCATTCGACCAGAGCAGTGATCAAGGGCCCACGCGACTGTTCGATGGCTATACAAAACGTTGCACCTGGGAAGCGCTGTCGCCAGTCGCTGACTTGCCGAGCGATATCGACAGGAGTCTGCTCAAAAGAGCCAGCCAGGTTGTTGTCAAGAAGATGAAATGCATGCTCGGCATCAGCCCAATCAATGCCGATGATCACCTGCCTGGCAGGTGGACCACATCCGTCTTGTTCTACGTCTAAAGTCATAATGTCTCGCGATGAAAAACTAAGAGAGTAAATCTAGAATTGGCAAGGCCGCAAAAACTTCGAAAGGCCCCAGTCGCGAAGTGCTTATTGATGGTTCTATAACGAGCGTCATCTGAGAATTCGTTTTGACCAAGGCCAAACTGATAGCCGCGAAGGTCTCAGGTTAGTGATCAGTCGGCCTGG